>CALLGK010000210.1 GCA_938009905.1 uncultured Acidimicrobiales bacterium | reverse complement strand
TTTACCAAACGCAATCGGCCCCGAGGGCTGATCGTGACGCCCGGAGCGAGTGCCGATCGCGAACACGCCACGCTCGTGGCAATCGAAGATGGCATTCCTGAGCTCGAAGTTCGTCGCCTCACGCTTGCAACCACGAGCGTGCCGAACGCGGTGAAGAAGGTCGTGGCCGCCGGAGAAGAGCTGGCGGAGGAGCTCGGTGTCTCGCCGAAGAAGATCGCATACGGCGGACGCAGTTTTGGCGGCCGAGCGTGTTCGGTCGCCGTCGCTGAAGGTCTGCCAGCAGCCGCTCTGGCGCTTCTGTCGTATCCACTTCATCCGCCAGGCAAGCCCGAGAAGCTGCGCACCGAGCACTTCGCTCAGATTAAGGTTCCCACGCTCTTTGTCTCTGGCATGAAGGATCCGTTCGGCACGCCAGACGAGTTCGGTGAACACGTCCCGCAGATTCCGGGCGAAACCCAACTCGAGTGGATCACCGGCAACCACTCCCCGAAGGACAACGACGCCGTCGTCGATTTGGTGCGAACGTTCCTTGGCTACGGCTAAGCGACGGGGCTGAATTAGCCTCCGGTTGTGGAGAGGCGCATCGTCCAGACCGAGGCCGAGCTGCGTAGCGTCATCAAGTCGCCGCCACCGACCGTCACCGGCAAGATCGCGTCTGGCCCGCTCCGCTCATCTCCGAGCGACTTTCTTGCGATGTGCCGGCTCGCATTCGTCACAACGGTTGACGATGCCGGCCAACCTCATGTGTTTGCCGCCGGGGGAGACGAGGCCTTCGTCTCGCAAGCCGCCGACGGCACGCTGCTCGTTCCTGTTCCGGAAGAACACCGGACAGCCGTCGCGGCCCGCCTTGCCGGCCAGCCCTTCGCTGGCCTACTCGGTGTGATTCCCGGCGTTCGCCACACGTTCCGCGTCAACGGATCAGCCGGCCTTCACGACGACGGCACGTTGGCGCTGACGCCAGCGGAGAGTTACGCACACTGTGCCAAGGCGTTCATTCGATCGAAGTTGTGGACTGCCCATTCAGCGGCCGACCAACCGGATGCTGAGGCAGACCCTGCAGCCGACCCGCAGCTGAACGACGACAGCATTGCCTTCATCGCCGCCTCGCCGTTCGCCGCACTGGGAACGTCGCTGGTCGATGCCGAAGCCGACGTGTCACCGCGTGGTGACCCTCCTGGCTTTGTGACCGTGGTCGACAGCCAAACCCTGTTCGTGCCAGACCGTCCCGGAAACCGAATTGCCGATTCGCTCCGCAACATCGTCGCTAACCCGGCGGCGTCGCTCTTGTTCCTGGTTCCCGGCGACAGTCGTTCGTTGCATGTTGCCGGTGCCGCGCACGTCACCACCGACGATGCGCTGCGGAACGCAGCAACAGTGAACGGGAAAACGCCAAAGCTCGGCGTCGTGCTCGACGTGCAGAGTGTCCAGCTGCGTCCGACGCCCGCGCTCGCCGCCGCTGGGGCCTGGGATGCCGCAACCCATGCCGCCGAAGCCGACCTCCCAACGCTCGGCGCTCTCGTTGCCGACCCAAACGGCACGGGATCGCGAGCGAAGCGCCTGATTGCCGGGACAACCGACCGTCTCGTCGACGTCGACTACCGCCGCAACCTCTACTAGCCGTCCACCTGAATGCGTCCGAGTTTTCGTGCACCGTTGTAAACAAATCGGGCCCGTCGATCGTTGGTAGGGCATGTCGCATCTTCGGACCGCCAGTGGCAGCTCGCTGGGTCCAACCGAAACTGCCCTGACGTTCGACGACTTCTACCGGAGTGAATATCGACGTGTCGTCAACGTCGTGTTCGCGCTCAGTGGCGGGTCAGTTGCTGCTGAGGAGCTGGCTCAGGAGGCGTTCATCAAGGCGAAAGAACACTGGCGTGAACTGGCGAACCACGACAATCCGAACGCCTGGGTCAGGCGGGTGGCGATAAACCTTGCCCGCTCGGCCCTGCGCAGGCGATCGGTCGAAACCAAGGTGCTGCTGCGATTGTCGCGAGAACGACCACGAGTCGAGCCGGTAAACGATGATCCCGCCGACACGTTGGCCGCCATCCGAAAGCTCTCGCCAAAGCAAGCCGCCGCAGTGACGCTCAGATACTTCGACGATCTCTCGGTTGACGAGATTGCAGCTGTCCTGAAATGCGAGCCAGCCACGGTGCGAGTGCACCTTCACCGAGGCAGAAGTGCCCTCGCCGCCCAGTTGGGCGTGCAGGATTCGCCGGCCTCCGAGGAGTTAGAGCCGGAACCAGATCCCAAAGGAAACGCATCATGATTGAAGAGAAGCTTCGAGAAGCCAATGCTGCGGTGCGGGCAAGCACCCGTGATGTGGCACCGATGGTGCCGGTCGAGGCAACGTCTGGCCGGGTACCCCTCATCTTGGTCTCCGCCATCTTGACGGCGGCCGTGATCGGCATGGCGTTGTTTGCGCAGCAGAGGTCGGGTGAGGAGGCGGCGACTGCGCCAGTCGCAGATTCAACAGCCAGCACGACGACCACCGAAGCAGCGACCACGACCGAGGCGATCGCCGAAGTTGCGGAGGCTGAGACGAACACGACAGCTGACACCCTGCCCCCGGACACGGACACGCTTCACGGCGGTGTTGCTGCATACGTGACCGACGGGGCCCCCGCCGACCTCGCCCTGGTCAATACTCAGAGCGCCGCGGATTTCGATCAACCTCTCACGGTCATCAAGTCACTCGTGTACGGCCCTGCCGATGTGACGGCACCGAGTGGCGACGATGACGTGGTCTTCGTGAGCTGGTCAGCGGGTGAGGCGAGCGAACTCTTCGGTGAGCCGATCAGTGTTCGTGGTTCGGAAGGAGTCAACCAGACGTTCGCTATTGGCTTCCATGAAGCCGGCTACAACGTCTGGGTCTCGAGTCTCGTCGTGCCGAATGCAGAGCTACCGCTGATCGCCGAGGGACTTCAAATCGATGCCGACGGAGTTGCGACAACAGAGAGCCTTCGGGATCTTCAGCTGCGCCACGCCAGCGAAAGTCACTTCTACACCGCGGAAGGGGCGACTGTCCCGCCCGGCGGACACACCGCCTCGTACGGCAATGGCCTCCGAAGCTTCCAGATTTTCGTCGAGCCGTTCGACGGTGACGAGGCGTCGGTGGCTTGGAGCATCGGCGCTGCCACTGAGCTTCAAGTCGGTTCCCGCACTGTGCTGATGCAGACCAGTGAAACCGGCTTTGGCACATCGATCTCGGCCGTCTGGATTGAGGGTGACGCTGTGATCAGTGTCCTCGCCGTCGAACTATCCGAACCTGAGGTGGTTGCGGTCATCGAAGGAATTCGACCAGCGAACCCATCTGAGTGGTAGTTGGTGACGGGCTGGCAACGGGTCAGCCCAGCTGTTTGACTGCCTGCACCTCGCCGTCGATCACTTCGCCCGTCGGCTCGTAGCCCCGACCCATGTACATGGGTCCCGGTGATCCCGGGCCCTCAGCCCAGGCCACATCAACTGCTGTGGCCCCGAGTTCGCGGCAACGCTGCTCGTAGATGTCGAGGGCCACCGATCCGATTCCTCGCCGTTGGTGCATCCGGTCGATCAGGAGCCGCCCCACGTATGGATTGGCCTGCGACTCGCTCATCTCTTTGGTCATGATGAACCCAACGATGTCGCCGTCGGCCTCGATAGCCCGATACCAGAGCGTTGAGCCAGGGCGGTTCGAGAAGATCAGCGCATCTTGGAAGTTCAACGCCATCGTGGCCACGAAGCGCTCTTGCGTTTTGTGAGTGGCGAGTTCACCAACTTCGTCCGCGTTGTCGACCGTGACCTCTACCAGTTCGACCTTCTCGGGCCGGTGCCGTGGACGTTCGATCCACGCCTCCCAGTCGGCCCGCGTCATGCCGTAGAGCATGTCGTCTGAGCATTCGTCACCGACCCAAAACGATTGGCGGGTCAGCCCCTCGTAGATCATGCCGCACGACTCGAGCACACGAGCCGAAGGCGGATTGTCGGGATGGAGCGATGACCGCACTCGGCTCACGCCTTCGTCGATGAAGAGATAGCGCACCATTGCTTGGGCGGCCTCGGACGCGTAGCCCTTGCCCCAATAGTCGGGGTGGAAGGTGAAGCCGAGCTCGGCACTACGTCCGTCCCACTCGATGCCCACATAGACGTCGCCGAGAATCCGGTCGGGCTCGGCTCGGTCGACCACCGTGGCCTGCCAGCCGCTGTCGTTCTCTGGGCCATCCATCTTGACGAGCTTGGCCATGATCTCGGCAGCCCGCTCGGTGTCGTAGGGCATCTCCCAGTCTTGATACTTCGCCACCTCGGGAAGACTGCGTCGCTCGATGGCGGCGTCGAGGTCGCTCATGACCGACTGACGCAGGATCAGGCGGTCGGTATGAATGGGTTCAAAAGCCACGGAGAGACGCTAGCCGTGAACGGTGCGCGGCTTTGGCGATTTTGAGCACGAGCTAGGCCTTCCACAACGTGCGAACGCCCTTCACCGGACGGGCCAGCGTTTGTATGTTCACGCCATGTCTGAGCTTGTGGATCGCCTGGTTGGTGAGGTGTCGGAGATCATCGAGGAGGCAGTGGGTCATCAGGCCAATCCTGATCTGGCTGGACTGCCACGAACGCTGAAGAAGCTGCCGCCATCCGCTCCGGTTCCGGCACCGTCGCTCGACGTTGTGGATGAGTGGCTGCGGCCGGCCGTCGACAATGCTCCATCACCGTGGGCTGCGCTCGCTCAGTTGGTTGGCGAAGCGGCAAACGAGCTGCCCTGGTACGAGGCGTACAAGAACCTTGAGCCGTCTCCCGGGTTGCTGGCGTTTCAGCCCCGCTACAGCTTCACATTGCTGGCGGGTCCGCTCGTGAAGGGCTACCGGGCGCCGGTCTTGGGCGACGATCTGCTGCTGGGTTTCAGCCTGCAAGCGCCGAACGTTGTGTACCCGGCGCACCATCATGAGGCACCTGAGATCTATGGCGTGATCAGCGGGTCGCTCGAGTGGCAGGTTGGCGACACATGGGCTGCAAAGCAGCCCGGCGATGTGATCGTGCACCGGCCGCACGAGTCGCATGCCATGCGCACCGGTGACGAACCGGTCCTTACGTGGGTTGCTTGGCCTCACAGCGCGCAGTGCCACGTCTACATGCCGAGCCTCGACCCGACCGATCACACGATGGATCCCGTCTCGTACTGAACACCAGGCGACGAGTAGGTTCGACTCATGCCGAACACGATTCCGGAGTGCAGTGCAGACACCGATCTCGACGAGATGTATCGCCTGCTCGATGCGGCCGGCTGCCTCGTCGTGCACGACATGGCCGGGGCTGATGAGATCACTGCGGTTCGGACCGAGCTTGACGCGCACATGGCAGCGGCAGCTGTCAAAGCTGATGACCCCAAAGAGTTCTATCCCGGTCACACCAGGCGTGTCATCGCCCTGATGCATCGATCGCCTGCAATGCGTGAGCTCATGATGCATCCCACCATCGGCCAGCTGAACGATCGCCACCTGTTGGGCAACTGTAAGAAGTGGCAGCTCAACGTGGGAGCAGCGCTCGAGATCGGACCGGGAGCGCGCGACCAGATCCTTCACCGCGAAGAGAATCTGTTTCCGTACTGGGAGCCGCCGCGCCCCAATCTGATCCTCGCCACCATGTGGGCCATGTCTGACTTCACCGCTGACAACGGTGGAACGCAGCTGGTGCCCGGTAGTCATCGCTGGGATGGCGACCGGGTCGCCACGCCAGACGAAGTCGTTCGAGCAGAAATGCCGGCCGGTTCTGTGCTGGTTTGGTTGGGCGGCACATTGCACGGCGGCGGCGCCAACATCACAGCCGACGAATGGCGCTACGGCGTTGTGCTCACCTACACGCTTGGCTGGCTCCGTCAGGAAGAGAATCAGTTCTTATCGATTCCCTTGGCCGACGTGCTTGCTCTTCCCGCCGACGTCCGCATGCGGCTCGGGTTCGATCGGGACTACGGCGACGGTCTCGGGTTCTACGACCCATCCGTGTTGCTCAACGAGACCCGCTGATCAGCGAGCCTGCGTCCGGTGAAGCTAGACGAGGTTGAAGCGGGTGCCGCAGAGCTCAAGCGTCTCGCCGGCCCGGCTTCGATCGGTGGCAACGAGATCAGCAGCCGCTAGTCCGTCGCCTCGGCCGTCGGTGGCTTTGACGAAGCGAATATCGGCATCGTCGAGGGTGATGGTTGCGCCGTTCGCCGGTCGGCCGATGGCGTTGCTCCAGCGCTCGGCCATGGCGTCGGGATCGTCCGCCTGAATGTCGACGGCGACGAGGTCGCTGACGACGCCGTCGAGGCTGTGGTACTGCCAGTCGTGGCCAGCCCAGCCCCAGCTCTCGGGCGGGTCGGCCTGATCGATCGAGAGGATTGCACCGCCAACGTCTTTGGGGTGCAGATGAATGCCGTTGATTGACTCACCGTCGCCGCTTACGCCACCTTCGTGGACGAGTCGGAATCCAGCGTCTTCAATACGGGCCTTCTCGGTGGCGAGATCGTCGGTTTGCAGAATGACCATGTAACCGCCGTCTCCACCCCGCCGTTCGAGGTAGCGGCCAGCGGTTGTGCCCTCTCGCTTGGGGACCACCACTTCGAGGATACGGTCGCCGATGGCGTAGAGACCATGGCGTAGGCCAAAGTGCGACAGACCAGGGTCGCGGTAGCAAACCTCAAGGCCGAGTTGGTCACAGATGTCGGTTTCAACCGGACGAAGCTCGCTGGCCACCAGGGCAATCTGTCGAAGTCGCATCATGCCGACACGCTTACGCGCCCGGGTTGCCAACGCAAGCCCACTCGAACTTGAGTGCGTGGGACCTGGTCTGGCCGTTGTGGTGCACGCAGGTTCGAGGAGAGGGGCGAGCAGGCGGAAGTTGCGTGCACTCGACCGTCTAGGGCTGTTGTGGTGCACGCATGTTGGGGAGGAGATGGCGGCGGCGTGTCTCGGCGGCGAGGGCGGCGACGAGGGCCGCCCCGGCGAGCACGACGTACACGGCATCAAACGAACCGGTGGCATCGGCCAACACACCGCCGAGCTGGGCGGCAATCATCGACGACATGGCGTAGATGATGGTCATCGCGCCGAAGGTGGCACCGAAGACTCGACCGTCGACGTGGTCTCGCACCGCAGCCGCAGTTACTGGCGGAACCCCAAACGAGCCAGCCCCGAACAAGAACACGGCAATCGTGACAAAGGGTTCGGCCCCAATCGGAATCAGGAGGCTGGCGACGATGCAGAGGCCGCACGAGATGGCCAGCGTGCGATCGCGTCCGATCTTGTCGGACAACCGCCCGAGTAGGAGCGGGCCGATCACCGCTCCGATCGCAAAGACCGAGAACAGATTGTTGATGTGGCTGCGGCTGAACCCGGCATCTTCTTCCATCGCAAGGCCAAGAAATTGCGTCCACGATCCAGCCAGGACGGCGAACACGCAATACGAGGTGAGCAGCAGCTCCCAGCTTGGGATCGACCGCAGGCCGTCGAGATCAAACAGCGGCCCCCGGCCTTCTCCGCCCGCATCTGCCGGCCCGGCGGTTCGAACGCCTCGGGCCACGACCAAGACAAGCACGAGAATCAAGCAGGTCACGACGGCTTCTGTGCCGAAGATCGGGCGCCACGCGCCTTCATCATCGGTCAGCGATCGGTACGCGGTCGTGCCTTGACTGACGATCAGCAGTCCGGCACCCATCGAGGCCGTCAGCGCGCCCATGACAAGACCGCGGTGTCGATCGGGCAGCCCCGACGAAGCGATCACTGGTGCAGGAATCCAGATGCCGGCACCCGCGACGCCAGCGAGAAACACGCCAGTCGCCAAGACGCCGAAGGTGGGAGCGATCGTCAGTAAGCCCAACGCTGCGGCCGACATCGCGAGCCCGCCGCGAAGCAAGGCGACAGGCTCGACACGAGACGACATTGCCGTGACCGCGATGACGCCCGCCATGTAGCCGGCAAAGTACGCCGCGCCTAGAAACCCTGCGCCCGTGAACGAACCGATGAGGTCGTCACTGATGGCCGGCAGTAGAAGCGAGGCGCTGAACCGGCCAAAAATGTGCGACACCACCACGCTTGCGCATGCAACAGCCGCGACAGCGAGACCGGCCCGACTGATGGGTTCGATCGGGTCGTCGTGCTGCTGCCGTGTTTGGGGCGCAGAGGTCGTGGTGTGCGAGCGCAGGTCAGCTGCTCTGTTCGCCGTTGACGATCAAATTGGAGCAGTCGAGCCCTTCGGCCTCACACAAGCCCCGGTAACGAGCGAGGATGCTCTGCGCATCGGTGATGCCAATGACGTTGCCATCGTCGTCCATGTTGACGTTGGCTCCATAGATGGCGAACCACACGTCTGTCACCTCGGTGTTGTCGTCGCCAACCATCAGCGTGTGCACCGAGTGCGCCGGCTCATACAGATACGACCCGGCCGTGTTCACGAACTCCGGATACTCCTTGTAGAACCACGAGCCAGCGAGCGTGACGGCGAAGACAGACCCGGTGTGATAGTGCTTCTTCACCTGAAAGCCGGGCTGGAATCGGGTTCGCACCACCCACAAGCCAACGTTTAAGTCGACCTGCAACAGCTGCAAACTGCTGCCGTCATTGCTGTCAACGAACGGAAGGTCGCTCTCGCCGATGTGAATGGCGTGGGTGAGCGCTTGCATGGGGACGGGTCCTGGCTGGAGTGCCGGTTCCACGGTGTCGGTCATGGCCTGGTCCTTTGCTCGACGACAAGAGCGCCATCGTTTCACGGCCTCAGGCGAAACGCAGGTTCGACAGACCTCAACCGATGTCTGGCAGTGAGCTAGCCGGGCGCAACGCCCACCTTGGAGTCGGCCTCGCGTTTGGAAAACTCCATGACGTCGTCGTCGATTGGTTGCTCGAGGAGCAGTTCGATGTCGGCCTTGTAGCGCTGGGTGTTGAGCCACGGCGCTCGGTCGCCCTGCTTTGGCAGCTTCGACAACATTCGTTGGATGTAGCCGGCGGAGAAGTCGTCTATCCAGGGCCGAGCTTCCATGTCGGCGTCGCTGGGTCGCAGCCTCGGCGTGCACTGGTGGGTGCCGGTGGCACGCATGTGGTTGAGCAGCCGGCACACGTACTCGCAGTTGATGTCGACCCGGAGTGTCCACGAGGCATTGACGTAACCGAAGACCGAAACCAGATTCGGAACGTCTGAATACGCGACGCCCTTGTAGGACCAGGTTTGAGAGAAGTCGACGGGCTCGCCGTCGACCTCGAAGTCCATCTCGCCGAGCGTAACGAGTTGCAGGCCGGTGGCCGTCACGATGATGTCCGCATCAAGGTGTTCGCCCGAGGTGAGCTGGATGCCCGTCTCGGTGAACGTCTCGATTGTGTCGGTCACGACCGATGCTCGATGCCGGTTGATCGCGTCGAAGAAATCGCCGTTCGGCACAAGGCATAGCCGTTGATCCCACGGGTTGTAGGCGGGGGAGAAGTGCTCGTCGATGGTCTCCTGCGTGAGGTGCTTGCGCATCTCTTTGCGAAGTCTGGCTCGCACCTTGTCGGGCTTGGTGCGGCTCATCCGGTAGAAGAAGTCTTGTTGCCACACGTTGCGGCGGCGCACGAGGTCATAGGCGAGCTTGTCGGGCAGCACCTTGCGCAAACCGTTGGCCGCCTTGTCCACATCGGGCGCGGCAATCATCCAGGTCGGCGATCGTTGGAGCATCGTGACGTGCTCGGCCCGGTTGGCCATTGCCGGCACGAGGGTGACCGCAGTTGCGCC
>CALLGK010000209.1 GCA_938009905.1 uncultured Acidimicrobiales bacterium | reverse complement strand
CTTTCGAGAGGGTCTCATCCTCACCAACAACCATGTGATCGAAGGCTCGACTGCCGTGATCATTCGGACCTCAGATGGTCGAACCTTCGATGCCGAGATCGTCGGCACCGACCCTCGTGTTGATGTTGCAGTGCTCGACGTGGGTGCCGCTGCTGGTCTGCCCGTTGCTGAGCTGGCATTGGGAGAGACGCCTCAGGTCGGTCAAGTGGCCATCGCCATCGGCAGCCCGTTCCAGCTGCAACAGACCGTGACCTCGGGCATCGTGTCGGCGCTCAACCGCCCGGTCCCAACTGGCGAGAGTGCGTTCACCGCGATGCTGCAGACCGACACCGCGATCAACCCCGGTAACTCCGGCGGTGCACTGGCCGACCGAGACGGCCGAGTCATCGGCATCATCACGGCCATTCAGACCGACGGCACACGGGCCAGCAACTTCGGTGTTGGCTTCGCCATCCCGATTGACACCGCCATACGTGTTGCCGACAGAATCATCGATGGCGATTCGCTTGAAGCCGGATTCCTCGGTGTTCGTGGCGAGCCTCGGGCGGGTGAGTCTGGCGTGGTGATTACCGAAGTCACCGTTGATTCCGGTGCCGAACAAGCTGGCCTCCTCGTTGGCGATCGCGTGATCGCCCTCGACGGTGCTCCCGTCACGAGCCTTGTTGAGCTCGCCGGGCTCGTGCAGTCGTCGTTTGTTGGCGACCAGGTCGAGCTCCAGGTTGTTCGCGACGGCGAGATGATCACGCTCAACGCCACCCTCGGCGCCCGGTAAGGCCTCGCTCGCTCTGCTTCGCGGCAGAGATTGAGCCTCCCCGTTCGCACGAGCAAGCGGGCAGTAGGCTCTACGCCCAATGGACCCGATCACCATTGGCCTCATCATTCTTGCCGTCATCGTCGTTCTCGGCGGTGCAGCGTTCGTCTCCACCCGAAGCCGAGGGAGAGACCTCGAGCTTGAGCCTCGCAAGGGCGGCACCGATCTTCTCGAGCGGCCTCGTGATGCCGAACTCGACACGGCCGACACCGACCTGCTCGAGCGTGATGTCGACGTTGTCGATGACGCTCCAGGCGATGTCCTTGTTGAGGAGCCGGTTGACGACGTCGTTGTTGAAGAACCGGTCGTCAAGCCGTCGTTCTTCGAGCGTCTCACGAAGGCCCGCACGGCCTTCACCGGCTATCTCGGCGGACTCGTCGGGATGGGCAAGCTCGACGACGAAGCATGGGAAGAGCTCGAAGAAGCGCTGATTCGCGCCGACGTCGGCGTGTCGACGTCGATGTCGCTTCTCGAAGACGTGCAGAGCAGAGCCAAAGAGACCGGCGCCGAAGAGGGGGCCGAGATCGTCGGCTTGCTGAAAACCCGCATGCAAGAAGAGCTGGCAGGCAAAGACCGGTCGCTCACTATCGACGATGGTGAAACCAACGTGTGGTTGTTCGTCGGCGTCAACGGCGTGGGCAAGACCACCACAATCGGCAAGCTCGGCAAGCGCCTGGCCGCTGAAGGAAACTCGCCGCTGATGGCTGCGGGTGACACGTTCCGCGCCGCCGCTGCAGAGCAGCTCACGATGTGGGCAGAGCGAACCGGCAGCGAGATCGTTCGAGGTAACGAGGGCGGCGATCCGTCATCGGTGATCTTCGATGGCGTGAAGGCTGCCGCTGCTCGTGAGTGCAACGTCGTGCTCGCTGACACCGCAGGCCGCCTTCAGAACAAGACCAACCTGATGGAAGAGCTCTCGAAGGTGCGACGGGTCGCAGCCAAAGAGCCGGGCCACGTGAGCGAAGTGCTCCTCGTGATCGACGCCACCACCGGTCAGAACGGCATGAGCCAGGCCAAAGTGTTTGCCGAAGCGGTCGACGTCACGGGTGTTGTGCTCACCAAGCTCGACGGCTCAGCCAAGGGCGGCATTGTCTTTGCCATCGAGAGCGAGCTCGGCATTCCCGTGAAGCTTGTCGGCCTCGGTGAAGGCGTCGACGATCTGGTCGACTTCGACCCGGAAGAGTTCGTCAACGCTCTCTTCGAGTAGTCGTCGACCGAACCGCAGAGCTGCTCTGGACGAACTGGCACCAAGCCGGAACTGGCACCGAACCTGCTCACCGTGCGCGCAAAACGGTGCCAGTTCGAGTCGCACGGCGGCACCTATCTGGAACTGGCACCGAACCTGCTCACCGTGCGCGCAAAACGGTGCCAGTTCGAGTTGGCGTGGCATCATCGGACCATGGCTGCCAGCGCTCAAGAGAAGTGGGACGAACTCGCTGAACCATGGCGGGTCGTGTTCGACCAAGCATGGGACGGGTGGCAAGCCGGCAGCCTTGGCATCGGAGCATCCCTTGTCGACCCTGCGACAGAAGAGATCGTTTCGGTCGGGCGCAACAGGACGGCAGAGGAGCGATCAGAGATTGGGGTGCTTGCTGGCAACTTCATGGCCCACGCCGAGATGAACGCCATCGCCGAGCTGCCTCGTTTCAAAGCCGACGGGTTGCATCTCTACACCACGCTTGAGCCGTGCTTGATGTGTGCGGCCACCGCAACGTTCATGCACGTCGACACCGTGTTCTTCGCTTCGGCCGACCCGTACTTTGCTGGCCTCGATGACCTGTGGGATCACCATCCGTACTCCAGGAAATGGAAGACCACGTCCATCGGTCCACTCGAGTCGCAACTCGCTGACTTCTCGATGGTGCTGCACATGACAGGGATGAAGCCAGACAACAACGCCTTCGATGTCTTGGCCAATCACAACCAAGCACTCGCCGATCTCTCGAGAGAGGTCATCGCCGACGGAACGTTCGCTGGCGTCTCCGCCGCTGGCGGCACAACGGTCGACGCGCTTGCCGCAATACTCAGCCGGCTGCCGCAGAGCTGACTCTCTGAGCTGCGGACCAGCGGCGACCTCAGCACCCGCACGACCATGCGAGAACGAACGAGTCGACCGTTGGATATTCCGGGGTCGCGAACGACACGGTCAACACGGCGATGCGCGGCACCTCATCGGGCAATGTGATCTCGGTGTACGAGCCGTCGAGGGCTACCTCCACGTCTTCGATGGGCTCGCCGTCGAGATACGCGACAACGCCTCCCTCGATTGGTCGGGCATCAAGCCGCAGAACTCCTCCAGGAACGAGCACGGCGCCGTCAACCTTGGAGACGTCGACTTGCGAACGAATGTGCACCAGCGTCCCGTCGACATCGACAAGAAACGAGACGCTTTGTCGATTGACGAGATCGGCGATTGTCACGGTGGTTGCGGTCCACTCAGGAGTGAAACCGAACGCGGGGTTTTCGTAACGGACGAACTCGGCGTTTGGAACGAACAGCCAGGCGTTGGCCTCTGCCCAATCACTGACAACGGCCATCTTGTCAACAGCGTCGCTTTCGCCGAAGAACAAGGGGTACCCAGACCACATGTCTGTCGCCGCTTCGATGTCACCTGCTTCGAGGAGATCGAGGAACGTCTCGACCGATGCCAATCGATCTGCCGGCTCAGGATCTGCGAGCCCCGGAGGTGTGGTGGTCGACGTAGTAGTTGTTGCTCGCTCGGCATCTGCACCTGGCTCGATCTGCTCAGGCTCTTCAGTCGTCGTACTGGTCGTTCTGACAGTGCTCGAAGAGAGTCCCGCTCGCTCGGCCGGGGTGATCGTTGTGGTCGTTCCACTCCCACACGCCGCAGCTGAGAGCATCAGAATCACGAACCATTGAAGAGACCTCATATCTCAACGGATGCTTCAGCCCTCGTTTTGGTTCCACCGGATTTCGATCTCGACCTCCCCAAAACGGCAAACGGGATGGAGAAGCCGAAGCCTCTCCATCCCGATCTGCAGATTCCGCCGTTTTCCTCCCAAGCGCTAGCTCAGGACGATCGCGCCTTTCTCTTCTTCGTAGCGAGCAGTGGCTTCCTCGACCGCCACCATCTGCTTGTCAGCCAAGGCCGGACGGGCTGCCTGAGCTCGCTCTGCAGCGCCAACAAGACCATTGCCTCCGCTCTGGAATCGTGGCATCACGTGCCGGGCAAGAAGCTCGTAGCTCTTCTTGGTCGACTCGTTGTTGGCCCAGTTATGAGCAAGCGTCAGGTAGGCGCCGAAGCCACCGTTTGACTGCTCGAGCAACTCTTCGATCTGAGCCACTGCCTGATCAGGCGTCCCGATCACACCGAGGCCACCGTTGACGAAGTCGATCATCTCGTCGATGTCGCCACCCTCAACTGCCATCTGTGGGAAGGCCGCGACGTTCTGGAAGTAGCGGAACCACTGCGTGATGCCGTACTTCACGTCCTCACGAGCCTGCTCTTCCGTTTCGGCAAGGTGCATGAGGCCAACGAGCCGCCACTTGTCGCGATCGGCAACGGTGCCGTTTGCTTCGGCCACCTCTTCTTGGATGGTCCAGTGATGCGCAAGCACATCCATGCCAACCGCAACGGTCGCACCAAGCGAGAGCACACCGTGCCCGTACTTGCCGGCGAGCTTGGCTCCCGAGGGCGACGCCACGGCAGCAATGGCCATGTCGAAGAGCGGGTCGGAGTAGGGCCGCAAGTGAAGACGAGCATCCTTCAGCGTGAGCCGGTCGCTCTCGTAGCTGATCGGCTCCTCCGAGGTGAGCAGGTGCATCACGATCTCGAGATACTCCTCAAGAAGTGGTCGCATCTGCGGGGGCTCAAGGCCGAGCATCGCAGCATCGGTCGGCAGCGCACCGGGCCCGACACCGAACATCACGCGGCCCCTGGTCAAGTGATCGAGCAACACCATGCGCTCGGCTACCCAAAGTGGATTGTGGTACGGCAGCGAGACAACGCCAGTGCCGAGTTTGATGTTTCTGGTCCGCTCCGCCGCAGCCATGATGAAGATCTCGGGCGAGGCAATGATCTCGCTGCCAGCCGAGTGATGTTCACCGATCCAGGCCTCGTCGAATCCGAGCGCGTCCATGTGCTGAAGCAGCTCGAGGTCGTTCTCGAGTGCCAGCGTCGGATTGTGCTCCGGCGGGTGGAATGGCGCCATAAAGGTGCCGAATCGCAATCGCATATCAGGGTCCCCTTCTGAGTGTCTGCGAATTCGCTATGTGCTGGCCACACTAGGGAATCAGATGCTTGCTGTCCTGTCGACCTCTGATCTTCTTGTGCGTATGTCGAGAATTCGTTCGGGAGAACGCAACCGAACTGGGTCCTCCGGTGTTCTGCATGGTGTGACCGACCAGGTGAACCGTCCCGCGTGACCGACCAACTTCTTCCGAGGCTCGCTGAACAGCTCGACGATGCATTCCCCGAACTGGTTGACACCTACGGCTCGATGGTGTTGACCCTCGCCGTTCGACTGACGGACTCGTCCACTGGTGAAGACATCGCGCAGGAGGTATTCCTCCGTGCCTACCGAGCACTTCGTAACTACGACTCGGCCCAGATCGGTCGGCTGAACATGAAGCCGTGGTTGGCCACGATCACCCGCAACCTGGTGCGAAACGAGTACCGCCGCCGGGAACGAAAGCGCACCGTTGAACTTGTTCAGGGTCAGCTTGTCGCGGCCGAAGCCGACAATGCGATCGACGTCATCGATGGCAGCGACAGCGTTACAGCCATGCTCGCGACGTTGCCGGATGACCAGCGCGACGCTGTTGTGCTTCGGCATGTGGTCGGGCTGTCGATGCGCGATGTCGCGCTTACGCTGTCGTGCCCAGTCGGAACCGCCAAGTCGCATGTCTCGCGAGGCATTGGTCGACTACGCAACGAGACTGTCGAACACCAACACGCTGAAGAGGCTGGATCAATCGAAGGAGATGCCCGATGACGACGCAGAAGCCATCTATCGACGACACCCTTCGAGACGACCACATTGAACTCACCGAACCGGCTCGACAGAGGATCCTCGATGCCACGGCTGCGGATCGGGACGAGCCACAGCCGGCGTACCACCTGGCGCAGATGAACACCGCCCGGTTCAAGCTGCCGATGGACCATCCCGACATGGCGGGGTTCGTCGAGATGCTCGACCCGTTGAATCACCAGGCCGACTCGGCCCCGGGGTTTCTTTGGCGGCTGACCGACGAAGGCTCAAACGACGCAACGTCGATCACCTACTACGACGACCCGTTGCTGCTCGTCAACTTGTCGGTCTGGACCGACCTCTCCACGCTCCGCACCTACGTGTATCGCACAGAACACGCGGCGATGGTCAAGCGCCGAGCCGAGTGGGCGGATGCCATGGAGTCGGTTCACATCGTGTTGTGGTGGGTGCCCGCCGGCCACCGGCCCGGCATTGCCGAGGCAGATGAGAAGTTGAACTACCTCAGAGAGCACGGGCCGACAGCCGACGCCTTCACCTTCGGGCAGGCCTTTCCCGCTCCAGCCGACT
>CALLGK010000208.1 GCA_938009905.1 uncultured Acidimicrobiales bacterium | reverse complement strand
GGGGTGGCGAAGACAAGCAGGCCGACGATGGCAAGTGCCATCCGGCGTGTGATCTTTCCGAACATCAGTAGTCCCTCCTGGGAAGGGGAGTTGTTGTTGAAGGAGAAGTGCCAGCGGTCGCACGTGTGGCGCCCGTTTGCGCTGACATGTGGCTGCGAGAGGTTCCAATCGGCGACGGATTGGCGGCCTCTTGCTCGTGCCGACGTTGCTTGAGCTGTGCTTCGTGCGCTTTGGCATCGAGCGGTTCCGGCAACGCAGCGGCGGGTTTGAAGGCCACAAAAATCAGCGCGGTCACGATGATGAAGGCTGTCGCTTGGGCGCTGACCCAGCCATCGATCACGGGAGGATCGATGAGGTGGCGAACGAACTGGAAGATCACGAGGGCGCCGGCCATAAACAGGCCTGCGGACCAGCCCAACAGGCGAAGCTGTTCAACCCTGGTCTCGCGGTTGCGGACCAACGCAACGAGCAAACCGATACACACTGCGGCGGTTGCGATTGCGGTCGACCAAGTGACGAGGCCAACAAACGTTGGGCGATCGGTCACAAAGGCGATGTAGGGAAGAAAGCGATTCCAGAACCGAATCTCGACGACCGCACCGAGGTTGTGACCGACGATGACGGCGGCCAGGGCCTGCACGCCAAAGAGCAGGAGCGCGGCGTTGGCCGCACCGAGCACGAACGGCGTCCAGTCTTCCTCTTGATCGGCGAGCAGCTCTCGCTCGATCTCTTCTGGCGTCTTGGACAAACGGAAGTTGACGCGGCCCGCGTTGAGATTGTCGTCCGTCACAGGACGCAGAGGGCTCTTTTCAAACTGCGCCTTGTTCGGCGCAGAGAAATCGTCCACGGGCATGGCGTTCCAGTCGGCATCTGCAGAGCTGGAATGAGCCGTTCGGCCCACGAATGCTTGTCGACCGGACGATCAACCGGTGCCGGACTCACCAACGGTCGGCACGGTGCCATCGGCGCAACGAAGCACTCGAGCGCAAATGCCACTCACGTCGGGGGCAAACGAGACCTGGCCGTTCTCAATGCCGAACGGCTCGTAGTCGAGCGTTGTCACACCAATCACCAGGCCTGAGCCGTCGAGCAGTGGCCCGCCGAGGAAGGCATCACCAATCGCTGCGGTGTGCTGCACGCCAACGTCTGACTGGTCGATGAGCACTCCTGGCGATGCTGTCGCTCCCTGTCCTCCGATGCCGCTCATGGCGAACACGCGGGCTCCGAGCGCATCGATCTGGTCGGTGCCAACGGCAAGGTCGAGCGTTGGGATCTCAGCTGGCGTGACCACGAGTGCGAGATCGCGGGAAGGATCCCACGACCACAACGTCGCCTCGACTCGCTCACCGTTCTTGATCAGGGTGATCTCTGGGCCGGGAGCGCCCGTTGAGGCTCTCACCAGCGAATAGCTGGTCACCAAGGCGGTGCCACCCTCGTGTCCCGTTACGGCAAACGCCGATCCTGAGATCGGGCGACCGGCTTCATCCAACGTCGAGATCGTCCAGACAGATGGGCCAGCGAGGGCTGGCAGTTCAATGACGCCGTTCTGCTCGGTGACGAACTCTCCGAGCGGAGCGAGCTCGCCTCGAATCTCTTCGACCGACTGCACGCGGAGTTGGTCGATGGCGCTGCTGGCGTCGGTGAACTGTTGGTCAAACCCGTCGACGAATCGGGCCACTTCGCGTTCGTTCTCGGCCAGTCGATCGTCGTAGTACGCGTAGAAGGCCGCGCCGGCGAAGGCTGCGCCGATGCCCAGGGCCATCAACATGCCAGAGATGCCAATGACGGTTCGGGGCAAGATGCGATGGCGGCGCTTTTCTTGACGAGGTCCGAGGGGAACGAAACCTCGACGACTCCAACGACGGGCTGCTCGCATGCGAGCGAATCGGCCCGGAGGCTTCACCATCGGGGCAATGCCGCCAACTCGGCGACCCTTGCGGCGCTGGCTGCCATCGACCTTCCTGGCCGCGGCAACTCGCTTGGCTTCGGCTTTGTCAGCCTTTGCGCGCCTCTTTGCTTCCTTCTTGTCGAGCTTCGACGAGGTGCCGACCGAGGACGCGTCGGCGTCGTCATCTTCGGCGGGCGGAGCGAAAATCGTCGCCTCAGTGGCACCAACCTCGCTCTCGGGCTCAACCTCGCTCAGCTGGGCGTCTGCCGAAACATCATCGGCGAGGGCATCCCAATCGACACTGGCGCTCTCGACGCTGCTGTCCGCGTCGATGTCGGCGGCAGCCTCATCAAGACGATCTTCAGCTCTGCGCCCGTGCGGTTGCTCGGGCTCGTCCCACGAGGGAGCCGGCACGAGCTGGCTCTCATCCCAGGTGTTGTCGCTTGTGATCTCGGGGTTGAGATCAGCGTCGCTGTGATTGCTCTTCATCAGGGGTCCTCACTGGTTGAGGGCGCAACCGTCGTTGACGAGGGCGTCGTGACAGTTGTTGTCGTTGGAGCCGTGCCACCGGTGGTGGGTGGAGCGGTGGTGGTTGTCGTTGTGGCCTGAGGTGGGGTGAGTGCCGGCCTGGGCACGTCGTTGCGCGAACAGGGTCCGTTGCAGTCGGCGGCAAGAACTTCGGGGGACGACCGAGGACCAGCCACGGTTTCCTCTTGACGAACGACCACAACTTCTTCAGCCGTTTCGACGGCGATGATCTCGGCCGGGACGGGGAACGCTTGGGGTTCTGTCCCGGCGAGCGCCACCCTCATGTAGTCGGAAAAGGCGATGGCTGGGTGGCTACCGCCGGTGACTCGGCCGACGCCGTTGATGTTGTAGAGCGAGGCCAACCCGTCGGAGTGGCCCATCCACACGGCGGTCGACACGGTTGGTGTGTAACCCACGAACCACGCAGCACGGTGAGCCTGAGACGTACCGGTCTTGCCAGCGATGGCGTGGTTTGGAACGGCAGCCCGACGGCCGGTTCCCTCGCTCACCACACCGAGCAAGATGTCGGAGATGTTGTCGGCTGCAGGGGCGCTCAAGGCCCGGCGACCGATTGATGCTCGATTGTCGATAATCACGTTGCCGTCCGCGTCGAGGACCCGCAAGATCGACATCGGTTCCACTCGGAACCCCGAGTTGGCGAACGTTCCGTACACCGATGCCATCTCAAGCGGAGAGGTCTCGCCTGCACCAAGCGCGATGCTTGCGCCGTACACGCCATCGGGATCGAGCCGGCTGATTCCAAGGTTGTTGGCCATCGAGATCGTGTCGGTGATCGACACGTCGGTCACCAGCTCAGCAAAGACCGTGTTGACCGACTTGTGCGTGGCTTCACGAAGCGAGATGTCACCCAAGTTGGCGTTGTCGTAGTTGCTGATCGTGCACTGCGAGCCCGAACATCCAGGCACGCTCCACGTGGCCGGGGCCGGATAGATCGTTTCGGGGCCAATGCCCTTCTCGAAGGCGGTTGCCAACACGATCGGCTTGAACGAACTGCCGGGCTGGAAGCCGGTTGAGCCACCAATGGCCAGGTTCACCTTGCTCGACTCGTAGTCGCGGCCACCCACCATCGCCAGCACTTCACCCGTGCGAGGGTTGAGCGACACGAGGCTCATGTCGACCGGATACTCGGTGTTGACCAGACGGGCCGACACAGCTCGCTCGGCCGCTTCCTGTAGTTCGGTATCGATCGAGGTCTCGATGGTGAGACCCTCTCGGTAGAGCGCATCAGGGCCAAGCTCATCGAGCAGTTGCTGTTCAACCCAGTCAACGAAGAATGGATGATCGGTCGCTCCCTTTGGTGGTGGCGGCACCACAACGGTCACCGTTGAACCACGGGGAGCTCGCTCAGATGAGGCAAGCCAGAGTTGGCGAGCAGCCTGGCGATCGAACTCTTCGATGCTGATGTAGCCCTCGTCGAGCATGGCCTCGAGTACCAGTTGACGGCGGTCTTCCGCTGCCTCGAGATCAACGCGGGGAGACAGGCGTGTCGGGGCTTGGATGACGCCGGCGAGCGTTGCGGCCTCCGAGATGTTGATCTCGCTCACCGGCTTTCCGAAGTAGACCTCGGCTGCCGCGCCGACGCCGTAGGCACCAGAACCGAAGTAGCTCGACTCCAGATATCGGAAGAGGATCTCGTCCTTCGACAGGTTCGTTTCAAGTTCGGTCGCCAGCAGTGCCTCGCGAAACTTTCGTTCGAAGGTGCGCTCGCCAGAGAGGTAGACGTTCTTGATGTACTGCTGCGTAATGGTCGAGCCGCCCTGTGCGATCTCACCAACCTCAGCATTCGTACGGGCCGCACGCGCAATGCCCTCGAAGTCAACACCCTTGTGTTCGAAGAAGCGGCGGTCCTCAATTGACACAACCGCATCGATCAGGTGCTGGGGCAGGTCAGAGCGGTCGAACTCGACGGAGCGGTCAAAGCCTCGAAACACGCCGATCTCTTGACCGTCGCGATCGAGCACAGTCGACGGCACAGCCGTGAGGTTCGGGCGGCGAGCTGGAAGCTCGCCCGGTAGCGGGGCGCGCAACAGCGTCAAGCCGGCGACGCCAGCAGCGACGGGTGGAACGAACAGCGCGGAAAGGAGCAGCGCAGCAACAATCCGGAAGGCGCGAGACAGAAAGGTCATCCCGTGGCCTCTCCCGGTGCGTCAGCGCTGTCTGTCTCCGGAGCGTTTGGATCTGGCTCAACAACCTCGGGCTCTGGCGGAGGCGGCACGGGAACACACGGCGCCAAGGTCACGCCAGATGACGTGGTGACCCCAGCCGTCGTCACGGCCACGCTCAGGGTCGGGGTGCCGATGGCCTGGCACGTCAGCGCAAAGCGAGCTGCTCCGCCAGCGTCAGCGACGACAACATCAGCCGAGGTGAGCGACGAGTCGGTCGAAATCACCGCGACTTGCGAACCGGCGGCCGGCGTCACAACAATCCGCCCCTCAGCATCGACGCGTCGCACACCAACGGTGATGGCAAACGTGTTTGGTGTGCCGATGATGGTCTCGGCCGGCCCGACGAGATCGATGACCGGCGCCAGCGACGGCAAGGTCATCGTGGTGTCAACCACCACGCGCTCGCCGTTGGCAACGAAGAACACCTGGGCTGGGCCGCTGGTGTAGAGGTTTGGCTGGTATGTCCGGACTCGCCAGCGTCCGCCAGACAGCCCAGTTGCTGACCAGTTGCCAAACTCGTCTGTGAGGGTCTGGGTTGACTCAATTCCAGCCGTTGTGTGTCGCTCGAGGCGCACCGTGGCCCCAGCGGCCGGACCGTTCGGCCCCGTGACCGTGCCGGAGAACCCGGCAGATCCGCCGCCAATTTGCGTCTTGGTGACGCGCGGCGTCGTGTCTCGCAGCGGAGCGACAGACGTGGCCCGCAGATCCGGACTCGGCACAAGCACAAAAGGTGACGGCTCAATCGGCGTGCGAGCCGTCGCAAGATCAATACCTGTGAGGCGAAACTCGATCGGATCGGAGTCGTCTGTATACGCGCTGACAACTCGATCTCGCTCGACCCACATGGTCGCGACGGCGGCCACAAGGGCGACACCGAGGAGGAGTTTGATCAGACGCACAGGTCACGAGTCGGCCCCGACGCGACGAAACTGAGCCATAAGGCCCAGTTTCGGGGGCCGCTCGAACCAGTTCGAATGGCGGATAACTAGCGAGAAATTCGCTACATGTCGCGAGTTTTTGCCCTCACGTCGCTCTTGAAGAGGCGACGGTGAAGAACGCGTTGCGCGTTACTCGTCGACGTCGATGAAGATGCACTCGCCGGGGCACTCCTCGGCGGATTCAATCGTGCGCTCGAGACCATCGTCGGGAATACGAGCCATGCCCTCGGCGCCAGCCGGGTGGGCTTCACCGTCGAAGAGCTTCTCGGTACCGAAGTTCTCGCTCGATTCCTTGACGTAGTAGAGGCCGTCATCCTTGCCGAAGAAGATGTCAGGTGCGATTTCCGCACAGAGTCCGTCTCCGGTGCACAGATCCTGATCGATCCAGACCTTCACCATTGTGTTCCTACCTTTTCTCGCAAGCGATCTCGAGCTGTCTTACCAGGTACCAATCGGCACAAGGTCGGGGGCTTTGAGACTGCCGTGTCAAAACGTGTCTTTGCGAAACTAGTACGCCGTCCCTTGCGGACGGGCGAGCTCGTGGCGAACCATAAGCCCTTTCAGTCTACCGGGGCCAACTCCAGGTTCGAGATGCACCATTACAGCGGTGTAACAGATCCGATTCGGCAGCCGGTCCGCACGTTGCCGGGCGGGTCCCGGACAACAAGGGCGTGGCTCGACGACGCACCGCCGGACTCGAGCAGGCATCATGGACTGCATGTCGCGCCGCCTAAATGACACCGAGTCCTTGCTGTGGAGCCTCGAGCAGAATCCTCATCTCAGCGCGGCAATGGGCACGCTTGTGCAGCTCGACGGCAACCCCGATCCGCAGCGACTCCGCGACACGTTCAGCGGTGCAGTCGAGAATGTCCCCGCGCTCCACGAGCGAGTCAAAGAGTCGGGCCTCCCCCTTGATCAACCGGTGTGGACGCCAGACATCAACTTCGATCTCGATTACCACCTTCGGTTCGTGCGCTTGCCGTCTGGCGCGACCAAGCGCGACCTCTACGACACAGCCTGCCGCCTGCTGAACGACCCGTTCGACCGCACCCGGCCCCTCTGGCAGCTCCACGTGATTGGCGGACTCAAGTCTCGTCGCAGCGCGATTCTCATCAAGCTGCACCACTCGATCGCTGATGGTTCGGCCGCACTCAAGCTTGCAGAGAACCTTGTCGACTTCGGCCCAGATGCCGCACCCAAAGAGCCAGCTGACCTTGACGCCCTTCGTGCCGCGTGGCGTGACGAGGAGGAAGCGCCCAAGACCAGGTCGGTGGCCGATGCGATTCGAATCGGGGCCGAACGTGTCATCAGCATCCTGAACGACGCGACCGGCACGTTGAGCGACCCGGGCCGCATCGCCAGTGCCGGCTCAGAAACGTTGGCTGCCGCCAGGTCACTTGTCGAACAAGCGCCTGGCAACGAGCCAGCGGGCTCAGAGCTTCTTGAGTCTCGATCACGAAACCGCAAGTTCCTCGCGTTCAAAGCCGATCTTGGGTCGCTCAAAGAGGCGGCTTCTTCTCGCGAGCTTTCCCTCAACGACTTGTTTGTTGGGGTAGCGGGCCAAGCGACCCTCGCCTATCACGCCGAGCACGGAGAAGAGATCGAAGCCCTTCGAGCCAGCGTGATCGTGAGTACCAGGCGAGAAGACGGAGACGACCGTCCCAACGCATTCGTGCCGGTGGCGCTCACCGTGCCAGGCGGAGACGCCACCACAGAAGAACAGGCACTCGCGGTAAGCCACCAGGTTCGAGCCAAGCGCGAACAACTAAAGAGCCAGCCCGACCTGCTCGGTGTCGTCGGGTCGATGGCTGGCCTCGCGCCCTCCGCCCTGGTGGCCACCGTGGCTGCCGAACAGGCGGCCCGCCTCGACTTCGCCACAAGCAACCTTCCCGGCTCACCAATCCCGCTGTGGCTCGCTGGCACGAAGATCAAACGCATGACCCCCATCGGTCCCGTTGGCGGTACGGCGTTCAACCTCACACTGCTGACCTACGGATCAACCGCCGACATGGGACTCCACGTTGACCCGGTCGCCGTGACCGATCCAGAGCTTCTGCGATCGCTCCTGATTGATGCGCTCGCCGATGTCGGCGTCAAGGCCAGCTAGCGACGCAACCGTCTTCGGCGAGGACTGCCACTGATTCGCCGTTGGATACCGTCGGGTCCATGGTCTCCGGCAATGACAGCGACACGTCGACCGACAACATCTCGTTTCCGCTTCAGTACGCACGGTCGCGACGGTTGTCGCTCGGCCAGCCCCGCACCATTCAGATCACACCAGACGCTTCCCGCGTGCTGTTCCTCCGATCGACCGGTCCGGCTGATGGCACGCTCCGTTTGTGGTCGATCGACCTGACCGGCAACGAGCCAGGACCCGAGACGGTATTGGCCGACCCAGCAGCGCTCGGGGCAGACGAGGCCGACCTGCCAGCGGCCGAACGAGCCAGGCGAGAACGAGCTCGTGAGAGCGCGGGCGGCATCGTCTCATACGCCGTCGCACCAAATGCGTCGATCGTTGCGTTCGCCCTCGCCGGCGAGCTGTTCGTAACTGACCTGGCAACCGGCACGACGCGCCCCATCGCGACGGCAGGCAACGTGTTTGATCCGCGGCCCAACCACGACGGTTCACTCGTCGCCTACGTGACGGGCCAAGAACTGCGAGTCGTTGGCGTCACCGAAGGTTCCGCTGTGACTGTTCCCGATCAACGGGTCGCCATCGATAGCGACCCACTGGTGTCGTGGGGTCGAGCCGACTTCGTGGCGGCGGAAGAGATGAACCGCAGCCGCGGGTTTTGGTGGAGTCCTACCGACAACACGCTGCTTGCCACCAGGGTCGACGACACACCCGTCAACTTGTGGTGGATTGCCGACCCGGCCAACCCCGACCGGACGCCAAACGAGATTCGCTACCCGGCCGCAGGCACAACAAACCCAAGTGTTGGACTCTTTGTCCTCGCGAGTTCCGACCTTCAGGCCGCACACGATGCCGGTTGGACCCAGCGCCAGATCAATTGGGACGGCGGTCGCGAGTATCTCGCTGACATCGTGTGGGCGAGCCAACACGGCCCGCTCATCGTTCGTCAGTCTCGCGATCAGCGCACCGTCGAGATTCTCGAACTCGATCTTGCGAGCAGCTCAGCCTCGGTCCACCACACCATCACCGACGACGTCTGGGTGGAGCTCATGCCCGGATCGCCCACCTGGTTTGGCGACCAGCTCCTCACCATCGAAGATCATGCCGATGTCGATCGCCGGGTTGCCTGTCTCGATGGCGAGGTCATCGGCGGCACAGACGATCTACACGTGAAGTCGATTCTCGGCACGGCCAACGGGCACATCGTGGTGTCGGCATGGACTGACCCAACCGAGGTTCACGTCGCGGCCCTCGACCCAACGAGTGGAACCGTAGCCATGATCACCGACGAGCCCGGGGTTCACGGGGCGGCCGTTGGTGACGGCGTAATGGTCATCACGTCAGTGGTTCCCGACCGTCCGGGTTCAACCACATCAGTGCACCGCAGCGCCGCCGAGAACGATTCTCTGTCACTCGGCCCGTCGCTCTGCGCCGTCGCATCCATGGCAGACGACCCGGTGATTACCTGCGAGCCCACCTTCGTTGAGCTCGGGGCTCGCAAGCTCAACACCACCATCCTGTTGCCCAGCGACCACGACGGCAGCGCGCCGCTCCCCGTCCTCCTCGACCCATACGGCGGGCCGCATGCCCAACGAGTCCTCAAGGCGCACAACAGCCACCTTGTCTCTCAGTGGTTTGCCGATCAGGGCTATGCCGTCATCGTCACAGATGGTCGAGGCACGCCGGGCCGCGGCCCAGCCTTTGAGCGTGAGGTCTACGGAGACCTCGCCCAACCGGTACTTGATGATCAGATCGATGCTCTCGACGCTGCGGCCGAGCTGTATCCGTTTCTCGATCTCGACCGGGTCGGCATCAGGGGTTGGTCGTTCGGTGGTTACCTCGCGGCGCTCGCCGTGCTCCGGCGACCCGACCGTGTGCATGCGGCCATCGCGGGAGCGCCGGTGACGTCGTGGCGTCTCTACGACACCCACTACACCGAGCGCTATCTCGGCCACCCCGACACCGATCCTGCGCACTACGACACCACCGATCTCTTGCTCGAAGCGGAAGCGCTCAGCCAACCGCTGCTCCTCATTCACGGCCTCGCAGACGACAACGTTGTCGCGGCCCACACACTGCAGTTCTCCTCCGCCCTTTTGGCGGCTGGCCGCCCTCACCAGGTGTTGCCGCTCTCTGGCGTCACCCACATGACACCCCAGGAAGTTGTGGCAGAAAACCTGCTTCACTTGCAACGCGACTTTCTCGCGGCGAGTCTCGTGAGTCCCGCCGGCTTGTAGCGCACGTCGCCCCGAGCCTCACAAACGTATGCCCGACGATCTTTCCCTCCTCACCCCCGATCTTGATTCGATCGGCTGGACCCCCGCCCTCGCGGACTGGGCTGGCTCAGCCGAGACGGTCGGCCGCGTGGCGCGTACGTCGCGTGGCTTTTGCTTGGTCTTCACTGGCGGTGACGCACTGCTCGCCGCCTCCAGCTCTGTCCGATCCGCCACGGGCGTCGCGCCGTCAACGGGAGACTTCGTCACGGTTGTCGACGATCCAGAAGACGGCCCATCGATCGAGCGCATCGCCGATCGAAGCACAGCCCTCACTCGGCGGGCTCCCGGTCGCGTTCCCGAACCTCAAGTGTTGGCGGCCAACGTCGACGACGTCTTCGTGATGCATGGGCTCGACCGTCCGCTCAACCTTCGTCGTCTCGAACGACAGCTCGTGATCGCGTGGGAAAGTGGTGGCACGCCCATCGTGCTGCTCACGAAGGCAGACGAAGTTCGACACCACGAAGAGGCAGAAGAAACGATCGCCAAGATCGCACCCGGCGTGGAGACACTCGCAATCTCCACCGTCACGGGTCAGAACCTTGATCGGGTCAGAGCTCGCTTCACCGGAGCTCGCACCATCGCCCTCATCGGACTGTCCGGCATTGGCAAGTCGACCCTCGTCAACGAACTGTCGGACGGCGTCGTGCAGCGGACCGGCGAAGTTCGAGCCTCTGACCGACGAGGCCGTCATACAACAGTGACCCGCGATCTCATCCCACTTCCCAGCGGTGGCATCGTGATCGACACGCCCGGCATTCGCGAGGTCGGACTGTGGCAAGCCCACACCGGACTGGCGAAGACGTTCCCCGAGATCGCCAACGCGATTCCCAACTGCAGGTTCGGCAACTGTGAGCATCGAGCCGAGCCCGGTTGCGCTGTTGCACAGGGTCGGATGGATGGCTTGATCACCAACGCTCGACAAACGCACTTCCAAGAATTGCAATCTGAGCTGGATCTTCAGGACGAACAGCTGTCAGAATTCGCCCGGAGAGCTGAGAGTCGAACGAAGGCAGATGCTGATCGACGCCGAGATGGGGAACGGCGTCGAAAGGCAAAGAAGGGCAAGGGCAGGTCGAAGCGTCGCTGACCTGCCATAATCCCCTGAGCGTTCGGTTCTCTCAGACCGTGGTTGCGAGAAAGAGGAAATGACAATGGGGGCGAATCCCAATCGAGGTCGGCTCATCGGTGCTGGCCTGAGCGCTGTCGTGCTGCTGGCATCAGCCGGATGTGGACGGTCCGACGACGGTGACATCGCCGTGGCCGGAACCAGCACCATCCGCGTCACCACGACAACGGCAACAACGGTCGTGAGCGAGACCGTGCCTACGACGGCACCTCCATCCACCCAGCTCACCTACGTGGTGCAGTCCGGCGATTCGCTATCCGTAATCGCGCAGCGCTTCGGCATCTCAACCGAAGACTTGGCCAACTTCAACGCCATCGCCGATTTCAACGACATCAAGGTTGGGCAGGAACTCAGCATTCCGCCGGCGAGCGCTACCTCAACAACGGCAGCCGAAACCTCAACGACTGCCAGCGGCTGACGCACCAACCGGGTGCACCGCACCCGTCCACAGCCGAGACCAGCCAGACGGATCAATTCCGCGACTGGCAAGCACCGATTCTGCTGCTCGTAGATCGCCGCGCCCGCAGAGGGCAGCCACCAACTCGACAAGCAACGGCGTGATGCGATCGTCTGTAGACGACACGAGCGAACGGGCCCGCCCAAGGCTGGCGGTGATCTGCTCGACGTCTTCGGCCTGATAGTGCACGGCTACCGCGGCCAGCTCGGCCAGCGTTCTGTCGAGGTAGGTGCTCGGGCCGGCTTCAACGTTGCGGGCCCATTCGAGCGCGTCGCTCCGACGAGCCTCCGATGCCGCGACGATGGCCTTCACGGCCATCGCGAATCCGGACGTGCTCGACAGAATCGTGTCGGCCTCGTCGCCATCGGTGCGATCAATGTCGTCGAGCCAGGCGAGCTGACTCGCCGCCTCGGCAAGAGCACCGCGCTGCAGCAACGCAAGAGCGACCGACACCAGCAGATCGGGTTCGCCAACCACCGACACGTCGTCGTGATCGCCGTCGTAGCGGGCGGCCCACCGAATGGCTCGGTCTGGTTCGCCAAGGCGGGCAGCCGATGACGTGTTGACCGTGACAGCTCGGCGTCGGGCTTCGAGGTCGCCAGCGTCGTCGGCGTCTGAGAACGCTTCTTCGAGCGCAACCGTGCCGTCGAGCACGTTGCCACGCGACACCATGGCCCGACCGGCGAGCAACTTGGCATCGACGGTGAGCCCGAGGTCTTCTGCGTCTTCTGCGACCGCAGCACATTCAAGGGCGAGATCGAGCGCCAGCCCAGCCCGGCCCGACCACAGCTCGACGGATCCGAGCAGGTTGAGGGCAACCGCTTCGATCCAAGGATCACCGCGGCGCCGAACCTCGGGCAACAGTTCTGTCATGACGCTGCGTGCACGATCTCGATCGCCACGGTGGAAGGCAACCCAGGCTTCGAGCCCGCGGGTGAGCGTGAGACCGCCCCTGTCTTCCAGCTCGGTGAAGATCTCGAGTGCTTCTCGAGCGAGCTTTTCTGCTTCGTTGATCTGACCGCTGCGGAGCCAGAACCACGCCAGGGTCTGCACGGCCCAACCCTCACCTCGACGATCTCCTGCCGCAGCAGAGACAGCTCGAGACGCAACCAGCGCCTGATGGGCCAACTGGCCGTCGCCGCGGAACGCCTCGGCGGTCCCCAGCAGGCGAAGGGCCAACGATTGTTCGGCGGCATCCCCGAGAATCTCGAGCCTGTCGGCCGCTTCGCGTAGACGGGAGGCCGCAAGATCAAGGTTGCCGGCCTTGGCGTCGACATCGCCGCGAACGAGCAACGCCTTGGCCGCAAGGTGTTCGTCACTACTGAGGTGCGGTTCGAGGCGATCGAGGTCGGCTTTCGCACCAGCAAGATCGCGCACTTCAGCCCGAGCCTTTGCTCGGCCATATCGGAACTGCGACATGGCCGCCGGATCAGACGCGAGGGCAAGACCGTTGCCGAACCACCGCTCGGCTTCGCCCGGCTCACCGGCATCGAGGGCGCGGTTGCCGGCCTCGTCGACCCACCGAAGCGCCCTGGCGTTCACCTCAGCGATGTCTTCTCCCCCACCATCGCTGAGCTCATTGACGAGCAGCGCAGCCGCATGAGCGTGGGTTGCGATGGCGACGGCGATCGAGTTGCGGGCTCGACCAACCTTGACCTGGCCTTCGAGGAAGGTCGCAATGCCGGAGTGCATGTTGGCCCGGACGGTCTTGGTGAGCGTCCCGTAGGCCACGTCACGAATCACGTTTGACGCGAAGAAGAATCGTGAGTCGGAGACCCGCAGCAGTTCTGCGGCGTCGAGTGCAGCCAACTCGCCGGTGATCGACGTCCAGCCGTACATCTCGACGACGAGCCGCTCGAGGGCGGTGACCGGGCCACTGATGCCGAGCACAGCCGCCGCCTCGACGATGGTTCGCACCGGAGGGTCGAGCGCATCAAGCCGGGCCGAGACAATGCCCCGAAGCGTGTCGGGAAGAACATCCAGGCGACCCGATGCCAACTCGGCAACGACGTCGAGCCCGTCGGATGAGTCGGCCACCACAAGGTTCGATAGCTCTTCCAAGAAGAGCGGGTTGCCGCCACTTCGCTCGACCAGTTCGTCGATAACGACATCTGGAAGTCCAAGCGCCATCTCGGACACGAGCTCACGGCCCGCGTCGTTGTCGAGCGGACCAAGCTGCATGATCAAGGTGCCATGGCGGCCCGTCACGAGCTCGGGCATATCGAATGGTCGAGCCGTCATCACGATCATGAGCGGATGACGATTGAGCTCATCAAACAGGCGGTTGAGGAGGCCATGGACTGCCTCGGTGGCCCAATGGATGTCGGCAATGGCCAACACGACAGGACGCAGCTGCAGCTCGCGCTGCAACAGC
>CALLGK010000207.1 GCA_938009905.1 uncultured Acidimicrobiales bacterium | reverse complement strand
GGCGACGCGGCAACCGAGGACACCGAGGTGAGCCTGATGATGAGTTGGGCTCTGCTCAACGTACGACGCTACGACGACATGCCGCGCTGGACGTCTGCCGCTCTTGCTGCAGCTACGTCAGACGTCGAACGGGCCATGTGTCGGTTGGAGACGGCAGTAGTTCAGGCTCACGTGGCCCGACATCGGGGCGATGCTGGCCGATCACTGTCACACGCACGTACTGGCCACGCCGCAGCCGAGAACGCCCTGGCCGAACTCGGAGACGATCGATCTGAACGTCTGGTCGCAGTGAGCGCCACGGCACTCGTAACGCTCGGCGTCGCGGCCTACTGGGCTGGAGATCTTGAGCAGGCACGCGGGTGGCTGACCGACGGCGTGATCGATGCGCAGGCATCACGCGAGATCTCGTCGGTGATCATGGGCTACTGCCATCTCGGCTTGGTCGAAGCCCGTTCCGGCGAACCCGAGCTGGCGCTCGCTCATGCCGATCAAGCGTTGGCTGACGTCGACGAAAGCAACGAGAGGTTTCATCTGCCCGCCGCGGCTCACCTCGCCAGGGCCATCGCGTTTACCGACCTCGGCCGTCCCGCCGATGCCGAGCTGGCTCTCGGAGAGGCGCAGCGAGTGTGCGATCTGAGCGATGAGCCGCTCCTTGCTGCCTCGATCGCCGTCCAGCGAGCACAGCTCTGTTACGCGGTGGGGAACAGAGTCGATGCTCGTGAGGCGTTGCGCGATGCGAAGCAGCTCGTGGCTGACCTTCCGGATCACCGGCTTGATGATCTGATTCGGGAGACAGAGAACGCGATCCGGTTCGCCCCGAAGCCTGAGTCAAACGGCACGCTCGTTGAAGGGCTCACCGATCGCGAACAGGCGGTGCTTGCGCTCCTTCCTCATGACCTGAGCCGTCGCGAGCTCGCCTCGCAGCTCCACCTGTCTGAGAACACGGTGAAGACGCACCTCACGTCGATCCGACACAAGATCGGTGTGAGTGGGCGAGAGTCGATCGTGGACCGCGCTCGCGAGCTTGGCCTGCTCGTCGAGGAGTGAACTGACGCCGACCTCTCGTGTCATCATCGTGCGAGAGGAGAGGCTCATGACACCGAAACAGCTCGAAGCGGTCGTACGCGCAGGCGAGGTTGACACCGTCATCGTGGCGTTCACCGACATGTATGGCCGCACACTGGGGAAGCGGTTCGACGCCGAGTTCTTTCTCGAATCGATCGACGATGGCACACACGCCTGCAACTACCTGCTCACGGTCGACATGGAGATGGAGCCCGTCGAGGGATACGAGTTCGCCAACTGGGCCGGCGGCTACGGCGACTTCCACTTGGTGCCAGACTTCGACACCCTTCGACCATGCGGATGGGCGCCCGGTTCAGCGATGGTGCTGTGCGATGTGGTCGACGACGGGCTGCACGAGCGAGTGCCGGTGGCGCCCCGATCGATGCTGCTCACACAGATCGAGGCAGCCGCTGACGCCGGCTTCATGGCGATGGCTGCCAGCGAGCTCGAGTTCTTCCTCTATCGAGACTCCTATCGAGACGCCCACGCCAAGAACTACACCGACCTCGAGTCGGCCGGTTGGTACAACGAGGACTACCACCTTCTCCAAGGAGCGCGAGTCGAAGACTACGTAGGTGCCGCTCGGCGGGTGCTGCGTGACTCAGAGGTGCCGGTCGAGAACACCAAGGGCGAAGCGGCCATTGGCCAGCACGAGATCAACGTGCGCTACGCCGACGCTCTCTCAATGGCCGATCGCCACGTCGTGCTCAAGCATGGCTTGAAGGAGCTGGCCGATCGTCAGGGTGTTGCGGTGACCTTCATGGCAAAGCCGCACGATGGACAGTCCGGCAATAGCTGTCACATCCACTTCAGCTTGTGGTCGGCAGACGGCTCGCAGAATCTCTTTGCTGGCAACAACGAACCGAGCGACACGTTTCGCTGGTTTCTCGGCGGCTGGATGCAACACACGCTCGATCTGTTGCCTTGCTACGCACCAACGATCAACTCCTACAAGCGATACCAGAGCCAGTCGTGGGCCCCGACAAAGGTGGCGTGGAGCACCGACAACCGCACGGCTGGGTTTCGCATCGTTGGAACGGGTTCAAGCCTGCGGATCGAGTGCCGTATCCCGGGGGCCGACTGCAATCCCTACCTGGCCTATGCGGCGGCCTTGGCCAGCGGACTTGATGGCATCGCCAACCAGATCGAACCACCGCCCGAGTTCACCGGCGATGCCTACACCTCAGACGACGTGCCAACCGTGCCAACGTCGCTGGGCCCGTCCCTCGACCGGTTCCGGTCGAGCACCGAGGCCCGTCGACTGCTGGGTGAATCGTTCGTCGATCACTACAGCCACTTCTTGGCCATGGAACTGCAGGCCTACGAAGCGTCGGTCACTGACTGGGAGCGGCAGCGCTACTTCGAACGAATCTGAGTGACCCCGGTGGGGTGTTGCTCACACCACACCCAAGACGATGCCCAGCACCAACATCAGAATGACTGGCACCTGTGCGCCGTGGACTGCCATCGAGATGGTCGTGCTCTTGAACCGAGCGGCTGGCAAAGCGAACACCAATGGGGCGACGAACACACCGAGCACGATCGTTGACGGCTGATGCACGTGATAGACGGTGGACAGCACGCCGTTTGCGACCCAGGCAAACGAACCGAATGTGCCGTTCATCTTTGGCAGCAGGACGCCCCGGAACAACAGCTCTTCGCCCAGGATGTTGAAGGCCAGCAGCGGGACGAAGATGGCGAAGAGCCACCAGGCGCCCTTCAAGGGATCGGTCCGTGATGAGTCTTGAGCGAACTCGTCGATCGAGTACTCGGCCGGCTGTTGCATGAACGAGAGCGGGCCGTCGAGCAGCGGTTGGGCGATCACGCCGTCGAGGACCATCGCTTCGAAGCCAAACACGCAGGCGATCGGAATCATCCACCACCACAGGCGACGGCTGGCCGCTCCCGTCTTCGGGTGACGTGGGCTCTGCAGTCGGAGGCGGTTCTTCACGGTTGACCAACGGAGGTCGCCTTCTTCGCGGTAGACGATGCCGAGTGAGAGTGCGGTCATCCAGGCGAGACCAATCGTGAGGAGGATCGCTCGGGCCAGCCCGACTTCCATGCCCCACGAGTCGCCGATCATCGGTGGGATCACCCAACCGAGAACGCCCATCGGTGCGGTGGCGGCAATCCAGATGCCAAACACCTTTGCGAGCGAATACTGATCGCTCGTCGGAGCCGGCTCAGTTGATCGAACCGACTGAGTCGCTCGGTTCGACGTGGCGAATGGGCAGGCTGACGGTTGTGGTTCGGCGGCGACTTCGTCGATGCATGTCATGAACCTGACCCTAAAAACGATCGATCGGCCCGTCGTCACCCCACGGAGGCATTCACATACCCCCTTGGGGGTAATGTCAGCGGTGAGGAGGAGTGGGTATGGCGAAGTTCATGATGTTGGTGTTTCTCAATCCCGAGGAGGGCCGCGACGAGGAGTTCTATGACTGGTACGAGAACACCCATCTCGACGATGTGCTTC
>CALLGK010000206.1 GCA_938009905.1 uncultured Acidimicrobiales bacterium | reverse complement strand
GGGGTCGGGATCCATCGTGATGAACGGCTTGTCGATGGGCGGAGGGCCAATCGCGGGCCATGGGCGGCCGTTTGGCTCGAAGAGGCCAACCAACATGGCGCCGCCGCCCTCAGGCTTGTAGTACGCCCACTTGTCTGGGTCGCGCAGAATCGGTCCGTCTGCGTCAATGCCGTCGACCGGCTCGGTCACCACGTAGTGATGCTCGGCCGCCATCAGCGGAACCTCGACACCGGCCCCGAGGGCGAGGTGCCTGGTCCAAAGTCCGCAGGCCAGCACCACGTGATCGGCCGTGATCTCTTTGCCGTCGTCTGTCCGCACACCGGTGCAGCGACCGGGCCCCGCTCCCGTTGCGTCGTCGACGAGCAGCTCAGCCACGCCGGTGTTCTCGCGAATGGTTGCACCGCCCATCCGAGCGCCCCGAGCGAGGGCCATGGTGCAGTCGGCCGGGCCAACAGAACCGTCGTTTGGCAGCCAGATGCCGCCGAGAAGATCGGACGATTCGACGAGGGGGAAGCGTTCCTTGATCTCGTCTGCAGTGATCTCTTCTGCTTCGACGCCGAGGCGGCGAGCCATGGCCGCGGTGCGCCTGAACTCTTCCCATCGACCCTCGCTTGAGGCCATCGAAATGGCGCCGGGCTGACGGAAGCCGGTGTCTTGCTCTGTCTCTTCTTTGAGTTTGTCGTAGAGCTCGAGGCTGTATCGAGCGAGCTTGGTGGTGTTCTCGGTCGACCTCAGCTGGGCCACGAGGCCGGCTGCGTGCCAGGTGGTGCCACCGGTGAGCTGATGGCGTTCGAGCACCAACACGTCGTCGATCCCCACCTTGGTGAGGTGATACGCGATCGAGGCGCCAACGATGCCGCCACCAACAACGATGACCTTGGCGTGATCGGGCAGATCTTTGGTCGTCATCGGGAAAGCTCCTCGGCAGCGGTTGTGGCATCAAGCTGCGGTGAGCTGAACGCAAGACACAGGTGATCGATCAGATCGTTGAAGTTGGCGTCGACGACCTTTGGGTCTGGATGTCCGCCGCCGACTTCGAAGGCGGCGAAGCCGTGCAGGGCAGCCCGGAGAGTGCCAGCGGCCGCAATGGTGGCATCGTCGTCGAGCCCGAACCCTCGCAGGCTGCGAGCCAACACGTGGATCGTGCGGAGCGTGGCCTTTTCGAGTCCTTCGTCTCCAGCGACGGCGTAGCGATCGGTTGATCGATACCGGCCAGGGTGGCGCTGCGAGAACGCCCGCCACTCTTCAGCTACGGCACGCAGGGCGTCCGCGCCACTCTGTCCAACACTGGCCTCGGCCAAGGCGTCGGCCAACATGCCTCTGGTTGAGATGCCAAGGGCCCGCCACAGGTCGCTCAGCCCACCGAGGTGGCGATAGAGCGCGGGCTGGGTGACGCCGAGTTGCTCGGCGATCTTGGTGAGGGTGAGCTCTTCCGGCCCGTGCTCGTCGACGAAGTCGCCAGCCGTACTGACGATCAGTTCTTGGTCGAGCGGCTGGGGCTCCGGTGCTGACGGTGGTGTCATCAGCCAATCAGCTCGGTGTTGGCTGCGTCCCACGCTGGGCCATCGAGGACCACGGCAGGAACGTGCTCATCAAGGATGAGGACCGTGAGCTCGGTGCCTGGTTCGGCATCGGCTGCCTTGATGTAGGCGAAGGCCAGGCTCTGGTCGATCGTGAAGCCGTAGCCGCCCGACGTCGTGAGGCCGGTTGGCGTGCCATCTCGGTAGACGCCCTCGCCGCCGATGCAGTCCGCCGCGTCCGGACCGTCCGGTACGTCGACCCGCATGTAGGCGAGCTTCCAGTCGTTGCCGGTTGGCTCTTCGCCCAGTGCGTCGCGTCCGATGAACGGACCCTTGTCTGGCTTGACCCAGCGGCCAACGCCGGCCTGAAGAGGGCCGATGTCGTGGGTGAGCTCAAAGCGGGTGAGGTAGGCCTTCTCCATGCGAAGCGAGTTGAGGGCGTGGCTACCGATATCGGCAAGGCCGAGATCTTCTTCGTCGCCAACACCCGCTGACGCTCGCCACAGATCGGCGTAGATATCGGGAAGGGCATCCATCGGGGCGTGGATCTCCCAGCCGCGGGAACCCGTGAAGCCAACCCGAAGGGCCCGCACCTCGTGGCCCGCCATCGTGATGGTTCGCACCGAGAGGAACTTGAACTCGTCGTTCGACATGTCGGCGTCTGTGCAACGAGACATCAGCTCACGAGCATTCGGCCCGGCCACCACAAGCACGCCTCGGTCGCGGGTGACGTCCGTGATCTCGACGTCAAAGGCCTGGCCGTCTGGTCCGGTTGTGTGTTGCTGGAACCAGTCGAGGTCGCGCTGTTGGCCGACCGGGCCAGAGATGGCATAGATGAGATCGTCGTCGAGGCGTGACAGCGTTACTTCAGTCTCAACTCGACCCTGCTCGGTGAGCACGTAGTTGAGAGCGACTCGGCCTGGACGGGGCACGTTGCCGGTGCAGAGGTGATCGCAGAACGCCGCAGCGTCTGGGCCCGCGAACTCATATTTCGAGAACGCCGACAGATCCATCACGCCAACCCTCTGGCGCACGGCATCAGACTCAGCTCGCACCGCGTCATACCAACCGGGACGACGCCAGCCGTGGGCATCTTCGAGCGGCTGGTCTTCAGGAACGAACCACTTGGGCTGCTCCCAGCCATACGCCATGCCGTGCATGGCGCGCTTGTCGACGAGCGTGTCGTGGAGCGATGACGCCCACACCGGACGAGACGCCATGCGCTCCTCGCCTGGAGGGTGCACCCTGAACATCCACTCGTAGTCTTCGATCGCCTTGTTCTTGACGTACTCGCGAGTGGCCCAGCCGAAACGGCGTGGGTCGTAGTGACGGAGGCTCAGGTCGGTGGTGCCGTGCACGATCCAACGAGCAAGCTCCCGACCGGCACCGGGGCCCCAGGCCAGACCGATCGACGATCCGGTGTTGAGCCAGTAGTTCTTCAAGCCGGGCGCCGGCCCGAGCAGCATGTGGCCATCTGTGGTGTGCGTGATGGCGCCGTGAATCACACGCTTGATGCCCACCTCGCCAAAGATCGGCACCCGGCGGAAGGCCTCTTCCAGCCAGGGTGCGATCTTGTCGTAATCCTCTGGGAAGAGGGGGTTTTCAGCTTCCCAGGGAACACCGTCGTCCCAAATCGTCTCGGCGCCTTCGAGCTCGTAGATGCCGATGAGGCCTGCCGTCTGCTCCTGACGGATGTACCCGGCAGCCCGGTTGTCGCGCATCACGGGCATCTCTTTGCCGTGGGCGACGAGCTCTGGCACTTCTTCGGTGACGAGATAGTGGTGAAGCACGTTGGCCTGCGGCACAGAGAAGCCGCTCATGAGGCCAACCTGATGGGCGTAGCAACCGGCGGCGTCAACGACGTGCTCGCAGCTGATCGTGCCCTTCTCGGTGACCACGTCCCACTCGCCGTCTGGTCGAGCGTTCACCTCGAGCACTCGGTTCTGACGGCTCACGGTGGCCCCGGCCGCCCGCGCCCCAGTGAGAAACGCCATCGTGGCGTCTGTCGGATCGATGTGGGCTTCTTTCTCGGTCCAGATCGCTCCGAGCACATCGGTGAAGTCGTAGAAGGGGTTGTACTCGGCAGCCTCGTCGGCGCTGATCAGCTCGATCGGATAGCCGATGTACTGGCCAACACCAAGCTGCGACTTGAGCTGGTCGAGCTCGAAGTCGTTGTAGGCCACGCGCAGCCCGCCGGGCTGGTGGAACGAGATCTCGCGGCCCGTCTTCTCGGCGAGCGTTTCGTAAAGTTCGATGGCGTAGTGGTGGAACGCGGCTGTTGTGTAGTCGCCGACCGAGCGAGTGATCTGACCGGCCGCGTGCCAGGTCGACCCCGAGGTGGGCTCGGCCTTTTCGACCAGAATGACGTCGGTCCAGCCCTCCAGCGTGAGGTGGTAGAGCAGGGCAGCGCCATGAATGCCGCCGCCGATGATGACGACGCGAGCGCGGTCCGTGAGTTCACTTGAGGCCATGCAAGTGACCATAACGTATCGTTAGGAGCTCTAACAAGGTTCCTCCCATTCCCTGTTTGGGGACCGAATGTGGGAAGTGGTCTTTGGCGTGCGAGGATCGTCTGAGATGAATGCACAACGTGCAGTGAAGCGGCGGCCGCTCAGTCCAGAACTCGTGCTCGACACGGCGATTGAACTCGCCGACAGCCAGGGACTCGACAGCGTTACGTTGACGCAAGTAGCGAAGGAGCTCGGCACGAGCCAGCCCGCGCTCTATCGACATGTCGAAAGCTACGACGAGCTGATCCGAGCCCTCGGCCTTCGGGGCCGCGAAGTGTTGGCCGACCGGCTCATCGAGTCAGCCGTCGGGTTAGCTGGCGACGATGCCATCGAGGCCATGGGTCGAGCCTGGCGCCAAGTCGTCGTTGACCACCCCGGCCTCTACGCCGCCACCGACCGCTACCCCTGTGCAGGCGACGCCGAACTCGAAGCCGCGGTGAATCGTGTTGTCGAGGTGCTCTCACTCGCCCTCACCACTTACGACCTCAGCGACGACGAGCGAGTGGATGCTGCTCGCGCTTTGCGCAGCGCATTCCACGGCTTCGCCCACCTTGAAACCGGCGATGGTCACCCCAAAGATCAAGACATCGACGTGTCGTTCACGCAGCTGATCGACCTGCTCTGCCGAGGCATCCGCACGATCTAGAGCCCCGCTCTCTAGACACGAGGTGGGAACGGCGTTGTCGAGAGCTCGTCGGCCACCACAACGTCGTCGTGGAACTGCGACGCCTCGTCGAAGTACACAGAAGAATCTGGATAGCGCGCCGAGAAGTGCGTGAGCACGAGTCGGCGAGCGCCCGCTTCGGTGGCGAACTCGGCTGCTTGCCGGGCCGTCATGTGCATGTACTTCGTCGCGAGCTCGACCTCGCTGTGCAGATAGGTCGACTCGCACACCATCAGATCAACATCGCGAGCGAGCTCGAGAATCGAATCGCAGGGCATGGTGTCCATGATGAAGGCCATCGATTGGCCCTTGCGAGGCACCGTGATGTCGGCGGCCGTCACCGGTCCGTTCGGGCCGTCAAGTGTCTCGCCGGCCAGCACCCTGCCAACGTCTGGCCCAGAGATACCGGCCCGATCGAGGAGGGCCGAGTCGACGGCCATGCTGTCTGGTTCGTCGAGTCGGTAGCCAAACGCCGTGTCGCGATGGAGGAGGGGGAGTGCGGTGAGCGTCAGCGAGCCCAGCTCGGCCTGCACGCCGCCTTCGGTGATGGGGCTGGGCACCACGTTTGACGCGTCGTGGAAGATCGACGCGTGGCGCATCCGATCGAAGTACTGCTGGCCGTCGCCGGGATAGAAGATCGGCAGCGGGCCGAGGTCTTTGTTGTTGAGGTTGGCGTCGATAGACCGCCGCTGGATGACCCCGGGCAGACCGAGGCAATGATCACCGTGGAAGTGCGTGACGCACACTGCCGTGGCTCGGGCAATAGCTACCCCGGCGAGCGTGCAGCCTCGTTGGGTGCCCTCGCCCGGATCAAACAGAACCAGCTGTTTGTCCCAGCGCAACGCGTAGCTGTTGTGGGCTCGCATGCGGGTCGGCATCATCGACGCCGTTCCCATCGCGATGAACTCTCGGGTTGACATGGCAGCCCGAGGCTAGGGCTTGCGTCCGTAGCAACGAGCGAGGGTGTTGGGCACAAACTCGGTGATCTCGACATCAACGAAGCCGGCGCTGGTGAAGTAGCCCTCAACTTCTGCCCTGGTATGTGAACGTCCGAGGCTGCCGCAGATCAGTTCGTTCATGCCCCACATGGCCGAGTCGAGCGGGCCGGTTCGGTCGTTGTCGAGCATCTCGCCGACCAGGTGCATTTCGCCGCCAGCGTCGAGGGCCCGAAACGCACGAGCCACAACGCCGGCAATCACCGAGCCGTCGTAGATGGGGAGGTTCGATGCCATCACCACAACGTCGACCGGGTTGTCCGCTGGCGATGGAAACTCGCCGGTGGTGAAGTCGGCGCCGACGGTGTCGATGCGATCGGTGAGGCCGGCGTCGTCGACGTACTCCTGTGTTGCGACCACGACCGGTGGTAGATCGAGGACGGTGGCGCGCAGCCCCTCGTTGGCCTCGGCCGCCGTGATCGAATAGGCGCCGCTGCCACCTCCGAGGTCGAGCAGATGCTTGCGACCCGTGAGGTCAACCGTTTTCACGAAGCGCCTTGCGGCCCCGAACCCAATGCTTGATGTGGCCTGGTGATACGCCTTGGCCGATTCGACCGTGAGGTCGTCGTACATGCCGAGTCGTGTGCCGTGTTGGCTCAACATGAGCTCGGTCATACGGAACCAC
>CALLGK010000205.1 GCA_938009905.1 uncultured Acidimicrobiales bacterium | reverse complement strand
CACCTGATGACTTGGCCAACGCCTTTCGTCTCTACGAGGCCGATCGCAAACCCAATGCAGACGCCATTGCCGACATGGCGATCGAGAACTATCTCGAGATGCGATCAGGCGTTGTCGACCCCAACTACCTGGCCAAGCGTGAGCTCGCCCTCGAACTCGAACAGCGCCACCCCGACCACCTCAGCCCTCGGTACAACATGGTGATGTTCTCGACGATGCCGTACGCCGAGGCGCAACAACGGGCCGCAACACAAACCGAGATCATCACGGCAGCAATCGAGGGAGACGACATCGACGTCGACGCGGCAGTCACGGCGCTCCCGCCGCTCCCACCAGACGACCCACTGGCCGACCCTCGTTCGCTCTCAATCTCTTGAGCCGATCAGAAAATCACGCATGAGCCTCCCTCTCGAAAACAACGACGACTTCACCTACGGCAGCTACCTCAAAGTCCCCGAGTTGTTGTCGCTCCAACAGTGCGTCTCGCTCGACGAAGACACGGGCAAGCCTGAACACGACGAGACACTGTTCATCGTCATTCATCAGGTTTACGAGTTGTGGTTCAAACAGATCCTGCACGAGGTCGACTACATCATCGAGCTGCTCAATACGGACAAGCCAAACGGGGCCCGCAGCCACCTCAAGCGAGTGCTGAAAATCATGAAGACCCTCGTGGGCCAGATCGATGTGCTCGAGACGATGTCGCCTGCAGAGTTCGCGAGCTTTCGTTCATTCCTTGCCAATGCAAGCGGCTTCCAATCCGCCCAATTCCGTGAGCTCGAGTTTTTGCTCGGTGTGAAAGACCGCATCCAGATCGATTGGTTCGGCGGCGAAGAAGGCGAACGGCTCGCTCGCCGATTCGACGAACCGACGCTGTGGGACGCCTTCGTCCGCTACCTCCACAGACGGGATGTCGAGATTCCCGCCACGGTGCTTGAGCGGAACGTGCACGAGGCGATCGTCGAGAACACAGAGCTCCAGGCCGTGATCGTTGAGCGCTACGCAGACGAAGGGTTCGCTGCGCTGTGCGAAACCCTTACCGATCTCGATGAGGGCCTCCAAGAGTGGCGGTATCGCCACGTAATGATGGTGAAGCGCACGATCGGCACAAAGCGCGGCACCGGCGGCTCAGAAGGGGCGGCCTATCTCGCCACCACGTTGTTCCAGCCGGCCTTTCCAGATCTCTGGGCGATCCGGGCCGACTTCTGATGCTCGGCGCTCTACTGCTGGGCCTCCCATTGCTCGGCGACTTCGACACTCGAGAAAGCGACATCCTGCGATGACGACCTACCCCGAGATCAAGCTCTACATCAACGGCGCATGGCGCCCAGTTGCTGCCAGCCAACCAGTGATCAACCCGGCAACCGGAGAAGCTGTCGGCAACGTGCCCGTGGCCAGTGCAGCCGACCTCGACGACGCCGTCGCGGCCGCAACCGCCGGGTTCGCCATCTGGCGCGAGACGGCGCCAAAGGCCAGAGCCGATCTGATTCGCGAGGCCGCGGCGCTCATGCGCGAACGCATCGACACGATTGCTGCGTCGATCACACGTGAGCACGGCAAGCCATTCGAACAGGCCAAGCTTGAGGTGATTCGAGGTTGTGAGTTCTTCGAGTGGGACGCTGGCGAAGCCACCCGCACCTACGGACGGGTGATTCCCAGCGCACCGGGTGTGAGCTACATCGTTCACCACCAGCCGATCGGGCCGGTGGCGGCGTTCTCGCCGTGGAACTTCCCGATGAGCCAGCCCGCTCGAAAGATTGCCGGCGCACTCGCCTCTGGCTGTTCGCTCATTCTCAAGGCCGCCGAAGAAACCCCAGCCGGCGCCATGCACATCGCCGAGGCCTTTCACGATGTTGGGCTTCCGGCCGGCGTGCTCAACCTTGTGTTTGGCATTCCAGCCGACATCTCGCAGCACCTCATTCCCAACGACGCCATCAAGCTCGTCGCGTTCACCGGGTCGACAAGCGTCGGGCGGGATCTCACCGGGTTGGCGTCTGATCACATGACGTCGGTGTTGATGGAGCTCGGAGGTCATGCTCCGGTCATTGTGTGTGAAGACACAGACGTAGAGGCAGCCGCCACGAGCTCGGCGATTCGAGCCATGCGTAATGCCGGACAGGTCTGCACGTCACCAACTCGGTTCTTTGTGCACGAATCGGTCTTCGAGCAGTTCCTCGACGTCATCACCAAGCGATCGGCCGACACCGTTGTGGGCGACGGCATGACCCCTGGTGTCGAGATGGGGCCGCTGGCCAACGATCGCCGACTCGCCGCCGTGACCGAACTGGTCGCCGATGCGCAAGCAGCAGGAGCCACCATCACGACGGGCGGCAACCGAATCGGCGACACCGGCTACTTCTTTGAACCCACGGTGTTCGCCAATGTTCCAGACACCGCAAAGGTGATGCAGGTCGAGCCATTCGGACCGCTCGCCATCGTCAACCCCGTCGACTCGCTCGACACAGCTATCGAGCAGGCCAACTCGGTGCCTTACGGACTCGCTGCCTACGGCTTCACGAATCGGGCCGACTACGTCAGCCGAATGGTCGACCGGGTCGAAGCTGGCAACCTCTCGATCAACACGCTCGAAGCGTCGCTCCCAGAAACACCGTTTGGCGGCGTCAAGTCGAGTGGGTACGGCCGCGAGGGCGGCACAGAAGGACTGCACCACTACCTCGTGGTGAAGAACGTCTCGCACAGCATTTCAATCGTCTGACGGCGAGGAGCACCGCATGAACTACACCAAGAGCGACGCGAAGGCGTACGCCCGCGAACACATGACGGGCATCTGGGCCGCCGCTCTGATGCCGTTCACCACCGACCATCGCCTCGACGAAGAGGGGTTCAAGGAGAACGTTCGGCACTGGACAAACGACCTCGGCATTGAGGGGTTGTTCATTGCGGGCAAGCAGGGCGAGTTCTTCTCCATGACCGTTGAGGAACGCAAGCGGTGCTTGGAGCTTGCGGTCGAAGCAACCGGCGACAACGGCCAAACGATCATGTCGTGTTCCGATCAGAACTTCGACGTCGTTCTCGACCTCGCTCGCCACGCTGAAGATGCCGGGGCCGACTACATCGTCGTGCATGCCCCAGCCCTCCACTTCTTCACCAGCCACGACGAAACGCTGCTGCGCTACTACGCCAAGGTGGCCGAGAGCGTCAACATCGGCCTCGCCCTGTGGAGCCACCCGGCGAGCGGCTACCTGATGTCACCCGAGCTGTGCAATCGGCTCGCCGACATCGAGAACGTGGTGGCCATCAAGTACAGCGTCGATCGGGAGATGTACGCCGAACTCACCGAGTTGGCGTCAGACAAGATCCACGTGAGCACCGCGTCGGAGCCGGAGTGGCTCGACAACATCCTTGAGCTCAACTGGAAGCTCTACCTCTGCTCGTCGCCGCCCTTCCTGCTGCAGACCAAAAACGATCGGCGAATGCACGACTACACCCAGGCTGCCTTTGCCGGCGACGCTGATCGAGCACGCGAGATCAGTCGGAGTCTCGATCCGGTGCGAGAGGCACTGTGGGGCACGAGGCCGCCCGAAAAGCCAGCGGCTCATCAGAAGTTCTGGCAAGAGCTCCTCGGTCAGGTCGGCGGGGCCGTTCGCTTCCCACTGCTCGAGCTGACGGACGAAGAGAAGGACGCCACGCGCGAAGCCTTCGAGAACTGCGGCTTGACGCTGTAACTCCTACGTCGCCCGCACGGCGGGAATCACAACGTCGACATAGGCCTGCAGCGCTTCTTCATCGAACGGCGCCCGAAGTGCGATGTTGACCATGTCGGCGCCTGCGTCTGCATACGCCATGATCTGCTCGACCGCCTGATCCGGTGTGCCGATCAATGCACCGCCGGCGACCCGCTCGAACATGTCGCCCCACTGTTCACGCATCCCGGCTTCAACCCGATCGGCTGCGGCCTGGTCTGAGCCCATGGCGAACACCAGATTGATCGAGCGTTCGATCGACGCCGGATCTCGATCGATCGACTCACACCAACCATCGAGCACACCGTTGAGCCTTCCGTACTCTGCGGCTGGCACATACGCGGCATTCCAGCCGTCTGCGTACTTGGCCGTCATCTTGAGCGTGCGCTTCTCGCCGACGCCGCCGATCCAGATGGGCATCTTGCCGCCGTATGGCTCAGGCAGCATCGAGGCGTTCACTGCCGTGTAGTGCTCACCGCTGAAGTCGGTCCGACGAATCTCTTCACCATCGGCCGGCGTGATGAGTGAGCTGATGAGTTCTGTGGCTTCTTCGAGCATGTCGAGCCGCGTACCGACCCCCGGGAAGTCGTAGCCGTAAGCCTCGGCTTCCCACTCGTGCCAACCTCCGCCGAGGCCAAGCTCGAACCGGCCGCCAGAGAGATGGTCGATGGTGATGGCGGCACGGGCCAGCAAACCAGGGTTGCGATAGCCGACGTAGAACACCAAGCAACCAAGTCGGGCATTCGTGGTGTCGCAGGCAAGTGCAGCAAGCGTGGCCACCGCTTCGAAGTGGGGGATCGTGCCGCCAGCCGGTGGCGCCTCGTAGAGGTGATCCCACGCCGACAACCAGTCGATCCCCGCGTCATCAAGCCATCGCCAGATGCCGCGCATCTCGTCGATGCTCATGTTCTGTTGGCCGATGTGGGCGCCGAGTGAAAGAGTCACGGGCAGAAGCGTAGATCGGAGCCCCCGTGCCAGAGAAAGCCAACCCGTCCCAAACAGCTGAGCTCAACTTCGAAACCCTCACGGTGCACGTCGAGGGCCGCATCGGACGGCTCACCCTGAACCGTCCCGAAAAGCTCAATCCGCTGAGCTGGCAGTGCCTCCACGAGATCGAACAAGCCGCCCGCTGGTTCGATGACCAGCGCGAGGTCACGATCGTGATCGTGTCTGGATCCGGCCGTGCGTTCAGCGCCGGTGCCGATCTCGACTCGTTCAGCAAGTCAGACGAGATCACCACCCGCGAGGTTGGTGAACACGGACGACGAATGGCCGACGCGCTCGAATCGATGAAGGCCCTCGCCATCGCCAAACTTCACGGCTGGTGTGTCGGGGGAGGGCTCGTGGTCGCCGCCGCGTGCGACATTCGGGTTGCCGCCGATACGGCACGCTTCTCGATTCCCGAAGTCGATCTCGGCATACCGCTTGCCTGGGGTGGCATCCCGAGGCTGGTGCGCGAGGTTGGTCCTGCGCTCACAAAGGAGCTCGTGCTTACGTGCCGCCCATTCGATGCTGCGGAGGCCAAGAGCGCCGGATTCCTCAATCGGGTGGTGTCAGAGGATGAGCTCGATGCCACCGTTGAGAGCCTTGCTGCGGAGTTGGCGACAAAGGCGCCCCTCACCATTCAGGCGACCAAGCGGCACGTCAACGCCGTGACCGAACAGATGGTCGGCACCATGCGGAGTTGGTCAGACGCCGACGGCTTGGCCAACGCGTTCAACGACCCGGAGTGCGGCGACGCCCGACGCGCCTACTTGGCCACGAAGGGACGCTAGCCCTCAGCAAGAGGCGCTCCATCTCGTGCAACGACTCGTTTATCTCTCGAACTTCTTCCTCACGTCCGGGGCGGGAGTCATCTTTGTGATCCTCGCTGATCTCGAGATCGACTTTGGGCTCTCGAAACCTGAAATCGGTCTGGTGGCTGGTGTTGGCTTTCTGGCATCGCTCCTTGCGTCGCTCACGCTCTCGCCATACGCCGACCGTGGTCACGTGTTCCCGGTCGCGACCGCCGGCGTTGTTCTCGGCATCGCTGGCAACGTCATGTTTGGGTTTGCCGGCGGTCTGGTTGCGTTCGTCGCAGCCCGGGCCTGCATCGGCGTTGGACTCGGGCTCTACCTCGCAGCCGCCCGCAAGGCGATCATCGGCACAGACACCGAAGGCAGCGGACGCAAGCTCGGCATTCTTCTGTCGACCAACGTCGCAGGCTTTCTCATCGGACCGCTCCTGGGCTGGCTCCTGTCCGACTTCTCATTTGGCACACCGTTCTTCGTCATCGCCGGACTCGTTGCCGTCACTGCACCGCCAACGCTGTGGTGGATGCGCAACGTTGAAGTCGCCACTCAGGAAGGAGTGAGGCTTCGTGATATGCGTCCACTGCTCACGCGCCCCAGAATTCGAGGCGCGCTTCTTGGCCAGCTCTTCCTCTACGGAAACATCGGCATGTTTGACTCCGTCGCCGACATCTACCTCACCGATCTCGGCGCAAGCGAACGAACCGTTGCTCTGATGATCTGGGCGTTTGGCGCACCGCTATTGATCTTGCCCGGCATCGCAGGCGGCGTGATCGACAAGACCAAGCCGACGCGAGTTCTCTTGGTTGCCCTCTTTGCCGCCGTGCCCGTGATGGCATCGTTCGGCATCTGGAATTCGCTCGTGGTCTTTGCCGTGTCTGCCGTTGTTCAGGGGTCGATTGAGTCGTTTGCGTTTCCCGCTGCACAGGTGGTCGTGGTGCGGGAGTCTGGCGCCGCAGAGTCGGCAATCGGCCAGAGCCTGCTGGACGTATCAGGGAACTTGGCCGCGGCCACAACGGCGGTTGCGGGGCCCTCGCTGTATGCCGCCGGGGGAGCGCTCGCCGTGTACGGCACCATGGCCGCGGTCGGCCTCGTTCTCGCCTCTGCCGCTTCATTCGAGCTCCGGAAGGGTTCATCATTGGCCCCAATCGACGTTGCCGTACCGCCGCTGGGACAGACCAGCTAGGCCGAACGATCAGCGCCCCTGAGTCGACTCGCCTGGCGATTCGACTTCGCTCGTGACTGCGGTCACAATTGGGGCCGGCACGCGGATACTCTGCGCGCATCCATTCCGCCGAATCTCAGGGGAGACCAACTCGATGACCGTTGTCGGTTCTGATACCGAACGATTGGCCCGGGCCGACAACACCGAGCCTCTCCTTGTTGTGAAAGATCTGAAGACCCACTTTCAGATCGATGCTGGCCTCGTCAAGGCGGTTGACGGCGTCTCGCTTGAAATCGAACGTGGCAAGACGCTTGGCATTGTGGGCGAGTCTGGTTCGGGCAAAACCGTGCTGTCGCGCTCCATCATGCGACTCAACATCGCCAACAACGTGATCAATACCGGTTCGATCATGTACGACGGCGAAGAGCTCATCACCAAGTCGTCAAAGCAGATGCAAAAGCTCTGGGGCGTCGAGATGGCCATGGTCTTCCAGGACCCAATGACCTCGCTCAACCCGGTGGTTCGTGTCGGGCGTCAGCTCACCGAACATCTTCGCTACCACCTCGGTGTTGGCAAGCCTGAAGCTCGCTCAACCGCAATCGAACTGCTGCGTTCAGTCAAGATTCCCGAGCCAGAGTCCCGCATCGACAACTACCCACACGAGATGTCCGGCGGTATGCGCCAGCGGGTGTGCATTGCCATTGCGTTGGCGTGCGGTCCAAAGATGCTGTTCGCCGATGAGCCAACAACTGCGCTCGACGTCACGGTGCAGCACCAGATTCTCAACCTGCTCGCCACCCAGCAGCGCGACCGCTTCATGACCATGATCATGGTCACCCACGACCTCGGCGTGGTCGCCGGTCGAGCCGACGAGATTGCCGTGATGTACGCCGGCAAGATCGCCGAGAAGGCTCCGACGGGCACGCTGTTCAGCGACATGCGCCATCCGTACACACAGGCCCTCCTGTGGTCGATCCCCAAGGTGTCGCAGCCAAAGCACACCAGGCTCAGCGCCATCGCAGGGCGACCGCCAGACCTCATCAACCCACCGATGGGTTGTTCGTTCTCGCCTCGTTGCCCATACGCGCAAGACAAATGCCGCGAGGAAGAACCGCCACTCGTTGCCGGCTCAACCCCTGGCCACCAGTTTGCGTGTTGGTACCCGGTTGGCTCGAAGGAAAACGAAGAGGCATACGCCAAAAACTTGGCTGACGGCGTCGCCGTAACACTTGCCGCCGAAGGCAAGATTCGGGCCACGGAGGAACTCACGGCCGAGGTCATCGCCGATATTGCCGAGCTCGACGACAGCGTGATCGACGTATCCGATTCCGTAGACGAGGGAGACAGCTGATGGCCGGTTCAGGCAAAGCACATCTTCGCCCGCACGACGAAACGATTCTCCGAGTCGAAGATCTCAACGTGGAGTTCCCCGTTGGCCGAGGCCGCACGGTCTACGCCGTCAGCGGCATCAGCTTCGACATCGCCAAGGGCGAAACCCTCGGACTGGTGGGGGAGTCTGGTTGCGGAAAGTCAACAACGGGCCGCGCCATTCTTCAGCTCCCACGGCCCACCGCAGGTTCCGTCCAGCTCAAGGGCACCGATCTCATGCAGATCGACGGCGAAAGCATGCGGGCCACCCGCACCGACCTGCAGATGATCTTTCAGGATCCCATCTCGTCACTGAACCCTCGGCGCATGATCGGCGAGATCGTCGCTGAACCGTTGGCCGTGTGGGGTCCGTTCGACGAAGACGAGCAGTGGAAGATCGTGGCCGACATGCTCGACGCAGTCGGCATCGATCCCGGCGTCGCTCGCTACAAGCGTCCGCACGAATTCTCCGGTGGCCAGTGCCAGCGCATCTCGATTGCCCGGGCACTCGTCATGGAGCCAGAGCTCATCATCTGTGACGAGCCCGTGTCGGCGCTCGATGTGTCTGTGCAGGCCCAGATCCTCAACATGCTCGAGGATCTCAAGGCCCAATACGGGCTCACCCTGGTCTTCATCGCTCACGACCTCGCCGTCGTGAAGAACATCAGCGACCGAGTGGCGGTGATGTACCTCGGCAAGATGTGCGAGGTGTCCGAGTCGGACGAGCTCTACGCCAACCCGGCCCATCCCTACACGAATCTCTTGCTCGGTTCGATTCCCGTTCCTGACCCAACCGTCAGCCTCGACGACACCGTGACCGCGGAGGGCGAACTCCCCTCACCGCTCGCGCCACCGTCCGGCTGCCGCTTCCGCACTCGTTGCCCGTTGGCCGACGAGATGTGCGAGCGGGTCGAGCCGCAGATGCGCAGAATCAACGACGATCACTACGTCGCCTGCCACCACCCGCTTATCGAGGCCGATCCGGCCACGGAGGTCTTTGTTAACAACACGTAATCCATCGTTTTTTCAGCCCGTTGCGCATGTGACAGAGCTGTGACGTCACCCACACATGACGTATGTGTCGGCCGCCACCTCTGCTATCAAAGCGCCAACTCGAAACCCGTTTGGGGTCTCGAGCGTTTACTTCCAACTAAGGGGAGAGAGAAACTTATGAAGCGAAGCTTGACCAAGCTTCTCGCACTGTTGTTTGCCTTTGCCATGATCGCCGCTGCATGCGGTGGCGATTCCAGCAGCGACGACGGAGAGTCAACCAACACCACTGCTGGTGACGAAGAGAACGAAACAACCGACGAGACCGTCGCTGAAGCGGGAACAGAAGCTCCCGAAGACGAGGACACCGAAGTCGTAGAGAACGAAGGTGAGCGCGTCTACGGAGGCGACATCGCTGTCGGCCTCGAGGCTGAGGCCGTTGGCCTTCGTCCGTGGGAAGACACCTGCTCATCACCTTGCTACAACATGATGGTCACCATCTTCGACAAGTTGGTTGAGCAGACAGCAGACGGACTCTACGAGCCGTTCCTGTTCGAGACGCTCGAGCCAAACGAAGACTTCACTGAGTGGATCGGTGTACTCCGAGCTGACGTGGTCTTCCACGACGGTACGCCGCTCACGGCCCAGACGATTGCGGACATGTTCCCCATTCAGCAGGCCGGAGCAACCGGTGCTGGTGGCGTGAGCGCAGCCAACATCGCTGACGTGCAAGCAACGGGCGACCTCGAAGTCACCTACACCCTCTCCACCGCTAACTCGGCCCTCCCAGCCTCGCTGGCCCGGGCCCCCGTGGGCATGGTGTTCGAGCCAGCTGCTGCTGCCGCAGATCCAGACGGATTCGCCAACGCACCAGTTGGTACGGGCCCATTCATGATCGAGAGCCGTGACCTCGACAACGAGACCGTCGTGGTCCGCAACGACAGCTACTGGGGCGTCGATCCCGACGGCAACCAGCTGCCGTTCCTCGACTCGATCAGCTTCCGACCAATCCCCGACGAGGGCACACGCCTCGACGCCGTCCTCTCGGGCACCGTCGACGCCATGCAGACCCTGCGCCAGGGCACCATCCGCGACGGCCGCGCCGCTCGTGACGGTGGCGACGAAATCGTGCTGCTCGAGTTCCAGGGCAACAACGTCGGTGGCGGTCACTTCAACACGATCGTGCCTCCGTTCGACGACGTGCGAGTTCGCCGTGGCCTGACCCACATGAACTCACAGGAAAACGTGATTGAGGCCCTCGGTGGCACCGGCATCTCACTGCCAGGAACCCAGTGGTTCTCACCTGACTCTGTCTGGTACTCAGAGAAGGTTGCAGCCGCCTGGCCGCAGTTCGACTTCGAGCTCGGCGTCAGCACCTTGCAGGAGTACATCGACGATCCTGAGCGCTCTGACGGCAAGGCCGTCGGCGAGCCCATTGATGTCGAACTGTCGTGTCCGCCAGACCCGACCTTGATCGCTGCCATGCAGGTGATCGAACAAACATGGACGGCATCAGGTCTCGTCAACGTCGAGCTCACCAACTACGACCAGCAGACCCACATCAACTACGCCCTCGGCGCCGAAAACGGCTTCCTGGGCGAGCATGGTGCTCACTGCTGGCGCTGGAGCTCAGAGGACGATCCAGCCGTTGGTCTCAACCAGCACCTCGCTCCGCCAACTGCTGAAGTTGCCGAAGCCGCTGGTTTGCCAGGCGTTGTGTCGCCGTTCAACTTCCCGAACTGGTTTGACCAGGTGGCCTTCGAGGCCGCTGTCGCCTCAACCCAGACCGATGACTTCGACGAGCGCTACGCACTCTTCGAGACCATCATGTTGCGCTTCGCCGAGGAAGTCCCGATCTGGTACTCCGGCCACACCGCTACGGCGTTTGTGACCGCACCAGACGTGCAGGGCCTCATCGGCTGGCATCTGCCTTCCGGCACCGTCGGCATCGGCATCCCCGCCGTCGAAGGACGCTGGGCCGAGGTCTGGCTCGCTGAGTAACCCTCAGTAGTTCCCAACAAACGCAGGAGGAGCGGCTCACACGAGCCGCTCCTCTCGCGTTTTCCCGGATTGGTGTGCCCAGGTGACCAGTTGCGACCGTCTCAGCACACCAATCCGGGTGAGAGCGGGGAGGGGGCGGAGCTAAGGGTTGGTGAGGAGGTCGATGAGGGCTGAGGTGTCCCAGCGGTTGCCGCCGCGAGCTTGGACCTTGGCGTAGAGCTGGTCGACCATAGCCGCCACGGGCACGCTGGCACCGAGTTCGTCAGCTCCTCGAAGCGCAATGCCCAGATCTTTGCGCATGTGGTCGACGGCAAAGCCAAAGTCGAACTCACCCTTCGCCATGGTTGAGCCACGGTTGGCCATCTGCCATGAACCGGCAGCGCCCTTCGAGATCACGTCGACGACCTGGTCGATGTCGAGCCCGGCCTTCATCCCGAGATGAATGCCCTCAGACAATCCCTGCAGCAGACCGGCGATGCACAACTGGTTGACCATCTTGGTGGTCTGCCCAGCGCCCGACTCGCCGAGTCGGGTGACGCCGACGGCATACACATCGACAATGGCGGCTGCCTTCTCGAATGGCTCTACGTCGCCGCCACACATGATCGTGAGCTTGCCGTTGACCGCACCCGCTTCGCCGCCAGACACTGGGGCGTCAACGAACCCAACATTCTTCTCGGCACCCAGCGAGTGCATCTCCCGGGCGAGCGCAGCCGACGTGGTGGTGTGATCGATGATCACGGCCCCTTCGCTCATGCCGTCGAGCACGCCGCCTCGCCCGCCAACGACCTCTCGCACGCTGTTGTCGTCGCCGACGATGAGCACCACGAGCTCTGCACCTTCAGCGGCGCCAGCAGGGCTGTTGGCTCGTGTGCCGCCGTACTGCTCGACCCACGCGTCAGCCTTCGAGACCGTGCGGTTGTAGACGGTGACGTCGTGTCCAGCAGTGGCGAGGTGCCCGGCCATGGGGAAGCCCATGACACCGAGTCCGATGAATCCGATCTTGGCCATCGGGACAGCGTACGGAGATCGGTCGAAAGGTGCGAGACTGACCCCGTGCCATCGCGAAACGAACCGACCTCAAGAGCCGGCCAGCCCTCAAGCCGGTCAGAAGCGGTCCTGCCCTTCTATGTGATGGAGGCCGTCAGAGCCGCGCAGGAGCTTGAGGCTGCCGGCCATGAGATTCTGCACCTCGAAGTCGGCCAACCCTCAACGATGGCGCCCAAGAAGGTCCGAGACGTTGCTCACAAGGCGCTCGACACAAACGTGTTGGGCTACACGATGCCCCACGGCATTCCTGAGCTCCGCAACGGCATCGCCCAGTGGTACGACACCCGCTACGGCCTCCAGGTCGACCCTGGGCGAGTCATCATCACACCCGGAGCGTCCGGCAGCTGCGCCGTCGCCTTTCTGAGCCTGTTCGATGTCGGCGACCGAGTGGGCGTGATCGAGCCCGGCTACCCCTGCTATCGCAACGACCTTGCTGTGCTCGGCATCGACGTGGTGAGCATCCCGGTGGGACCAGACACCGGCTACCGCCCCACTCCCGACACTCTGAGCAACTACGGAAATCTCGACGGACTCGTGCTGGCCAGCCCGTCGAATCCGACAGGCACGGTGCTCAACCTGGCTGAGCTCACGGCGTTGTCAGACTGGGCCGCGGCGGCCGGCACTCACCTCGTTGTCGACGAGATCTACCACGGCATCACCTACGACAAGCCAGCACCATCTGCGCTCGGCCTCGACAACCCAAACATCACGGTCTTCAACAGCTTCTCGAAGTATTGGTCGATGACCGGCTGGAGGCTGGGTTGGATCGTTGTGCCAGAGGGAATGTTCGACCCCTTCGAACGGGTGTTGGCCAACTTGTTGATCTCTGCGCCAACACTCAGCCAGATCGGCGGCGTCGCAGCGCTCGACTCGATCGACGAGTGTGAGGCCAACGTGGCTCGGTATGCCGAGAATCGCACGATCCTTCTCGAGGGTCTGCCAACGGCTGGCATCACCGACATCGCGCCGCCAGACGGCGCGTTTTATGTATGGGCCGATGTTGGTCACCTCTTGGAGTCGCACGGCTGCGCGAATGCCCAAGAACTGTGTAGCCGGTGGCTCAACGAGATTGGGGTGGCCGCTACACCCGGCATCGACTTCGACATCGAGCGCGGGCACCGATTCGTTCGGTTCTCCTACGCGGGCTCAGCGGCCGACATCACGGTCGCGATCGAGCGGTTGGCAACATGGTGTGCAGCACCGACCCCGTCGTAACTGTCGTCGCTCGTGCCTGACCACTACGGATCACCGAGGTTCGCTCGCATGTTCGGCAGGGCCGCCACCATGGGCTGCCCGGCGTGCGGGCAGCGCAAGCTGTTCAAGCGGTGGCTGATCATGGTTGATGACTGCCCCCGTTGCGGTTTGCACTTCGAACGCATCGAGGGTCACTGGATTGGGGCCATTGGCATCAACACCATCGTCAGCTTCGGCGCACTGCTCATCACAGCGGTTGCGGGACTGATCGCAACCGCGCCCGACTTC
>CALLGK010000204.1 GCA_938009905.1 uncultured Acidimicrobiales bacterium | reverse complement strand
TCGTGACGTCGATGCGATCGGCAACCGGCGGGGCGACGACGCCAAGCCGAGCCTGACCATCGAGGATCTGCGCCTGCACCATTGGTCGGCTCTCATCGATCGAAGCGCCAACAGACGAGAGCAGCTTCGACACGATGTGGCTGACCTCGTGCTCGCTGACCGGGTCGCCGTGGGCGACAAGACGGCCACGAGCGTCGATGTAGGAGACCTCGTCGCCGTGGATGATCAGCTCTTCGTAGTCGATCGAGCCATCGAGAAATGGCGTGAGTGGGCCGTAGTGCAAGACGGATCGAACGAGCCGATCGATCATCGCTGATGGGTCGTGCAGTGGTGTGGAGCCAAAGCCCGAGACAGCCTCGGTCTGGTAGCGGCCAACCGTCGCCCGAATGAGTTCGGCAACGGTTTGTGCATCTGATGAATCGAGACCGCGCACGCGCAGCTCATCAAGCACGGCGAAGCGCAAGGTTTCATAGGCGTCGGTCGGCGCCGCAAAGGTGGTCATGCGGCCACCGCCGGTTCACTCACGGAATGCGCTACCGGCTCGGACTCGGCAGGCTCAGCCGTCATCGTTCGAGCAAGGTGCTTCATCGCCCGCTGCATCGGCCCTGACGTGGCGACCCCGGCATCCCAAGCTGCTCGCTCAACGCGTCGATCTCTCGGCACGACCACGATCGAACCGAGCCGAGGCCCGGCGATCTCACGCAGTTGTTGTTCGAGTTGGTTTCGCATGGATGCAGAACGCGGAGCCCGATTGAGCACGACATGCACCGGGGTGTCTCCGACGATCGGCAACAGGTCGACCAGCCAATCGACGAAGCGAAGCAGGCCGGTCGATGTGGCATCACAAACCCCGACCACCTGCGTGGCTCGAGCAGCCACGGCACGGCTCTGCCCGAAGCGATCTACGTGACGAGAGAGGTCTTCGAGTTGAGGTCCGATGCGAGCGACAACCACCGGCCAGCGGGCGGAGAGTTCTTCGACAAGATCAACGACGTCGCTCGAACGTACGAGCGACCAATCGTCGCGAGCAGCAAGCCCCACGATCGTGTCGAACCCAAGCTTGGGGCCAGCGACGGCTCGCACGGCAAGACAGTCGGCAATCTCCGGTGCCGGAACCACGTCGCCGACGGCCGCAAGAGAAGCATCGACAGCAAGGCGTTCGCCCCGGTGAGCCTCAATGGCACTGATGAGGTGGGGATGGATGCCAAGCCCGAGACGGCGAGATAGCGATGGGTGGGTCTCGTCGACGTCAATCAGCAGACTCCGACCGGCCGAACAACGAGCAGCCAAAGCGATCGACACCTCGGTGGCGCCAGCGCCGGCGGGGCCGCCGACAGCGACGATTGACCGCTGGGCTCCTGGCACACGGTGGTCGAGATCAGCCACCAGAGTTTGAAAGCGGTCGAGTGAGCGAGCGTGTGGGCGCACCCGTCGAACCAGATCGAGCAGCTGACCAACGTCGACGGTCGATGGCACGACGTGGTCGATGCCGAGCCGGCCGAGATGTTGACGCCCATGCCCGTCGGCTTCAAGCGGGTCGTACAGACCGACAACAACGGCGCCGCGCTCGCGCGCTTGGACGACAAACGGAGCAGACAACCAGCTGGTGTCGTCATCAACGATCACGACATCGGCTGATCGTTCGAGACTGTCGCGCCCGTCGCGAACGGGCACCACAACAACGTCGGCGACGTGATCGCGACAGTGCCGCTGCAGCACGCCGCGCCACGAACGTGGGCTTAGAGCAACGGCAACAACAACCGGTGCGTCGGTCGCCTGGGTGTCGAGCGCGGTCACTGGCTCACGTCCAACGGGTCGGCTCCGGTTGAGCGCACGATTTCGATGTCGCCGGCGCGCAGCGCGGAAGCGAGGGCGAGCGCATCAGCATCGCCAACCCGAATCGTCACGAACGATTCCTGTCGAGTTGCGAATGCGCCTTGCGACGACACAGCTTGGGGCAGTCGAGCAATCTCGGCGTCAACCACCACGTAGGAAAGTTGGCCCTCGGTGTCGAGACCGATCACGTCGATCGTGTCGCCAAGCGTGAGACCAAGTCCGGCCAACACAACGGCGTCGACCGGGAGCGAGAAAGTTCTTGCGATGGACTGCTCGGCGATCGGGACGATGTCGGCGCTTCGCAATGCTTCGCCCGGCGCCAAGTCACGCACGAGCTGGCCCTCAACGAACAGCTCGGGGTTGGCGACGCCATCAAGCAGCGGTGAGTCGGCGTGCACCTCAACGACGTCGAAGCTGGTTGCGAAGTCGGCTTCGCCCAGCACCTGACCGGCTGGCAGACGATCGCGAGCCACCACAACCTGGGCAGTGGCTGAGCGGTCAGCCAGCGTGGCCGATACCGACACAAACGTCACGAGCCCGGCAAGCACCATCAGGCCATGTGCCATGGTGAGTCGCCGTGGCACACGTGTCGCCAATCGCCGCTGTTCCCGCATCTTGCTGATCGCCTCCAACTCGCCAATCGCCGATCTCCGTCTGAACCCGAAGGTTCGATCGGTCACTCGCCAGATCCCGACACGACCAAACTAGGAGTCGCATCTGCACCCAACGAGGGTCACAAGTCTCCACTGTTTGAGGCAATTGACCAGGGGGACCAGTCCCCTTGACAGGCAGCACTTCTGTACCACCTGCGAACATAGAGACTACTAAGTGTAAATAATGGCTGTCAACATGCGTTTACTAGCAGCAGACTGGTGCTGGAGCAGCCGATCAGCACCGGCCGGCGGTGTACTCGAACGTAAACAAGCGCTAGTGTTGATGGGATGGAAGAGACGAACGACGGCTTCGACAACGTTCGAGGTGCCTTTCCCCCGATCCTCACCACCGCCCAAGTGGCTGAGCTCCTCGACCTGAACACCCGCACGGTCCTCACGATGGCCAAGGACGGCCGCATACCCGCCAGTCGCCTCGAGGGCTCCCGCAAGTTTCACTTCCTGCTCGAAGACGTGATCGGCACGCTGAAGGCCAACCGCGTCACACCCGCAGCCGTCGAGGGCTAACCCCCAGGCCGTCAAGGCCGGTTGTGCAACCAGCTAGATCTGGCGCACCGAGCAGATGCTGTCAATTGGCACGAACCAAGGCCCGGTTGCGCCTTCGCCTTCGATGTGGTGGTCGCCAGCGACCGTGAGCAAACCCCGCATTGGCAGCCCCACAGGCCGGGCCACTTCAACTCTGGCCGACATGTTCGCAAGCTCGCGGCACCGAGCAACCACGGTCGACGGGTGACCAGACGTGACCGTGCCTGGCTGCCCTTCGCCAACGGTCCGCAACCCATGGATCTGAGCGACGGCAACGTCGACTTCAGCTGCGTCGGCGCTCACGATTCGGATGAGCTCGGCGCCGACGTGAGAGATGCGGCCTCGGACGGGCCCAGACACCATCTCGCACACCACTTCTGCGCCGGCCGTGCCAAGCTCGAAGCACACGTCGACCATTGAACGACCGGCGGCCTCGAGCTCACCGGTGCTGTGTTCGATCTCGGCTTGTTCAGCGGCCGCTTCAAGACGAAGCGCTCGCAGGCGGCGATGTTCCAGATCCACGGCCCCTCCATCGGCAGCAGCCATTCACCCCTTACCGTCACATTTGGGGAATTTCGTATCTTTTTCTCAACACTTGACAACAGTAGTTTACGTTTGATTACGTTATATGCATGATTCTTCATCGAATGTGGGCCATCTCACGAGTGTTGCCGCTCGCTATCACCCCGCTTGTTGCTCTCGCCTGGCTGCAGCCTCTGCTCTCGCCAGCAGGCTCTACAAGCCCCGACGATGCGGTCACGTCGGCGTTGTGGTGGGTGGCGCTCGGGCTCGCGGTATGGATGGCGCTGAGCGTTGTTGGGTGGGCGTTCAACGACGTTGGCCGCCCTAGCGAACGCTCGACAGCACTGCTCAGTCGGCTTGCGTTGCCAGGCTCGAAGCGACTGGCCAGGGCCATGTTGGCAACGACCGCTCTCCTGGTATCGGCCTGCTCGGATGCGACCGCCGCCCCGGTGCTACGAGCGGTCGAGACCAACGCTGTTGAAACGAACACTGTCGAAACCAGCACGGTTGAAACCAGCACTGTCGAGGTTGCGCCGGATTCGCCGCTGGCTCCAGCGGTCTCCTCATCGATTCCTGAGGCTGAGCGCTCGGTTGAGACTGACGTTGAGCCCGAGGAAGCACGAGATGCGATCGAACCCCCACCGCTTGAAGTTGGCGTTGATCCGCACCCACTCGTTGCCCCGATCGTGACCCAAACTCCCACCGACCATGTGGTCGCCGAAGGCGACAGCCTGTGGTCGATCGCCGAAGCGCATCTCTTGGCTTCTGACCCCGAGGCGTCAGCGAGCGACGTAGCCAACTACTGGCGCATGCTGGTGGCCGAGAACGCGCCGTCACTCAAGTCGGGCGAACCAAACCTGATCTACGTCGGCGAGACCCTCACGCTGCCGGTTCTCACCGCCAGCTGATTGCCGAGAACTCGGGCTCGAACAGGTAAGCCTGCCGCGCCGGATACCTAGTCGACAGCTGCGTGATCGTCGTCGTCGTCGCCTTCGTCGTCGTCGTCATCGGAGTCGCGTTGTTCTTTGCGGTCCTCCCGCTCCTGCTCGCGCTCTTCCTTCTTTTGCTCGCGCTCTTCTTTGCGCTGCTCTCGCTCCGACGGCTCGTCGCTGTCATCGTTTTCAGCGGAGGCGTCGTCGTTCGAGACGTCATCTTGGACGCCATCGGTCTCGGGCGGGGCGGTCGTCGGCGCGGTGGTGGGCGGTGTCGTCTCAGCCGGGGCGGTCGTCGGCGGGGCGGTCGTCGGCGGAACTGTCTCCGGAGTCGCTTCGACGGGTTCGTCAACAACCTCGGCCGGGGCTGCCGCTGGCACAGGAGCGACCGGCGACGGCTTTTGGGCCTTCGGCCGTGGAGCTGGAGCAGGTGTTACTGCCACCGGTTCAGACACCGCTGGCTCATCGACGACCATCTCGGCATCAACAACCAACGGGCCGACGACAAGGTCGGTCGACTCCGCCTTTGCGATGGGATCGAGCGAATTGGCACGAGCGTCATCGGCAACACCATCACGCGCTCCGTCTCGCACCTCGAGGGCTGCGCCGGTGAGTCCGGCAGCTTCGAAGGCCGAGCCGCTGAACGCGGAACCGGTGAACGCAACCGTTCGGCTTGCTGCGATTGCTGGCACCGTTTCGCTGTCCGAGGGAGCGGCGAAGAGCGCCACCACCGGCAGGGTCAGCGCGAGGCCGCCAATAGCCGCCTTGCGTCGCCGAGCATCTCGGCGACGACGCGCAACATCGAAAAATTCACTATCCGCCACATCATTCCGCACGTGGGGGACTGTACGCGCAGCCATCCCTCGCAGTCGCCGTTTTGGGTCAATCTGCCCGGTGGGTCGAAATAGCGAGACCTCGAGTGTGGTTGAGTCTGTCCATGGCATCGATCACCGCAGAACTGCTCTCTGACTACCGAGTCGACATCACAAATGGCACCCACACATGGCGCGCCGACGAACCCGTCGACCTCGGCGGCGACAACACAGGACCCAATCCCTACGACTTATTGCTCGGCTCCCTCGCCGCGTGCACCAGCATCACGCTGTCGATGTACGCCAAGCGCAAAGAGATCAACATCACGTCGCTCTCGGTCGAATATTCCTACGACAAAGTGCACGCCAACGACTGCGAGCAGTGCGACGACTCCCACAAGGGAATGGTCGATCGAGTCACGTCACGCATCTTCATCGACGGCGACTTCGACGATGCCACTCGCAAGCGCCTGGAAGAGATCGCTCAGCGCTGCCCCGTACACAAGACGCTCGAGAAGGGCATCGTCTTCGACGAGACGGTCTTCGCCGGGTAAATCGCAACTAGATAGTCACGGGGATGTGTTCGTAGCCGCGGAGGACGAGGCGTTCTCGTAGGCGGGGTTCACCGGCGAGCTCGAGGTCGGGGAACCGCCGGATGAGTCCACCGATGGCAATCTGACCTTCGGCTCGGGCGAGCGCCATGCCAAGGCAGTGATGAATGCCACCGCCAAACGACATGTTGCGGGCCGCATTCGGGCGACGCAGGTCGAGCTTGTCTGGATCGGCGAAGAGCAATGGATCTCGGTTGGCCGCGCCAAGCACCGTCAGCACCTGGTGCCCCGCAGGCACCATCTCACCGGCAATCTCGGTGTCTTCAAGCAGCACCCGCATGGCGAACTGCACCGGGCTGTCGTAGCGCAGCAGTTCGTCGACGGCGTTCTTGTCGAGCTCGGGATCGGCTCGCCAGTCGTCGAGCTGGTCTCGGTTGCGAAGCAGCGCCGTTGCGCCGTTGCCGATCAGATTGACGGTGGTCTCGTGGCCGGCCACCAACAGCAGGATCACGAGTTGCACGAGCTCAGGACCGCTCAGCTGATCGTCGCCGTCGCGCACCTCGAGCAGAGCAGACAGCAGATCATCACCGGGGTCGGTCGCCCGACGCTTCAGGAGCTCTTCGGTGTAGGCGGTGAGGTCAGCGACAGCGGCATCGACTCGGCGCTCGGTTTCTTCGTCACGCAGCATGTCTGGGTCGAGGCTTGCCGCAAGGGTCGAGCTCCAACCGCTAAACACCGGCTCATCCTCGGTCGGCACGCCAAGCAGCTCACAAATGATGGCGATCGGCAGCGGGTAGGCAAGCGCTTCTACAAGGTCGACCACCTCACCACCGCTCCCCCGCTCAGCCATCTCGTCGAGGAGTCGATCGGTGATCTCTTGAATTCGAGGCCCGAGACCTTCGATGGTGCGAGGCGTAAAGGCCGACGCCACCAGTCCACGAAGGCGGGTGTGATCCGGTGGGTCCAAGAACAGCATGAGCGGTTCTTGCTCTTCGTAGCGCTGGAGCCGCTCGTCGGTTGGGAGGTTCTCTCTGAAGTACTGACCGTTGCGCTCGTTGCTCGACGTGCCACGAGCACGGAGCAGTGAGTTTGTGGCCTCGTGCGTGAAGGCGAGCCACATGTAGTTGCTGGCTTCAACGATGGGAGTTGTCTCGCGAGTTCGTGCGTAGAGGGCGTATGGGTCGGCGCGATTCGAGGGATCGAACGCCTCCATCAGAAATAGGTCGCCTGCTTTTGGCGTGGCCTCTACCTGGTCACTGGTGTCAGTCATGTGGACGACCCTACGTTCGGCATCGTTGGCGGCGTGCTGTGGTTCTTTCGAGTGTGCAACTCGATACGTTCATGTATCGAATACATTGATGTATCGTCTCGCACATGTCAAGCAAGCGATCGCGCGAGCGGGTGCGCCCCACCCGAGACGAGACAAAAGCGAAGCTGCTCGATGCCGCCGCCATGCTCTTTGCCGACCAGGGCATCGGCGCAACGAGCATCGAAGACATCTGCACCAAAGCCGGGTTTAGCCGCGGTGCGTTCTATTCGAGCTTCAACACGAAAGACGACATCGTTTTTGAGCTGCTCGACCTTCACTTCGAGATGAACCAGATCGAAGCCGAGCGCCTCTACTCCGCCACTAGCGACACCGTTGAGTACATCGAGGCCATGAGCTCGCCTGACCGGCGGCGCAGAACGTTGCCGGTCGATGACATCGGCATGCTCTACATCGAGCTCACGCTGTATGCGGTTCGAGACAACAAGAACCGCGAGCGTCTTGTCGAACGGCAACGCCGAGACTTCGCCATGATGCGCGACATCGTCCAGCGAATCATGGCGGATGAGGAGCAGGAACTACCCGCCGACATCGACGACGTCGTCCACCTGTTGCTCGGGCTCGACATGGGGCTGCTTATTCACGCGCTCGTCGACCCAGAAACCCAAGACCCCAATCGGTGGGCCCGAATCGTGACGACCCTCCACCGACTTCTGACCGCGGCCCCCTAACCTGGGCGAACGCATGTTCGCTACAACGACTGAACTCAATCCGCAGCAGCAGCATGCGGTGCATCACCGGGGCACACCGCTGCTCATCGTGGCCGGCGCAGGTACGGGCAAGACAAAGACCTTGGCCGCACGTGTCGTGCAGCTCATCGAAGATGGTGTCGATCCGCAGCGCATCTTGCTGCTCACCTTCACTCGGCGAGCGGCTTCCGAGATGCTCAACCGGGTAGCCGGCGCCACAGACGAGCGCGCCGCCTCGCGGGTGTGGGGTGGCACCTTCCACGCCACGAGCAACCGCCTGCTCCGCAACTTCGGCCAGGCCGCCGGCCTGTCGCCCAACTTCACCGTGCTCGACCATGCCGACTCGACCGACCTTATGGGCATGGTGCGAACCGAGGAAGGCTTCGGCGAACGATCAAAGCGCTTCCCCAAGAAAGACACCGTCGCCGGCATCTACAGCAGGGTGGTCAACAGCCAGGCCAAGCTCGCAGACGTTCTTGAGACCGACTATCCGTGGTGCGCCGATCATCTCGACGACCTCAAGACCATCTTCTCGGCCTACACC
>CALLGK010000203.1 GCA_938009905.1 uncultured Acidimicrobiales bacterium | reverse complement strand
ACGGGTCAACAAGGTGGTCAACGAGCTTCGCAAGGTGAACCCAAAGGAAGGGTCGGACACCGAAGCCAAAGTCGAGCGAGCGCAACTCAATGCTGGGTCGTTGGTTGGCGACATCGACAGCATCATCGAGGCCGCAGAGTCCGATGTGCTCTGGATCGACGGGTCTGATTCGAACCCGATCCTCCGGCGTACGCCCCTCGACGTTGGCGACCTCCTGAAGGATCGCCTGTGGGGAGAACGGGCGGTCGTGCTCACGAGCGCAACGATGCCAAACGCTCTCGGCCCCCAGCTGGGGCTCGAGGACGACAAGGAGGTCATTCGCGTCGGGTCGCCGTTCGACTACGAAGAACTCGGGCTGCTGTATTGCGCCATGCATCTCCCAGAGCCGCGCAACCCGGCTTCTCGCGAGGCTGTTCGTGACGAGATGTTCGATCTGATCGTCGCTGCGGGTGGGCGCACCCTCGGGCTGTTCACGAGCTACGGAGCCATGCGAGACGCTGCGGACGATCTGCGGGAGCGCCTCGACTTCACGGTGCTCATGCAGGGCGATCATCCAAAGCCCATCCTCATCGAGAAGTTCAAGTCCGAGCCGTCTGTGGTCCTCCTCGCCACCATGTCGTTCTGGCAGGGCGTCGATCTGCCGGGCGACACGCTCACCCTCGTCACCATCGATCGCATTCCGTTTCCTCGCCCCGACGAACCCGTCACCCAAGCTCAGCGCGACCGGGCTGGAAGATATGCATTCATGACCGTCGACATTCCGCGAGCGCAAACGCTGCTGGCCCAGGCCGCCGGCCGCTTGGTGAGGCGTCAAGACGATCGCGGGGTTGTCGCCGTGCTCGATAGTCGCCTGGCCACCAAGAAGTCGTACCGCTGGGAGCTCATCGGCGCCCTCCCTCCGTTCAAGCGGACTCGGGATCGCGAGGAAGTCATGGACTACTTGCGATCGCTCGACACAGACAAGCCGCCAGACAGCAGCGACGCGGACGACAGCTGACATGCGCCATGCGAACTTCATCACCCTCTACGTGGGGCTGTTGGTTTTCGGTGGCTACATCCTTGGCTCGTTCGCTCGTCACTGGACTCGCCCAGACCCCGACCAGCCTGAAGAGAACGCAGCCGTACTCGGCCGAGCGATGGTTGAAGGAGCTGCGGCCGTGGTGTGGGCGGCTGTTGCCTACCTTTTCATCGACGCCGTTGCCCCCGGCAGCTCCGACTTCCGCAACACATCAGCAACGGGCTTTTTGTCTGGCAAGGCGCTCACCGTGTGGGAGTCGGCCGCACTCTGGACCGGTCTCGCTGTAGTGGTCGGCACCGTGGCTCCACTCCCAACACGAGGGCGCGACGGCAGTCGAGGTCTTGCTGCAGCAGGGGCGCTCCTCGCCGCCTACTCCCCCATCACGTTGATCGTGGCCGCGGCCGCTGTGTTTGCGGGCACGAACGTGCTTCGATCGAGCCGAGCCGGCTTCTTCTTGGGATTCCTCACCGTCGCCGGAGCGGAATGGGCGTTGTCGATGGTGCGCATCAGGATCGGCGTCGGTTTCATCAACGGGCCAGAGACGTCGCTGTGGGCTGCGGTGCTGGCCGGGGTGTTGATTGCCCGTTGGACGCACCCAACGGCGGCTGAGCTCTTGGAAGGCTCAGTCGATTCGTGACTGGCTAGTAGCCGAGACGCTCGACAGATGCGGCGTCGTTCTGCCAGTTGTCGTCGACGGTCACGTGAAGGTCGAGAAACACGCCCTTCGGCAGTTGCGTGCGGGCCTTGGTGCCAATCTCCTTGAGCACAGAGCCGCCTTTGCCAATCACGATGCCTTTTTGTGATTCACGCTCAACCAAGATCTCGACGCGAACGCGAGGCCACTCCCACTCGGTGACACGGGTGGCAATCGAATGGGGCACCTCGTCGCGCATCGTGCGCAGCAACTGCTCGCGTACGAGCTCGGCCACCCACTGAGGCTCCGGCGTGTCGGTCACCTGATCGTCTGGAAACCAGGCTGGTCCTTCAGGCATTGCGTCAACGAGATGGTCGATGAGGCGGTCGAGCCCAGAACCGGTCTGGGCCGACACGGGGAAGTAGGCCTGCGCCTCGATCTCGCTGACGGCCACAAGCTGCTCGGCGATCTGTTCTGGCTTCATGCCGTCGATCTTGTTGACGATCACGATGGCGTTCTTGGGGTTCAGTTGTTCGGCCAAGAAGAGATCGCCTCGGCCCACCCCCGAACGCCCGTCGACCACAAAACACACAACGTCGACATCGCCCTTTGCTTCGTTGGCACTCTCGTTGAGCCGCTTGCCGAGCGCGCTCCGTGGCTTGCCAACGCCAGGCGTATCGACGAACACAATTTGGGCGTCGTCTCGGTTGAGCACCCCGCGCACCTGGTGGCGGGTGGTTTGGGCCTTCTGCGAGGTGATCGACACCTTCTGCCCGATGATCTTGTTGAGGAGCGTCGACTTGCCGACGTTGGGGCGGCCAAAAAGGGCAACAAAGCCCGATCGGCGGATCTCAGGCTCACTCATATGTTTCCAGTCAGGAGGATCGTCACGACGCTTCGGCTGCCGCTTCAGGCTCGGGTGCGCTACGGAAACGGTCTTCCGGGCCGCCGACGGCAAGCACTCGAACTCGCTGAATGCGGCGGCCTTGGATGCGCTCCACACGGAGGTGGTAACCATCGCACTCGCAGGTCTCGCCAACCGTTGGCACTCGACCGAATCGGTCGAACACCAAGCCACCGACGGTGTCGTAGTCGCCTTCTGGCAACTCGAGTCCGGCGATGTCGTTGAGTTCGTCGATCAGAATGCGGGCATCGACACGAAGCGTTCCGTCTCGTTGGCGTTCAACAAGGGGCTCCTCAACGTCGTATTCATCGACGATCTCGCCGACGATCTCTTCGATGAGGTCTTCGAGGGTGACGAGGCCAGCGACACCGCCGTATTCATCGACCACAACGGCCATGTGGTAGCTCTCGCTCTGCATCTCGCGGAGCAGGTCGGCGACTCGCTTTGTCTCGGGAACGAATCGTGAGGGCCGCAGGAACACGACGATCTCTTCTTCGTTGCGATCGTCGAGTTCTGCTCGGATCAGGTCTTTCACGTAGACCAGCCCGACGATGTCGTCGACGTTTTCTCCCGCAACAGGCAGACGAGAGAATCCGGCTTCGGTCGCAGCCTCGAGAGCCTGCTCAACCGTGTCGGTGGTGTCGATGGTCATCATGTCGGTGCGCGGCACCATGACTTCTCGAACGATCGTGCCGCCAAACTCCAGGACGGACTCGATCAGATCGCGTTCGTCTGCGTCGAGCACTTCGTCTTCGACCGCGGCATCAGCAAGCGCGATGAATTCCTGGGGTGTGGCAAAGGGCCCTGTCTGCAGCCCTTTACCGGGAACGATGAGGTTGGTGAACCAGACGAGAAAGCGAGCAATCCAGCTGACCGGCGGTGAGCCGACGAGCGTCGACACGGTTCCGCCGAGGGCGACTGCGGCCCGATCGGCATGGATGATGCCGAGTGTGCGTGGCGCCGTTTCGGCCACCACAAAGACGACCACGAGGTTGAGGGCGAGCAGGCCAACGATCCAGCCCCACATGTTGAACCACTCAAACGCGAGAATCGTGACGACCGTGGCCTCGGCCAGTCGAATCAGCACGATGACGAGGCGCAGCGGGTTCAACACCTGCTGAGGCTTGTTGAGCAGCCCGACGAGGCGATCGACCTTCTTCGGATGCTGTTCTCTAAGCGCTTCGACCCGAACGATGCTTGTGCGGTTGATTGCGCTTTCGGCCATCACCAACACAAAGGCAGCGACGAGCAGTACGACGGCCAGGACAAGAAGGAGAACGGTGCTCATCGACCTTCAGGCACTGGTTCGGGGTGGCCGAATCCGAGACGCCGCAAGTGCACGCGTTCTCGTTCTTGCATCACCACAGTCTCTGCTGGTTCGGCGTGATCATGACCCAAAATGTGTAACACGCCGTGCACCGTGAGGAGTGCAAACTCGGCCTCGACTGTTCCGGCGTGGCTCGGCGCCTGCTTGATGGCGACCTCTGGGCACACCACGATGTCGCCGAGGTGACGAGGGGGTCCGTCAGCCGTTTCGACGTCTGGTTCATCGGCATCCATGGGGAACGACAACACATCTGTTGGCCCGTCGTGGCCCATGTGAGCGACGTTGAGCTCTGCAATGTCGGCTGGGTCGATCAGGGCGAAGTACAACTCGCCGTTGCGAACGCCTTCGTGCTTCAGCGTCGAGAGCGCGATCTCGGCCAATGCGTCGAGCTGGTCAGCACCGAACGCGCTTGAACTGTCGTTGTCGGCATGCACGACAAGACCACCGGACGTCACAGAAACTGCGGCACTCACCGTGATGATGACCGCTGCGCATCGGCGCGGTCGTAGGCATCAACGATGTCTTGCACGATTCGGTGTCGCACGACGTCTTTCGATCCGAGACGCACGAACGACACATTGTCGACGCCGCCGAGGATCTTCTCGAGCCCTTTGAAGCCGCTTCTGCCACCGGCGACGTCGACCTGGGTCTCGTCACCGGTGATCACGCAATGCGAACCGAACCCGATGCGGGTCAAGAACATCTTCATCTGCTCTGGCGTGGTGTTTTGTGCCTCGTCGAGAATGATGAAGCTGTCGTTGAGCGTGCGGCCTCGCATGAAGGCCAGCGGAGCTACTTCGACCGCGCCCTTGTCGAACATGGCAGCCATACCGTCGGTGCCGACCATGTCGTGGAGGGCGTCGTAGAGCGGTCGCAGGTATGGATCGACCTTCGACATCAGGTCGCCCGGCAGGTAGCCAAGGCGTTCGCCAGCCTCGACAGCAGGCCGAGTGAGGATGATGCGCTCGACTTCCTTTGCCTGCAGTGCCTGGACCGCGCAGGCCACGGCCAGCCAGCTCTTGCCCGTGCCAGCAGGGCCAATGCCGAACGTGACCATGTTTTTGCGAATGGCATCGAGGTAGCGCTTCTGGCCGCTTGTCTTCGGACGAACGGCCTTACCCCGCGCCGTGGTGAGCACTCGATCGTTGAGCACCTCGGATGGGCGTTGATCGTTGCGCACCATGTCGATGGCGCGCTGAACAACCGCAGGCTCGAGGCTCTGACCCTGTTCGATCACCAAGATCAGCTCTTCGATCACCTTGATGGCGTCTGGAGCATGACTGCCCTCGATGGTGATCTCATTGCCGCGAGCGTGAACGTTGGCCTCAAACGCATCTTCAACAATGCGGAGAAACTCGTCTCGCTGCCCGAGCAATTCGGCCATGAGTTGGTTGCTGGATACGTTGATTTTCACCGGACTACTGATGCTGGAAGGGTAACGCGCCCACGAGAGCGGCGAGCAGTAGTTCCCAAGTGGCTCACCCAGGGTCGACGGCTCTCAAACCGTGCGGTACCGTCGTTTTCACCTGGTCAGCTCGATGGCTGAGACCAGCTTGTACGTCGCAGGCCCCGCTGGGCCGCTCGCAAGCCAGCAGCCATCCATGAAACGTTCGTGCGCCTGCGGCCTTACCCGATGCGCCACCAGCACCTCATGGAGCCCACCAGATGGCTACACGTGTCACCCTCAACACCGTCGATGGTCAGCTTGTCGTCGATAAGACCGCGCTCGAAGGCGATCGCCCAGACCGCAAGGCAGAGGCCCGTTGGTTGGCTGAAGCTCGCCACCCAAACGTCGTGCGCCTTGTCTCGTTTGAGAACGCCGTACTGCGCACCCAGCACGCCGGCCAAACAACGTTGCGCACCGCAACGCTGTCGCCCTCCGAGACCGCGGCGCTCTTTCTGGGCCTCGCCCGCACGCTCACCGATCTCCACAACCGAGACTTGGTGCACGGCAAGCTCACACTCGACCACGTCATTGTCTCGACCGATCCCACGCGGGCTCGCGGTGTGGTGCTGTGCAGCCCAGACGGAGGTGCGACAAGGCCCCAAGACGACCTTCGTGCCGTTGGCGGCATGGTCGATCGCCTCCTCGCCCGCTGGGACGAACAGGGCACAACGGTGCCGGGGCGAGACGACTGGCAACGCATTCGATCTCGCCTCGAAGAGCCAGACGATCAGATCACGGCCCAGCGGGTCGCACGATGGTTTGCCCCGCTTGTCGTCGTTGCGCCGCCCAGCAACCGTGAGCTGGCGGATGACCTCTCTGGTGACAAACCGCAGCTGCAGAACTCAGGCCTGCTGGGCTCGGCTGGCGGCCGTGGTGTTGCCGTGTTGATGGGCTTCGTGGCGTTTGTGGTTGGCGTCACCGTATGGAACCCGCTCAACGGTGCTCCTACCAGCCCTCGGGCCTCGATCGAGCTGACGATCGGCCACGACCAATTTGAGGTCGACGGACTCGTCGACACGGCTGTGGGGACACCCGTTGGGTGCCCGCCGGAAGCCGCGGTGCTCGATCACGAGTCGACGGTGTGGCGCTTCGTTGCTCCCGACGACAGACCTCTCGACCGCACCGTTGGGCAGGCCGAAGCCATGGTTCCGGGCGCGACCGAGTTGGTCTACGAAGACTGTGAGCTGTGGGCCGTTGGCCCAGCGGGCCGAACCATGTTGGAGCGTCCCTGAGGATGCCCCGAAACGTGGTGCTTACTCGGCGCCTTGTGCCGGCAACGTGGCCATACCCAGATCGGCAAGCCGATCGATAGCGTCGTCAAACTCGACGCCCAGGATGCACGCAATCGCACGAAGATCGTCTTGGCGGACCGTGAGCACACGGCCGTTGAAGTCTTGACGCTGCACCTGGATCATGCCCAGGTAGCGGCCCAGCATCTCACCCTCAGCGCCAGGCACTGAGTCGAGCGCCGTGAGGTCGAGCATGACGCCCGCCCGTCCCGTGCGCTCGGTGAGGTCAACAAGGCCCGGCGTGACGCCGACCGTTGTTGTTCTCGGCAGAAGCTGATCGATCGGCACGTTGTAGAACGATGCCAAGCGTTCGAGACGAGGCACCGAGATGGCGCGCTCCCCTCGTTCATAGGCGCCCAAGACCGAGGCCTTGAACTCCTGATCTGACGCAGCTTCCACTTCTTGCAGGGACAGCCGCTTCTGTCGACGAATTGCGCGCAAGCGCTCGCCGACTCGTCGCCCGTACTCCGACCCCGCCTCGTTGAGGTCTTCCATCATTCTCCTCGCACCAACATCTCGGGCGTCACGCTAGACGTCACGGAGCGTAGGTTCAACCACCCAAGGTGTTCATTTTCCAACCGCTCGTTGCGAGCCCAACACGACGGCTGCCGCGATGGCCGCGGTTTCGGCTCGAAGGACCGCTCCGGGCAGCCGCACGAGGTCAGCCCCGTGTCTCTCCTTCTCGCTCCAACCACCCTCAGGACCCACCAGGAGCACACGGTCAGAAACCCGTGGTGCGCGGCCGTCTGGGTCAGCCATCGCCGCGCCGGGCAGCGCGAGCGCATCGACGACGGGCATCGGGGCCTCAACCGTGGGCATCCACACGCGGCGGCTTTGCATCGCAGCCTCACGCACCGTTGTGGTGAACCGCTCGGCCAACTTCGCCGTTCGTTTCTCGTCCCAGCGCACCACACCCCGGTCGCTGACCAACGGGATGATCCGATCGACATCGAGCTCGGTCAGCTTCTGCACGAACCACTCAGCTCGCTCCCCTTTCACCGGGCAGAACCCAACGGTGAGCGGATCGGTCGACGCTGGCTCGAAGATGGCATCGCTGTCAGGAACGACAGCCTCGGCTTCGAGTCGAACTTGACGCCAATGGCCGCGGCCGTCACTCACGCCAAAGCTGTCGCCATCTCGGAGCCGCAGTGCCTTGCGTAGGTGGCGCTCGTCGGCTTCATCGAGCTCTGGAGCATCCACTGATCCGACAAAGACCAGAGGGAGGCTGCGCCGGTTCACCCGTTGAATGCCGACTTGATCTTCGAGAAGAAGCCTTCGTCTGGCGGGCTGACTTCTTCGCCGCGTTGAGCCGCGAACTGCTGCAACAACTCGACGTCTGCCTCCGTGAGCTTGGTTGGCGTGTCGACGACCAGGCGCAGCTCGAGAGCGCCGCGGCCCCGACCTCGCAGCTTGGGCACGCCACGCTCGCGGACGGTGAACTTCTGGCCAGATTGCGACCCTGGCGGCACCGAAATTTCGATCGGACCGTCGATGGCGTCAAACGGGACGGTTGCGCCCAGCGCGGCCTGTGTCATGGCGACGTGCAGCTCTGCGAGCAGGTTGTCGCCGTCGCGCACGAACACGGGGTGCTGGTTGACGCGAATCTCAACGTAGAGATCGCCAGGCGTTGCCCCTCGCTGACCAACGGCGCCTCGGCCGGTGAGTCGCAGCGTCGAGCCGTGCGAGACACCAGCTGGGATATCGACGGTGTATGTGCGGTCTTCGACCTTGCGGCCTTCGCCGGCGCATTCACCGCAGGGGTCGGAGATGATCCGGCCCTCACCGGCACATCGCGGACAAGCCGACGTGGTGACCATTTGGCCAAGGATCGACTGGCGCACCTGACGGACCTGGCCATGCCCCTGGCACTCGCCACAGGTGCTGATCTCGGCCCCGGGCGCTGCGCCACTGGCGTCGCAGGTCTCGCACGCAACGGCGGTGCGAACCGTGACATCTTTGGCCGCGCCTTCGACGGTGTCTTCAAGATCGAGGTAGGCGACAACTTCGAGGTCGACACCGCGCTGTGGGCCGCCGCCCTGGCCTCCCTGTCCGCCAACGTTGAAGAACGCGTCAAAGAGATCGCCGAGCCCTCCCCCGCCGAATGGATCGCCGCCGCCACCGAATCCACCCGGCCCCTGAGCGGAACCGAATCGGTCGTAGTTGGCCCGTTTCGCAGGGTCGCTGAGCACCTCGTAGGCCTCGGCAACCTCTTTGAACTTGGCCTCGGCCGTCGGGTCGTCTGGGTTGGCGTCGGGGTGCAGCTCGCGAGCGAGCTTCCGGTAGGCCTTCTTGATTGTGGTTTCGTCGGCGCCGCGATCGACGCCGAGAAGTTCGTAAAAGTCGGCCATCAACCCTCGCTGAGCCTTCGTCCAAGTTGACGACTGACAACGGCGACAGCGGCCATCGCCTGCGGATAGTTCATTCTGGTGGGACCGAGTACGGCGATCGACCCAGCGGCCTCGCCGTCGATTTCATAGGGGGACACAACCACACTGCACTCCTCGAGAGGTTCCACACCCGTTTCGGCACCAATGGCCACGGATTGACCCCGTTCGAGCACATCGCCCATGAGGCTCACCACCACAAGCTGCTGCTCGAGAATCGTGAGAACTTGCGAGACGGTATCGACTGCGTCGAATGAGCCGACAACGCGAGAGGCGCCGTCGACGTAGACGCGGTCTGGGTCGACTGGCTGACCAGAAACGACTTCGACAACCGACCGGGCCATCACATCGAGGTGATCTGCTCCGGTGGGAGCAAGCGGATCTGGCTCGGTGAGCACACGCCCGTCGAAGGCTTCCGCCACCACGGCGCTGATTCGATCAATGTCGTCGCCATCAACGGGGGCGTCCCACTCGATGGTGTGCTTCTCGATCACCCCTGTTGCCAACACAACGACGGCAAGCGCAACGTCTGGCGTGAGCGACACGAGCTGGAACGACCGGACGGCAGCGGCTTCTGCTGAGTGATCGACCACCACGGCGGCGTAGTCGGTGAGTCGGCTCAGCAGCCCAGCGGTGTCGCGCATGAGGTCTTCGATTTCGCCCCGCATCTGGCGGAAGAACTCGTTGACCTTGCGACTGTCTGGCCGTCCGAGGCTGGCTTGGCCGACTGCGTCGACGAAGTGGCGATAGCCCTTGTCGGTCGGCACCCGACCAGCGCTGGTGTGCGGCTGGTGGAGATAGCCCTCGGCTTCGAGGGTGGCCATGTCAGAACGAATCGTGGCGGACGAGACCTTGACCGGAGCTGCGGACGCGACGGCGCTCGAACCGACGGGCTGAGCAGTCTCGATGTATTCCTCGACGACGGCTTGAAGAATCGCCGCTTTTCGTTCGTCCAACATTGGCTTTCCAGCCTATCTGGATACCTCCAGACCAATCTGGAGGGCCCCACTATCAAGTGATAGCGGGGCCCTCCAGCAAGGGATGTCCTTGACAGTTGTTCGTGAGCCCCATGTGGGGCGTGGTGACTAGAAGGTCCAGGTCCACCACCATGGGATTTCGATAACTGGCTCAGGCTCTGGCTTGATGTCGAACGGATCGTCTTCGAAGAGGTCGATGCCATCAACGATGACCACCGGATAGGCGACCTTGATCGTGAAGCGCTTCACCGGGCCGGCCTCTCCAGTTCCGTTGAACCCCGAGAACCCCTGCGTGGTGATCTCGTAGGTGCCTCCGTGGATGAAGCCTCCGGAATCGCGGAGGTTAAAGGTGAAGGCATTGCCTGAGAGGTTCTGAATTGGACGAGCGACGCCACGCACTGTCACTGCCACGCTCCTGGTGTGGGCGTTCGACTCGACTTCCAGATCCCAGTTGTGGCCCATCTCGGCAGGATCGAACTCGTTGACACCCTCTGACTGCTCAAGCAACCAGGTCTGATCGAGAGAGCCGGCGTTTGCGCCGACGACGTCGATGCGGAAGGCCAGTGGCGGATAGTCGCCGCCACCATCGTGATGGGCGCTGGCCGGAGCTGCGGCGAGTCCGCCGGCGAAAGCGATGGTGAGCAGAGCGATGATGGCCTTGCGAATGTTCTTCATGGTGCGATGTCCCTCCAGGGCGTCGTTGTGGTCTGACTGCATCATCTGACGACCAGGCCGTTCGCTCCGTCGCCCAGCTGACGCAACACACGTGACGTCGGGCGCACCTCTCCCCCCTCCCCCCAATCCCGATTTGGAGGCCGGAGACCACGTTTTGGTGCTCTACGGCCTCCAGAACCAGGATTTCGTGAGGGGTGAGCGCGTGAGGGACCCGGCTAGGGCTGGGCTGCGTTGGCAGTTTTCAGGCGTTCGAGGCGGGCTAGCGATTCGATTCGCTCGGCCGCGTGATCGACGATGGGCCCTGGATAGCCAGCGGGGGCGCCGGCCTTACAAGCTTCCGGCTGGTGAATCTCTTTGTCGCTCAAATGAGCGATCTCGGGAATCCACTGGCGCAAATACCGTCCGGTCGGATCGAACTTCTTCGACTGACTCGTCGGATTAAACACGCGGTAGTACGGCGACGCGTCAGTTCCGGTGCCCGCAACCCACTGCCAGCCGTGGTTGTTCGAGGCCAGATCGCCGTCGACGAGTTGGTCCATGAACCAGCGGGCGCCTCTGGTCCAATCAAGATGCAGATCTTTCACCAGAAACGAGCCGACGATCATCCGCACACGGTTGTGCATCCAACCCTCGGCCTTCAGCTGACGCATTCCCGCGTCCACGATCGGGTACCCGGTCTGGCCGTAACACCACGCCTGAAATCGCTCGTCGGCCAGCGGCCCTTCGTCAACCTCCATGCCCGCCATGCGCGGAACAAAGGCATTGCGAGCCGAGTCTGGACGCTGGAAGAGCACCTCGGCGTAGAAGTCGCGCCAGCACAGCTCGCTTCGAAAGATCTCTTCTCCCTCGGTGTCATCAAGGCGTTCAAGAAGCTGCCGGGGGTGAATGACGCCGTACTTCAGATGCGGCGAGAGTCGAGACGTGCCATCGACTCCTGGATCGTTTCGGGCGCTCCCGTAGTCGGCGACAGCCTCCCGCAGAAACCACTCGGCCCGTTCCCATGCCGCCGTCTCGCCAGCGGCCGGCAAGTCAGCAGCGGTCGACGGCGCCGTTGGGACGCCCTCGCTGTCGACATCCGTCACCCAGTTGACGTCGACACGCTCGCCGGCGGCAGGCCATCCGTGTGCCTTCCAGGCTCGGAAAAACGGCGTAAACACCTTGTAGGGGGTACCGCCGCCAGTGACGATCGAGTTCGGCGGCACGACGTATGGCGAGTCGAGATAGTGGACCGTAAGGCCATCGGCCGCGAGCTGCTCGCCTACGAGTGTGTCGCGACGACGTCCGTACGGCCCGTAGTCGTCTGTGGCATACACCGTTGTGCCACCCACGTCGCCGAGCACCTGCCGCAATACGTCCGCTGGCTGGCCCGTGCGGACCACGAGCGCACCGCCCATATCGGCGTTGAGGGCGTCGAGCGTGGCGCTCAGAAATGCCAGCCGGGCCTCCCCTGACGGCCGCCGGAGAGCGTCGTCGTTGATGAACAACCCGACGACCGGTCCGGCCGCCGCTGCTGCGGCCAATGCCGGATGATCGGTCAGTCTCAGATCACGGCGAAACCAGAAGACGACAGGCGTTGAGTCCACCTCAAGACCTTACGACTGACGCCTTCTGGTTGACGCCTCGGCGAACTCACGAACATGTCGCCCGTTCGTAAGCCTCTTCGAGCAGCGTCGTCGGCGGCGGCGACGCTGCTCGCAGAACACCCGGAGAGGCGTTCGCTCTAGCGGGCGTAGCAGCCGGCTTGGAGGGACTCCGGCTGCACCGCAATCATCATGACAACCCACGCCCGGCTCTTGCCGGACTCAAGCTGCTCGACCCAAAAGGCCAACCCATCAGCTTCAGCCTCGCGCTGAAGCGCATTGCGGTAGATGGTCTTGACGAACTCATCATTGGTGATCTCACCGTGCAGTACGGCGAACTCGTCTGACTGCTCGAAGTGGGCGCTCACCTGTTCAAGCCGCATCCCGGCGCCGAGCTGCGCCGACCAGAACACGAGCCCGTCGTGTTCGGGCTGGCGATCGAAGTAGCTCTCGTACATGCGAGCAACGACGCCGAGGATGCCTGCTTCGCAGGTGGCGAGCGTTTCGGTCGTGTTGACCTCGACGATCTTCTCGACCTCGACGACCTTCTCCACTTCAACCACCTTCTCGACTTCAACCACCTTCTCGACGGTCTCCACCTCTACCGGCGGCTTGCACTCTGGCGTGAGCAGTACCTCGTCGATGACAACGGAGTTCGACGCAGAAGTCGCGGGGTTTGCCATGCGCACGCGCACGACATCCCCCGCTGCGGGAACCGGGAATGTGCCGAGTTCGGTCTGGATGGAGGCTGACCGGATGCCATCAGGAAGATCTGGTGACGGACCAACCTCAGCAATAACCTCGCCGTCGCGGCGCAGCTCAACGACGACAGATTCGTCTGGCTGGGGCGCTCGGTCTTCTCGGCCGACGTACTCGTCGGACACCGTCACAGACACCCGCAGACCAGCATCGTGGCATGTCGCTGGGATGTCGATTGCTCGATCATCTGAGTGCGTCACCGCCCCGTGCAGCTTGAGATCAAACTCCATCAGCTGTGCAGTTGTGTGCTCTGCTGCTGACATGGTGGCCGCCCGTCCTGCCTCAGCGGGACTGGCCTGAACCACGGTCCCTCCGAGCACAGTGACGAGAGCCAGCGCAGCCGGCGCCTTCGTCAATTTCATGTGCTTCAACATGCACGTCCATCGACCACCAAGATTGAGGGTCTTTAGACAAAAGACGACGGATCGTCAGAATGAGTCGTTGGGACCAGACGTCGAATCTGGACTCAAAACGGCACTAATCGTCGAGGCGAAGGGCTCGAATGAAGGTGTCTGGCGGAATGTCGACTCGACCGATGCTCTTCATCTTCCGCTTGCCCTCCTTCTGCTTCTTGAGCAGCTTGTTCTTTCGGGTGACGTCGCCGCCGTAGAGCTTCGCGGTGACGTCTTTGCGGAAGGCGCGAACGGTTTCGCGCGCAATGATCTTGCCCCCGATGGCCGCTTGAATCGGCACCTCGAACTGCTGACGAGGGATGATCTCTTTCAGCTTCTCGGCCATCCGCTTGCCGTAGGCATAGGAGTTGTCGCGGTGAACGATCGTTGAGAACGCGTCGACCTGCTCGCCGTTGAAGAGGATGTCGACCCGCACGAGATCGCCAGGCTCGTAGCCGGCTGCCTCGTAGTCGAGGCTGGCGTAGCCCTGCGTGCGGCTCTTGAGCTGATCGAAGAAGTCGATCACGACTTCGCCAAGCGGCAGTCGGTAGACGATCTCGACCCGATCAGGTGACAGGTATTCCATCCGATCGAGTTGGCCTCGCCGACTCTGGCAGAGCTCCATCAACGTGCCCGTGTACTCAGACGGCGTGATCATCGACGCCTTGAGGTAGGGCTCTTCGATCGACGACCAGTCGCCAGACGGCGGCAACGACGCCGGGTTGTCGATGGCCCGCTCTTCGCCACCGTTCATGGTGATTCGATAGTTCACTGACGGCGACGTGGCGATCAGGTTGAGATCGAACTCGCGTTGCAAGCGCTCACGAACGATCTCCATGTGGAGCAGGCCAAGAAAGCCGCACCGGAATCCGAAGCCAAGAGCGCTTGAGGTTTCTGGCTCGAACGAAAAGCTCGAATCGTCGAGCTTCAGCTTGTCGAGCGCATCACGAAAGTCTTCGTAGTCGTCGCCGTCGACCGGATAAAGACCGCAGAACACCATCTGTTGAGGTTCGCGATAGCCATCGAGGGTCTCAGACGCCGGATTGGCTTCGAGTGTGACCGTTTCACCAGACCTCGCTTCTCGCACGTCTTTGATGCCGGCAATGAGGTAGCCCACTTGGCCAGCGCTCATTTGCTTGACCGGTGAGTTCTCCGGGTTGCGCGTGCCGATCTCGTCAACGGGGTGATTGGCGCCGGCCTGCATGAAGTGGAGGCGATCGCCGACGTTCATCGTGCCGTTGACGACTCGGATACTCGACACGACGCCGCGATAGGTATCGAAATGGCTGTCGAAGATCAGCGCCTGCAATGGCGCATCGGGGTCGCCTTCTGGCGGCGGGATGCGTTCGATGACCGCATCGAGCAGTTCTTCGACACCCTCCCCCGTTTTGGCCGACATCTTCAGCACGCTCGTTGCATCGACACCGAGGACGTTTTCGATCTCTTCTGCGTACTTGTCTGGATCGGCTGCAGGAAGATCGATTTTGTTCAGGGCAGCGACGACCTCAAGATCGTTGTCGATGGCCAGGTACATGTTGGCCAGGGTTTGGGCCTCGATCCCCTGCGCCGCATCAACGACGAGCACGACACCTTCACACGCGGCAAGTGAGCGGCTCACTTCGTAGCCAAAGTCGACGTGACCAGGGGTGTCGATCAGGTTGATCGTGTAGCCCTTCCACTCGAGTCTGACGCTCTGAAGCTTGATCGTGATGCCTCGTTCACGCTCAATGTCCATGCTGTCGAGATACTGGGCACGCATGTCGCGGGCCTCGACGGCACCACAGATTTCGAGCAGGCGATCGGCCAACGTCGACTTACCGTGATCGATGTGGGCGATGATCGAGAGATTGCGAATCTTCGACATGTCGGTAGGCGCACTCATGACCGCCTGAACGGTAGTGGGAAGGTAGGGGTTTGGGATCGGATACTGGCCGCTATCCTTCGACGGTCCGATTCACTCCCCGCAAGAACGACAGGGAACCTCCGTGGCCAACATTAAGAGCCAGATCAAGCGCAATCGCCAGAACGAGAAACGTCGCCTCCGCAACAAGGCGACTCGCTCTGAGCTGCGGACCCGCGAGAAGGCGGCCTTTGAGGCTGCCGGAAGCGACAACGAAGCCGAAGCACTTCGCCAGGCCATCCGTCGCATCGACAAGGCCGCGCAAAAGGGCGTGATTCACAAGAACACGGCCGCTCGCAAGAAGAGCCGCTTGGTGGCCAAGGTAAAGGCCCTCGCCGAGGCCTAGTCGGGTCTTCGACCCACAGAACCTGAAGAGGCCCTGAACCAGTCGGTTCAGGGCCTCTTTCGTTCTCCTATGAGATCAGATGTGGGTTGGGCTTACTCCCAACCGTCGCCGCTCCAGGTTGCACCACTCCAGGTGCCGCCGCTCCAGGTGCCGCCGCTCCAGGTCGCACCACTCCAGGTGCCGCCCGACCAGGTGGCTCCTGACCAGGTCGCGCCCGACCATGTGGCTCCTGACCAGGTCGCGCCACTCCAGGTGCCACCGGACCATGTGGTGCCGCTCCAGGTCGCGCCACTCCAGGTGCCACCGCTCCAGGTGCCACCAGACCACGTTGCGCCAGTTGGTCCAACGGTGCCTGTGTATGGCTCACCGTTGGCCAGCGTGTGTTGCTGCTCGTCTTTGACCAGCTTCTTCACGGTCATCTTGGCGTCGACGAGACCATCGCCAGCGGTAAATACTGGCTCGTGGGTCAGCGTCGTGGCCTGGCTCTTGAGTGATGCCTTGAGGTCGTCTGGGTCAAGGAATGGGTTGTCGCCCAGGATGACTGCTGCGGCTCCCGAGAGCGCCGCTGCGGCCTGTGACGATCCGCTGCCAAGGAAGAATGAGTCGCCCCAGCGAGCGTTGGGATAAGCCGTGTCAATCGTCGATCCCGGTACTCGGTATGAGGCGACTGATCGTCCCGGAGCGACGAGATCGGGGTTGCGATTGCCGTCGCCGTGCGCCGACCAGGCCGGCACGTCTTGGCTTGAGCGCTGACCGCTGTAGGTATCGCTCGCACCCACGGCTACGACGTAGGGGTCGATCGCAGGTGAGTCGAGGTGGCGATACTCATCGCCTGAGTTTCCGCCAGCAACCACAACGAAGATGCCCGCTTGCCATGCTCGCTCGACCGCCATCGACAAGTCGTCGTTGATGTGCGTCTCGACACCTGACTGGCCAAGCGAGAGGTTGAGAACTCGAATGTTCAGGCCATCGGTGTTGCGGTGATCGACGACCCAGTCAATGGCTGCGACTACCTGAGGGACGGTGGTAACGCCATCGGCGCCAGCCACCTTCACGGAGATGATTCGGGCACCAGGAGCGACACCTTCGTGGCCGGGGCGATCGCCAGCCATGATTCCGGCCATGTGTGTGCCGTGGCCGTAGGTATCGAGGAATGCGACCTCGGGAATCGAGCCCTCGCCTGAGAGGTCTGGCCCGTGAAGCACCTTGTCGCCGGTCAACCCCACGACCGGGGCCACGCCAGTGTCAATCAGTGCGATGTCGATGCCCGAGCCGTCACCGCGGTAATAGCCGTTGAGAACTTCGTCACGAACCGTCGACAGCGGAACTGGCTGAGACGCGCTGGCATCGTTGTCGAGCGTGTACACCATCTTTGGTGTAAGCAGACCAACCGGCGAGATGTCCGTGGGCTGGCCCACAGGTGCCGTCGCTGCTGCGGCCAGGGCAAAGGCCAACAAGATGCCAAGAACCCAGGTCACGCCGCGTGGCACACGCCACGTGGTGCCGTCTGAGGTGAGGGGATGTCCGATCATTCTTCGCGTCCTTGGGGGAATGGATGCGAGATGCCGGTTTCGCCACTAGCTCGGTGGGAGAAAGGCGACCAAGTGATCTACCCACGTCATTGCTTCATCTCTGTTACCCAGCAGTAAACGGCAGAATCGGCCCATCACTTGAGCATCTCCCAAGCGGATGAGCCGTCCGACCCATTGCTGACCCATCATCGTGAGTGAGCGCCGTCAGCATCTGGAGGAACGCGATCTTGCTCATCGGCTCGCCGAAGTAAAATCCCTGGCCCAGTTCACAGTCGGTGTCACGCAGCGGGTCCACCATTGATGCGTCCTCGATCCCCTCGGCCACGACCGTCAACGAAAGGCCGTGTGACAGCGTCACAATTGCCTTCACGAACGCGGCCCCGGCTTCGGAGTGCTGGTCGGCGATGAACTCGCGAGCGATCTTCACGATGTCGATCGGGAGGTTCCGTAGGTAGCTCAAAGATGAATAGCCCGTCCCGAAGTCGTCAAGCGCGATGCGAGGCCCCAGCGCTCGAACTTCTTCGAGGCGGGCTGACACCGCCTTGGCATCACCAGCAAAGGCCGACTCGGTAATCTCCAGCACCAAAGAGCTAGATGGCGTTCCACTGGTCTCAATGTCGCCCTGCAAGTCCCGTACGAACGATGGTTGATCCAGGTGTCGAGCCGAAAGGTTGACCGAAACCCAGAGCGGTCGACCTGCAGCGTCCTGCAGCTCTCGCAGATCTTCCAGCACCGACGCTCGCATGATCCGGTCGACAGCAATGATCAACCCGCTGCGCTCAGCCTCGTCCAAGAACTCCGATGGCGGGATCAGTCGGTTGCCGTCCTTCCACCGAACCAGGGCCTCGGCACCCACGATCGACAGATCGGAGAGGCGCACGATTGGCTGATACACCGGCTCAAACGCCCGTTCTGCAATCGCTCGCCGAAGCGACGTGTGCACAGCGAGCTGCTGAGATTTCGCCGACTCAAGATCTGGACCGAACTGCACGACGCTGCCCTTGCCGAGACGTTTCGCCTCGTACATCGCGAGATCGGCTCGTTGCAGCACATCGGCCGCATCCGTCACACCGTCAAACGTTGCGAAGCCGACGCTGGCGCCGATGCGAGCCTCGTCGCCTTCAACGAAGTACGGCTCAGACACACGCTCGATGATCGTTGAGGCAAGTTCCTCTGGGTCGGCGTGGTGGCGTACGACCACCGCGAACTCGTCACCGCCGAGGCGAGCCGCGAGCGCGTCATCGTCGAGGGAGGTGGTAATGCGCTGGGCCACATCAACAAGCACTTGATCGCCGACAGCATGGCCAAGCCGATCGTTCACCAGCTTGAAGTCATCAAGGTCGATGTACAACACAGCCGCTGATGCTGGCTCGTCACGATGAGCAGCCACGACCGCATCGAGCCCAATACCGAACTGCCGGCGATTGGCAAGTCCCGTGAGCTGATCGAATCGAGCTTGATGAGAAAGCTCGGCCTCCAAGCGACGGAGACGAGTCAGTGCCTGCTCAAGCTGATCGTTCTCAAGGGCAACAGCACTCTGTTCGACAAGGTTCTCGAACAATCGAAGATCATCTGCTGTGAACGTCGCCGCGGTACCGAGACGATCACCCACGACGAGGAGTCCAACCGCCCGGTCATCAGAGCGCATCGTGCCGACGAGGGCATCGTCGATCTGCGCCTCGCTTAGATAATTGAGCACCGGAGCAGGAGCCGCAGCCCGGACTACGAGCTGCGGAGGTTCACAGGCCTGGAGCGCATCGGGCAAGCAACTCAGCATGTTGGCGTTGACGGGCACGTCGCGACTCGATCCGTCCTCGTAGACAAAACGCTTGATCTCGGCGTCAGTGTCGGGCGGAGGCATCAGAACGAGCTCTACCTTCGAGGCTCGGAACATCGCAGCCGCTTCGTCGAGAAGATGCCCAATGGCCTGGACCTTCTCGTCACTCTGATGCAACGAGCGCGTCGATTCGTAGAGAAACTCCACGCGCCGTCGATGGTCCTTCTCGGTCAGGAAGGCCCGGTACACCACGAGCAACATGGCCGACGAACCAAGCAGCAGGGCGACACCCCATGAATCGACCGTCACGACCAGAATCCCGATCAACGCCTGGAGGGTGTTGCCGATGGCAACGAGCATGCCGAAACTCACCATGTTGTGCATGCGGCTGAGTTGCAGTCGACCTTCGCTGAGCGTGATCACACCACCGATGCACAGAACCTCCATCAGCGCCGACAGCGCAGTGGCCGGGAACAGGGCGAGCCAGCCCGTCGGTGAAAGTGGATCGGTGTCACCCAGCAACAAGCCGTAGATCCCGGTGGCAATGCCAACCCGAAACGTCAGGTTGGCAACGTTGAAACACACCTTGATGAGTGACTGCCGACGGATCCCGGCAAGCCCCAGCGTCGCGCCAAGCAGCATCGCGAGCCACAGTTCGCCGCGGTCCACAAAAACGAGACCAACGACAAGGGGTATCTCAATCAGCGAGAAACTGCCAGCCTCGCTTCTGAAGTGCAGATTAATCACAAACCCTTCGACAGCAGCGAAGGCGAAAACCAGTACCCACCAGGGAATTGACAGTTGATCTGACGGAACGGTGCTCCCCTCAAGCACGAAGATGCGAAGCAGCACTGATCCCATCGCCAGGAGCGCGATGAAGGCGAAAATCTGCGCGGAGCCGCGAACAGCGGCAACGACACGCGTCAGACTCAGCTCTGGCATATCCCTTCTATCGGTCCAAGAGGGGGTGTTCTTAGGCCAGGGGCCCACACGCAGAGCGGGGCTGTAGCCCGCTATCAGGCCGACAGACGAGCCAGTCTTGCGACGAGCACTTCCATCACGGCTTCTGACTCGATCGCCGAGCCGCCCCGTAGGTCGAGATCGGCCTGCGCGAGCAGCCCAATGGCCCGCTTGGTTTTCGCCGGGCCGAGCTTGCGGCTCAGCGTGAGCGCCTTCTTGGCCGGAAAGGTCGAGCCCTTCATTCCAAGAATGTCGGCCGCCGTCCGTTCGTCTGCCGCTCCGGCACCGTCGAGAGCGAGCGCTTTTTGATAGTGCCCGTGCAGGGTCGCCATCACCTGAAGCGCATGACGATCACCACCACGTGTCATGCGGTGCATCTTTGACAATGCCGTCGAGATGTCGCCGCTGTCGATAGCGTCGGTTAGTTCCCAGGGCGGCACATCAGAGGCCTGACCCAGGAACGGTTCGACATCGGCGGCTGTTACTGCAGCTCCTTCGCCAAAGGTGCTCACGGCCACGCCGATGATGGCATCAGCCCGACCCACGTTGTCACCAAGCTGATCGGCGATGAGTCGCTTCGCTGACGCATCGAATCGAACAGGCGCCTCGGCCAGCTTCGATTCGAGCAACATCTTGCGGCCCTTGCCCTTTGGCGCGGCGTCGACTTCGGTCGCTCCCATCGATTTCAGGGCCTCTTTGAGCGACTTTGGGACCGGTGAAAGCCGTTGTTGCCCCGTGCCTTTCTCCCACACGAGGATCAGGTCGGTGGTATCGAGCGGATCTGCGAACCACTCAACGAGTGGCTTCACCTGGTCGGCTTTCGAGAACAGCCCAACGTTTCGTCCGACCACGACGCGGCGTTCGGTGAGAAACGGAGGCGTGTGCGCAGCATTCACGAGCGGTGTGATCTCGGCCGGCCCGTCATCTGACGAGAAGTGCACCTCGGTGACTTCTTCGACCATGAGCGAACGGTCGCCATCGCCAACGAATTCGTCGAGCGCAACCTGAACGGCCTGCGAGACGAGGGTGGCGTCATCGCCCTTGATCAGCACTACTCCCACGGCACGAATCTACCTCGGCGGCTCACTGTCACACCTCGTCACCACACTGGTCTCACTCACCAGAACCCCACACTCACAACAGCGAAAGAGGCTTGCGATGGACAACACGTTGACCAAAGAACGACCTACGGACCGCATACCGCACACCAACCAGCTTGCAGAGCCCTCAGCGCAGCGAACCACGCCGAGAACCACACCGTCTCGCCCGGCGCCGACGCTGGCCCAGCTTGAGTCTGCGCTGCGTGCGTCGTGGGGAGCAGACACAACGGCCGACCCAGCGGAGTGGACCTCTGCCCGCCGATCACGGGGCCAATGCGACGTCACATCGCTTGTGCTGCGCCACTACCTCGGGGGCGATCTTGTGCTGGCCCGGGTGTTCATCGACTGCGTGCAAACCGAACACCACTGGTGGAACCGTTTCCCTACCGGCGACATCGATCTCACCCGCGATCAGTTCTATCCCCACCAAGACGTCATCGAGCACAAGGTGTTCGATGCGGCGGCTATCGCAGAGGCCGGTCCGATTCGGCCGGAGCTACTCGAGCGGTTTGACCGTTTGCTCCGCCGGGTGACCGACCACCTCGCCGCCAACTAACGCGACCCGCTATCCAGAACGCTGATCTCGAGTTTGTCGTCATCGGGCACCAACGTCAGGTGGTTGCCCCCAACATCGACGACGGTCGTCTCAAGAACGCGGCGAGCATCGCGGATCCGGTGCTGAGGTGGTGCCATCACGACGCCGATCGTCGTCACTGCGTCGAGATCGGTGATGACTTCCGACGTTGTTCTGTTGCCTCGTTCGACGATCACGATGTCGATTGTCGTGATCCGTACAGCCACCACAACATCCACAAGATCGTTTGGCGAGTTCGCTGGCACAACCAACACCGACGGATTGGTCGTTGATGAGGGCCACCACAACACCTCAGAACCTGGCGCACTCAGCGGCAACGAGCCGGCGCGAGGGGGCGTTGGCACAGCAGCCCAGCCACTCACAACGGCGGCGACGGCGAACACCAAACGCACCATCACGCGAGACCGTCCGTTCGACGCCACTGAGTTCCAACCGGCAACCAGCAATCCCCAGCCGACAAGCCCGAGCATGCCAACCCGAGGCATCGGGAGCTCGACCGCCCACCCGGCAACGGCGTCAATCCACCACACAAGCCCACTGGCCGGGAGCGAAACGAGCGACCGCAACCCAGCGGGGAGAAGGCCAGCGACAACACCACCGGTGAGCCCCCACGTCATGACGGCGCCCGCGGCCCAACCGGCCAGGACATTGGCCGGCAGCGAGACCAACGAGATCGGCCCAAAGATCCAGATCAGCAACGGGGCCACAAACAGCTGAGCAGCAATCGTGATTCCTGCTGCATCAGCCAACCACGCCGGTCCTCGCAGCCGCCTCGAGATCGCCGGCCCAGCGATGAGGATGCCGCCGGAGGCCAGCACCGAGAGTGCGAACCCAATCGACTGGGCAAGGAACGGATCGATCAGCAGCAGGCCAGTGACAGCGAGGCCGAGTGTGCGCACACCGCGCGACCGACGTCCGGTGAGCACCGCCACAGCGGCGATACCGGCCGACACGGTTGCCCGCACGACGGACGGCTCGAGTCGGGTGGCAACCGCAAACACCACCAGCAGGCCAACAGTGAGCGCCAGCCGGGGGCGATACCCGGCTCTCCGCAGCGCCGGGGCAGCAACAGCCAACACAAAGGCGACGTTCTGACCTGAGACCGCCAAGAGGTGCGACAGCCCAGCAGCCCGAAACTCTGCCTGTTGTGAACGAGGCTGATCTCGATCGTCGCCGATCACAAGACCGAGGTAGAGCGGGCGCAGCCGCGACGGCATGCCGTCCGCGCCGGCTTCCACGACGTGTCGAAACCACTCGGACGGCGCTTGCCAAGCCCTCGGGCCAGCGACTTTCGTTGCCGTCGTGGCACTCAGACGGCCACGGAGATGACGCGACCGGGTCCACCCGTTCTGATCAATCGCCGTGATGCGTCCCTCTATCTCGAGCACATCGCCTGCTGTGGCGTGAGCTAGCTCCTGGCCAACGGCCCACGGAAACGACAGTCGAACCCGAGCACCGGCATCGCTCCCCTCGTTCAAGCGGCCTTCGGCCACCCAACCAAACCGAGACTCTTCCGGGTCGGTCACAAGCCGCACCTCGCCGAACCAGCTGGTTGGTTCCAGATCTGTGTGCCCCTCGGCCACCACCGCGCCGCGAGCCGCGGCGAGCGCCACAATCGCAACCAACACCACGCGTGGCCGACCCACCAACAGCGCCGCGACGGCCGATGCGGCACTCGCCCACAACGACAGCGACACCGGCCAACGACAGGCCACAGCCGTTCCTACGGCCATCACAACAACCTCCAGCTCGGTGAGCGAGCGCCGATCAACGTCAAACGCCATCACCGGACGACGGCCTGGTCGCCGAACCCCGCCAGCTTGGCCGGACCGATTCCGGGAACATCCAGCAGGTCATCAAGGGTGAGAAACGGACCATTCGTTTCCCGGTACTCAACGATCGCTGCGCTGGTGGCGGGGCCGATTCCCGGAAGCGCTTCAAGTTGCTGCGCCGTCGCGCTATTCAGATCGACCGGGCCCTCTGTTGTGCTCAACGTAGGGTCGGTCACCAAGGCAGCCACCGGTGGATCACCAACGGCCGGCACACGAATCTGGCTGCCGTCGACAACAGGGGCAGCCAAGTTGAGCGCGTGCAGATCGGCGTCTGCGGTGGCACCACCTGCTGTTTGCACCGCCTCTTCAATCCGCTGCCCGCCCTCGAGCACATAGACGCCTGGCTCGTTCACTTCGCCCATGACGTGGACGACGATCGTGTCGAGTCGCGTATCTGCGACGGCAGTCGTTACCGACAGGCTCACCTGCGGAATCAGATCTTCGACCGGCGCTCGACTCGCCTGCGTGGCGTTTAGCCAAGCAACGACGACAAACGAGATCGCAACGACGGCTCCGCCGCCGACAAACCAACGACGTTGGCGCAGCTCGTCGAGTGCGACGAGTGCGTCATCAAGGCGATCAGCCAAGGTCGATCGATGATCGATACCGAGCTCGGCAGGGCTTGGTCCGTTATTCGACGATTCCGAATCAGGTTCTCGCCCGCGAGCATCCACAGCGGATCTCTCCAGAGGAGGAGACGATGCACGGGGAAGTGATTAGATCTGGCGGCCGAGCCGCGAGCGGGCGGTAAGGCCCAAAAGCTGCGCTAGAAGAGCTGGTTCGTCAGCTTCTTGCGCCACCCACCGGTCGCGGGATGCTCGGCTCCGAGCACCTCAAGAAGATCAACGAATTCCTTGCGAGCATCGTCGTCGTCTTTGACTGACGGCAACAGCTCGGCGAGCCGGTCTTCGACTTCCGACCCTTCGTTGGCGCCTGTGCGAGCGAGCGCCGCGATCTGGCGGGTCTCTTCGGTTTCTGGGATTCGAGCCAGGAGGTCGAGCGCCTCTTGGGTGCGTCCCGAGTCGACGTAGATCTTCGCCAGCATCGGCACCGCTACTGGGTGCCCTGGCTCGACCTGCAGGATCTCGCTGAGCGAGGCTTCGTCGCCCTTTTCAATGAGCGTTTCGATGATCGACTCGTTGTCGGTGGGAAGGAGTCGCTGCACAAATTCACGAACGGCGTCTTCGCCCTGTGCGCCCATGAATCCGTCGACGATCTGACCGTCTTTCATGGCGTACACCGCAGGAATCGACTGCACACGAAATGCCTGAGAGGTCTGTGGGTTTGCCTCGACATCGACCTTGGCCAGGAGCACCTTGCCCTCGGTCTCGTCGCAGACCTTTTCGATGATGGGCCCCAAGGTCTTACAGGGGCCGCACCACTCGGCCCAGAGGTCGATAACGACCGGCCGCTTCTTGGACTCTTCAATGACGTCTTGTTCAAACGTTGCGTCGGTGACATCAACCACGACGTAACGCTACCGCCAGATCGCAGAAGCGCCGAACATGCGAGCGCCGACGTTAGTCGAGCCTGGCGAGTTCGCCAGCGACGTACATCTGCTTGCACTTCGCTCGTTGCAGCTTTCCAGAACTGGTCTTGGGCAGCGTGCTCGGGTTGACGAGCACGATGTCGCGGCTCGGAACACCGACGGCTTCCACGGCGCGCTCGTTGACCTTGGTGACAAGCTCGGCGGTCTCTTCGACTCGGGTTTCGGCCACGATCACGACGTGTTCCTTGCCCTTTTTGCCTTCAACGCCAAACGCAATGACGTTGCCGGCTCGAATCCCTTCGACCTCGCCGACGGACCGCTCGATGTCTTGCGGGTACACGTTGCGGCCCCCAACGATGATCACGTCTTTGATTCGGCCACACATGTAGGTGTCACCGTCGACCATGTAGGCGAGGTCGCCCGTACGCAGCCATTCACCATCGAACAGCTCTTCGTTGGCGTCCGGCCGCTTGTAATAACCGGGGGTCACGGACGTTCCGCTGATTTGCAGCTCACCGATCTCTCGGTCGGACAACACGTGCCCGGTTGATGGGTCGGCGATTCGGAACTCGAGCCCTGGCACGGGCTTGCCGAGGCACACGATCTCTCGTGCGTTGGGATGATCAGCCGCAACCTCAACCGCACGCTTCTCGAGCTCGAGAAGCTCGGAGTCGATCACATCGGTCTTCATGCCAGCGAGCGGCACAGGGAAACAGCCAGCGATCGCGAGCTCGGCCATGCCGAAGGCAGGAAAGACAGCGCCGGGCCGCATGCCGTGGCGTTCGCCGGCCTCGATGAAGTTGCGAACCGAGTGCGGGTCGACGGGCTCTGCACCGTTGAGAGCAATTCGGAGCTTGGAGAGATCGAGCGGCTCTTTGGCTCGACGAAGGGCGCGAGTGGCAAGCACGTAGGAGAAGTTTGGACCGGCTGTCGCCGTGCCGCCGTACTCCGAGATCCACTCCATCCAGCGACCGGGTGAAGCGAGGAAGTCCTGCGGGGCGCCAAGCACCAGGTCGAGACCAGCCGACATCGGCAAGATGCAGAAGCCGACGAGACCCATGTCGTGATAGAGCGGCAGCCAGCTGACCATGACGTCTTCGTCAAGGTTCACGTCGGCGGCTTCGGCGATCGCATCGAGGTTTGCCGCAACGACATGGTTGGGCAACATGACGCCCTTCGGTTCAGACGTTGAACCGCTCGTGAACTGCAAGACGAACATGTCGTCGCGGTGGTAGTCGGGGCGAATGAAGTCGTCGGCCGTGCACGGCCCGTTTACCGCGTTGAGATCGGCCATTGAATGAACGGGCGGGTCGTCCGGGCCAACTTCGACGAACGGCGCCAGATCGGGGTCGACAAGGATGGCCGCGCATTCAGCTCGCTTCACACGGGCCTTGGTCGCCAGGGTGAACTCTTCGATCGACGCAAGCCTCATGGGAAGTGGCAACACAACGAGTGTCGCTCCGCTCAGCCACACGGCTTGAATGAAGGTTACGAAGTCAGCGGTGGTTGGGCCGAGAAGGGCAACCCGGTCGCCTCGGTTGATACCGAGCGCCTGCAGGTTTGCGGCCACTGCTTTCGCTTCTTCGTGGAGGTCGGCCCACGACTTCGTGACTGGCTCGTCGCCGGTCACGAACGTGACAACGCCGGAGCCTTTTGCTGCATGTTCGATCCGGGAAACAATGGTGTCCACGAATTCGTTTGACGTCTCCACGACCGGAAAGGTTACGCCTCGGTAACCCATTTACCGGTAATCCTCTTGGCAAGACGCGAACGAGCGGACCTCACCGTTCCGGTGCGATCCGCTCGTTTAGGGGTAAATCCCGGCGTCTTGTGCCTGTTACTCAGCGACCTCGGCGTCATCTTCGAACCGACGCCGAGCGCCGAGCAGAAGTCCACCAGACACCATCAGCAGGACTGCGATGGCGAGGAAGGCGTTGGTCGTCGAGCCGGTAAAGGCCAGCACTGGAGGAGCCTGCGGCGTCCGCGGAGCCTGCGTACCGGTGGTGGCCGGAACCGTCGTGACGGTCGACGACGGTTCGACGGTGAAGGTGACCGCTTCGACGTCGACGTTGTTGTCGTCGACAACTTCGGTCTCGACTCCGTCTGCGGCGCTGGCCGATGCGCTGTTGGTGATCGTCTTCACGTCGCTGCTCACGTCAGTGAGGATTTGCACGCTGATGGTTTCGCCTGCCGCCAAGTTGTTTGGCGAGGTGCAGGTGAGAACCTGACGATCAAGAGCACAGGTCATCGAGGTGCTCGTGGCCGACACGAAGGTGAGGCCAGCCTTGAGCGGATCGACCACGGTGATCGGACCGAGTGCTGCCGACGGGCCGTTGTTGGTGACCGTGATGTCCCAGGTGATCTGGCGAGCATCTTGGTCAACGGAGATGGCCGTCTTGGTGAGCACGAGGTCATAGTCACGGCCAACCGAGACGATCGCAGGATCGTGATCGTCTTCGTCGCCGTCGGTGTTGTCGATGACGTTGTCGTTCGTGGCTGGATCGCCACCGGCGTCGTTGGCTGGGTCGGTATCGGGCGTTGAATCGACGTCAACACGAGGAGTGCCTGTCTCATCTGCTGCTCCGGCGATCTCGGCCCAGTTGACGAGTTGACCGGTGTTGAGACCGTTGTCGACCGTGGTGATGATGGTGAGGTCAACCGACTGACCGGCAGCCAGTGGTCCGGGGACCACCGTCTGGACGTTGTCGCCGCTTGCTACCCATCCGTTGGTGTCGGTGGCCGACAGGGTCAGGCCTGCAGGCAGGTAGTCGACGATCGTGATGTTGGTGGCGTCGACCGTGCCCTGGTTGGTCACCGTGATGGTGAACGCAACGTCGTCGCCGGGGGCAACGATGGCGCTTGGATCGCTCAGCACCTTGATGAGAGCGAGGTCGAAGAACTCGACGGGCACACCGGCCACATCGTGGTCATCTTCGTCGCCACCGGTGTTGTCGATGACGTTGTCGCCAGGCGCACCGGCACCGGTTGGCTGGTTGTCGTTGGCCAGCGTCGTGTCGGGCGTCGAGTCAACATCGATGAAGTCGGCTGGCATCGACAGCGAGTCGCCGTTGAGTGGGTCGGCGTCGTTGTCGAAGCGGGAGATCTCCGCCCAGTTCTCGGCTGAGGCGACCCGAAGATCGGCCCGAGCCGTGAGGTTGACGGGGACGACAACGCTGTCGTCGACGCCGAGGTTGCCGGTGAGGCGAACAACGGGGGCGAAGCCAGCATCACCAGCGGGAAGCCACTGGTAGTTGATGGTTTCGCCGAGGGTGGAGGTCACCGTGCCGGTGCCGCCGTTGGCCTGGCTAGCAATGCTGAAGGCTTCCCACGTGGTGTTGTCGATGTAGTCGACAACATCGACTTGGCCAACCGCCAGGTTGCCCTGGTTGGTGACTTCGATCGTGAAGTCGGCGTTGCCGCCGGGCACGAGGACGGTTGGAGCGGTGAGCTGCTTCACCAGGGCGAGGTCGTAGTAGAACTCGAAGGCCAGCGTCACAACTTCCTGGTCGTGATCGTCTTCGTCACGGTCAGCTTCGGCCACGGCGTTCGACGTTGTGTCGATCGGAGCGCCGGCATCGGTGCGGTCGAAGTTGATGTCGTTGTGCGAGTTGTTGTCATCGATTCCGGCAGGGTCGATGCCCGGGGTGGTGATGATGTCGTCGCTGTTGATGGCGTCAGGGGTCGAATCGATGTCGGCCACTGGGTTGCCAGTGGTGTCGGACATTGAGGAGACCTCTGCACCGTTGGTGTAGGTGCCGAGCGCTGGGTCAGTGATCGTCACCGTCAGGTCGAACGACACACACTCGCCAGGAGCAAGCGCATCGATGTTGAAGTTCTGCGTTGCGGCGTCGCCTCCGACGTTGGTCACGTTGGCGGTGCCCTCTGTGACTCCGCCGAATGAGGTGAACGTGGTGCCAGTTGGCAGGTAGTCAACAACCGAGACGTCGGTGACCGGGTTTGCGCCCTGGTTTTTCACCGTGATGGTGAAGGTGACGGTCAGGTCTCCGTCTGGGTTGACCACGGGGGTCTCGCCAGCGCCGAGCGTGTTGATCAGGGCCACGTCGTAGACCGGTGGGACACCGGCAACATCGTGATCGTCTTCGTCGCCATCGGTGTTGTCGATGACATCGTCACCAGGCTGACCGGGGCCGAGCGGCTGGTTGTCGTTGCCGATCGTGGCGTCTGGGGTTGAGTCTTCGTCGGTGAGCTGACCGCCAGCGGCGTCGCCGTTGGCTGGGCTTCCGTCATTGTCGAAGTTCGAGATCTCGGCCCAGTTGATGAACTCTGATCCGTCCCACGCAGCAGCGATCTGCAGCGTGATCGGCACCGTCACCGTGTCGCCGGTGACAAATGAGGCCGAACCGAAGTCGATGGTGGCCTCGGCGCCAGCAGCAGCTGTCGCCCAGGTGCCGGTGAAGGCTGACCCGGTGGAGTCTGTGCCGCTCAGCGCTGCGTTGTCGGCAGCGTCAAACACGAAGTTGGCGTTGACGTAGTCGGTGATGGTCACCGTCTGTACGGCGGCACCCTGGTTGGTGATCGTGACATCGAACGTCACGGTTTCACCGGCCACGTAGTTGGCTGGGCCCTCTGCGTGGGTCTTCTGAAGCGCCAGGTCGAAGACCGGAGTGGTGAAGCCGAAGTCATACGTGTGGTTCGCAGGGCTTTCGATGGCCGACGTTGAAGCGTCGTCGCCAGCGATGATGTCGATGGCTGGCAGGCCGGCAACGTTCAAGCCAGCGTCAGAGTCGGTCTGATCGCCACCCTGGTCTGCTGCGGTGAGCACGGCGTGCTCTTCGTATGCACCACCCGGAGCGAACACGCCACCAGCGTCGTAGTTGGTCTGCGCAATCTGGATCGTGTAGCCGGCACCGGGGACAAGGCCGCTCGGCACGTTCGAGCCATTGAAGTAGTACTCGCCGTTTGCGTCTGTCGTGGTAGTGGCCACGAGGTTGCCGAAGGCGTCGAAGAGTTCGATGACCACGCCGGCCATCACGGTCTCGCCTGGATCTTGCTGGCCGTCGCGGTCGGCGTCGAACCACACGAAGTTGCCAACCTCGATCGGGGCTGCACCACAGAGGGCTTCGAGGTCGCCGACACCGGCAGCCTTTTCGAAGGTTCCCTCATCCACGTAGTTGGGATGGCCGCTGTAGAGGCGATAGCCGCTGACCTGAGCACCGGTGTTCGAGTCGAACCAGGTGAGGCCGCCCGAGCGCCAGGTGTTGGGCTCTGGAATGGAGTCGAAGGAGTTCGAGATCGTGTAGGGGCGGCCGGGGATCTGTGCGATCGAACCGAGGGTGATCTCGGTATGGCTGCCGCCGTAGTTGTCCTCGAAGAACTCTGCGGGTGCGGCGGGAGCAAAGGCGTAGGTCGAACCGCTTGCGGTCGCCTGCAGCAAGTCGCCGCTGGAGATCGGCTGACCCGACGAGTAGGTGACGCCATCAGCGCCGATGTAGAAGGCATCTGCGCCCTTCTGGTGGGCGTAGCGGTCACCGATGCCGATGACGAGGTCGTCACCGTCGAAGTCGATGTCGGTGATCGCAGGCTGTGCAAATGCGTGGCCCTGATCTGGCCAGCCGTAGCTCGAGAATGGCTCTGCGTACGGTGACTGCGACACCCATGGACGCCAGTCGGACTGCGCCTGGAAGGTGTTGGCGCCGGTCTGGGTGCCGCGGCCGTCAAAGTCGGAGAAGTTCCAGGTCATGACCTGGTTGAAGCTGCTGCCGTTGAAGGTGAAGATGTGGCCGGTGAGCTGCGAAGCGTCGCCGACAGGGTTGCCGTTCTGGTCGAGGCCGGTGGTGCGGTCGATCGGGAAGGCGGTCAGGTCAACCGTTGACTCAGCCGAGCAGACAACGCCGACGAACAAGGTGCCGTCTGGTCGCATGCCGAGGCCGTAGGGGCGCACGTCGACGTCGGCGCATGGCGCACCAAGTGCAGCCGCGGTGATGGGCGTCTCGGTGACGGCGCCTGGAGCGCCAGTGGGGGTGATGCCGACAGCAACGAGCATCTTGCGGCCAAGATCGACCGTGTAGAGCGTCTTGCCGTCAACAGAGATCTCGACGTCGCCGAGGCCGGTGGTGTAGACGTCTTCGAAGGCGCCGAAGTCGTTGCGCCAGCCGTCGCTTGCACCGGTGTGCGGATCAGCGGCGCCAGCGTCGGTCGAGAACCATGCCGAGGCGGAGCCGCCTGCGGGGATGGCGTAGATCGTGGTTGGGTTGCCGGTTGGGCCGATTTGGGTGTGTCGCTTGACGAACGAGCCAGCGAAGATCGTGCCGTCACCGCTTGAGTCAATGCCGCTCACTGAGCCGACCTCGCCGAGCGTGGCGGCAACAGAGTAGGAGTCGACCTGGAACGGTGAGCCGTCCGAGGCCCGGTTGTCGACGGCGCCATCAGGCAGGATGACGACGGCGGCTTCGCTGTCGTGATTGGCGACGTCGCCGAAGAGGAAGCAGGAGGTTGCGAGTTCAGGAGCGGTTGCGCAGTACGAACCGGGAAGTGCAAAGCCGACGTTGCCTGACGCCGAGTTGCCGCTTGACGAGGAGCAGTCAGCGGCAGAGGTGATGAACTGGACGGTGGTTCCGGCGTCTGGGCCGACCTGCGTCGACAGGAAGCCACTCGGAGCGGTGAACTCAACCCGGATCGGGAAGTTCGCATCGTCGACGGTGACGGACCATTCGCCGTCAGCATTCGAGGTGTCAGTGAAGATCGTGCCGGCGGCATCGGTGACGGTCACCTGTGCGCCTGCGAGTCCTGGATCGGTCTGACCGCCGAAGGCGGCGTCTACGTGGCTGTAGTCCTCAGCTCGCTCGCCGTCGTTGTCAAAGTCTTCAAAGACGATGCCGCCACAGTCGACTGCGGCCGCGTCTGCGACGGATGGAATTGCGACCGTTGTTACGGCAACGAGACACATGCTGAGGATGAAACGCCATGGGCGATTGGTGGGACTCACGTTGATGCTCCTGATTGAACGTGTGTCGGTCCGGGGGTTGTGTTGCCGGGCAGCAACTCGGATGACGTCCTGTTCATCGATGAGCAAAGAGATTCCATTGAGGCTGCTGGAGAGCATCACCCAGCCCCAACCCCCCAACGTTCGGTGCTAGGTCTCGAGCGGTGGGTAGAAGCGCCCAGCACCGCTCCGTAAGCGGCCTAGAGCCCCTAGGTAACCCTCTCTCCAGCGACGCGCCGAACCTGCGTGCACCAGAACCTGCGTGCAACCGAACCTGCGTGCACGAGAACACGTCAACCCGGTCCCATGCACGCACCTACACCGTGCCGCCAACCCTGCGTGCACCAAACCGTCCGGACAAGGTCCCATGCACGCAAGTTCGTGAGCGTTGCGCGTCAAGTACACACAGGGGAGAACGACAAAGAAGTCCTCACGTTCGCCCCGCCTGGACGTTTCGCCGCCAGGCGAA
>CALLGK010000202.1 GCA_938009905.1 uncultured Acidimicrobiales bacterium | reverse complement strand
TAGCGGTTGAGTTCAGCCGAATCAGTGCGCGTGGCGGTCGTGGAACCGGCACGGCCTCTGTTGACGGCGAGGTTGCCTGTTCTGCCGAGCTAATGGTGGTGCTGGTAGCCCCTGAGGCGCCGCAGTAGCTGCGAGCGCACCCAAGGCACTTCAGAGGGCTTAACGAGCCGAGAGCGGCCGCGGAAGCGTTGTTAGCTCGCAGGGGCGATAACGATCGACCCGTTGTGGCCGCCGAAGCCGAAGCTGTTCGACATCGCAGGGCCAGGCTCCCAGGCTCGGGCTTCGCCATGCACCAAGTCGATCTCGGGGAGTTCTGGGTCGGACTGTTCGAACCCGGCGGTTGGCGGGATGAGCTTGTGCTGCATGGCCAAGACAACGGCAACGGCTTCAAGTGCACCCGCCGCGCCAAGCGCATGGCCGGTGACACCCTTGGTCGAGGTGACGATTGGGCCGCCATCGCTGCCGAATACCTTGTTCATCGCATGGGTTTCCGCGGCATCGTTGAGTGGCGTTGACGTGCCATGAGCATTGATGTGGCGGATATCCGCGGCATTCAGCCCGGAATCTTCGAGTGCCAGCTCCATGCAGCGGATCGCACCGCTGCCGCCGGGAGCGGGGGCGGTGATGTGGTGGGCGTCTGCGGTGCTGGCTGAGCCCTTGAGCTCGGCGAGGATGTTGGCCCCCCTGGCCACCGCGTTGTCCCACTCTTCGAGCACGAGCACACCGCAGCCTTCGGCAATGATGAAGCCGTCACGGCGCTGGTCGAACGGCATGGACACCTGTTGGTTCGACATGGCCGTCATGTTGCGGAATCCGGCGATCGACGTTGGCGTCAGCGATGCTTCGCTGCCGCCGGTGATGACCGCCTTGCAGCGTCCAGACTTGATCAGATTGGCGGCGTTACCAATGGAATGTGTGCCAGCTGCGCACGCGGTCACGGTGGCTTCGCAGGGCCCCTGAAAGCCGTATTTCATTGAAACGGCTGCGGCTGCCGCATTGGGCATCATCATTGGCACCAGGAATGGCGAGACTCTGCGGTCGCCCTTCAAGTGCTGGACGACGATCTCTTTCTCGGTGGTGCCAATACCGCCGATGCCACTACCGATGAGAACACCGATTCGTACCGGGTCGACGTCGAGGTCGCCAGCCATCTCGATCGCTTGAGCAGCTGCGGCGAGCGCAAACTGGCTGAAGCGGTCTGAGCGGCGAGCCTCTTTGGGATTGTCGAAGTAGGGGAGTGGATCCCAATCTTCGACCTCGCGTCGATCACCGGAGCCCGGTGTCGAAAGGAGGCCTTCCCAAAATTGGTCGATGCCGATCCCGCATGGGGCAACAACCCCGAGACCGGTGACGGCGACCCGGTAGGACATCAGAGCTTTCCGACGACCAGGTCGTAGGCCGAGCCGACGGTTTCGACACCGTCGAGCTCTTCTTCTTCGACGCTGACGTCGAACTCTTCTTCGAGAGCCATCACGAGCTCAACGAGATCGAGCGAGTCGGCATCAAGGTCTTCGGCGAACCGAGCTTCCTTGGTGACTTTGTCGCCCTCGACAGAGAGGACCTCGACCGCACACTTGCGGAATCGCTCGAAGTTCTGTTCATCACTCACGGGTAGTTCCTTTTTGGTTTTAATGCCACCGAAAGGCAGCGGGTATGGAGAAATTGTATTGGTTGAGGGGGTATCCCAGCAGTTGTGCCAGGCAATGTCATATAGCGATAGCCGGCTAGCCCCCGCCGCCCATGCCGAGACCGCCATCCACGGGGATGGTGGCGCCAGTGATGTAGCCAGCTCCCTCAGATGCGAGGAACGACACGGCGGCAGCAACGTCAGCCGGTGTGCCGACTCGACCGAGCGGCACGGCTTCCACAAGCGCGTCCTTGGCCTCGTCGCCCAGTGCGTCGAGCATGTCGGTCTCGATCGGGCCAGGAGCCACGAGGTTGACGGTGATGTTGCGGGACGCAAATTCGCGGGCCAGCGAGCGGCCGAGCCCAACAAGGCCCGCCTTCGAGGCGGCATAGTTGGCTTGTCCGGTCTGGCCCAGTGAGCCAACAACAGACGACATGAAGATGATGCGGCCCCACCGGCCCTTCATCATCGGACGGATGGCTCGCTTGGCCACTCGGAAGCTGCCAGACAGGTTGGCATCGACCACGGCATCGAAATCGTCTTCACTCATGCGCAGCACGAGCATGTCTTTGGTGATGCCAGCGTTGGCAACGAGTACGGACACGGGGCCCATGCGCTCTTCAATCTCGCTGAAGGCAGTATCGATTGATTCGCCGTTTGTGACGTCGAGAGCAACCCACTCCATGCCGTCGGGGATGGTCGACGGCTCAGATCGCGATCCGATGGCAACTCGGTAGCCGTCGGCCTGCAGCTGCTGCGCACAGGCCAAACCGATGCCTCGGCTCCCGCCCGTGACGAGCGCAACTTTCTGGTCGGTCATGCGGCGGCTCGGTCGTCACCAGACCAACGCATGATGGTGGTGGCCCAGGTCATGCCAGCGCCAAACCCGATGAGCATCACCGTGTCACCGTCTGAGATGCGACCTTCGTCGAGCACCTTGTCGAGCGTGAGGGGAATGGATGCCGCAGAAGTGTTGCCGGTCTCTTCAAGGCGCATGCCGGTTTGTTCCATCGTGAAGCCGAGCCGCTTCCACGCCGCTTCAACAATGCGAATGTTGGCTTGGTGCGGAATGACGAAGTCGATGTCGTCTGTCGTGAGCCCGGCCCGATCAAGCGCGGCGTTGGCGGAACGCTGGATCGCGGTCACTGCTTGGCGGAACACCTCTTTGCCGTCCATCGACATGTTCTCGCCGTGCTCCGCCCAGAGGATTTTGACATATTTGCCATCCGCCCCGAGGTCCCATCCGAGAATCTCGCCCGGTCCGGGTTCCACAACGGCTGCGCCGGCGCCGTTGCCGAAGAGGATGCCGGTGCCGCGGTCGGTGTAGTCGGTCATTCGTTCAAGGGTTTCTGCGCCAACAACGAGGATGCGCTTTTCGCCTTGCAGGAGGAAACCGTTCGCCATGACGAGGCCGTAGACCCAGCCAGAGCATGCGGCCTGAATGTCGATCGCTCCGCAGTCGAGGCCGAGGATCTCAGCGACGGCGGGAGCGGTACCGGGAAGCATGTAGTCGGGTGTTGTGGTGGCCAACAGCAGCTGGTCGATGTCGTCTGGTCCGACGTTTGCCCGCTCCATCGCCAGCCGAGCTGCGTCTGCCGCAAGCCCTGACGTGGTGCCGCCAAGCCGACGTTCGCCGATGCCGGTGCGTTCGCGAATCCATTCGTCGCTTGTGTCCATGGTCTTCGCGAGATCGTCGTTGGTGACGACCTTGTCGGGAAGAACAGAACCGACGCCTGAGAAGCGGAAGCCGGGTTGAGTCATGTGCGGGTTTCCTTACTGTTCTGGCAGCCGGACTGATGGCCAGAGAACAACGAATCTACCGAGCTTCTGCGCATGTACAGGAGCCGCATCTACGGAGCGTCGCTGACGCGAAGCCAGGCGATGGGTTGGGAGGTTGTCACCCGTTCCCCAGCCATGGCCAACAATCCTTGAAGCCGACCGCTGAATGCGGATCTGACGTCGTGGTCGCCAACCATGCCGATGAGATCACCCCGGTTTACGGTCTGGTCGTCGCTCAGCGAGGATGCTGGTTCAAACACGCCATTGGCCGGACTCACCACGAGGCGCTCGACCGCGGCGAGGACTTCACCTTCAACAACCCCGCCAGACTCCGATCCGTGCGACAGCGCGTCAAGGAGCTTGTCGACGTCGCCCGGTGTGGAGACGCTGATGTTGGTGGCCCCCTTGACGGTGCGCTTGGCCATGCCGGTGAGGACGGTGCCGGGGCCAAGCTCGAGGAAGACGTTGGCACCAGCGTCGTGCAGATTGTGCAGCGTCGAACGCCAACGAACGGGGCTGGTGAGTTGGGCGCCCATCAGGCTGGCCCACTCGCTCGGCACGGTGTGCGCGAGACCGTCAACGTTGGCAAAGACCGGTCGGTTTGGTTCGCGGATTTCGGTGTCGTCGATGGCCTTGCGCAGCCGATCACGAGCCTGCGACATGAACGGTGTGTGGAAGGCACCGCCAACCTTCAGGGCCATGACTCGCTTTGCTCCCAGGCCCTTGGCCTCAACGCCAGCTGCTTCGATTGCGTCGGGAGCTCCGGCAATGACGACCTGGCCCGGAGCGTTGAAGTTCGCAACCCACACATCTCCGTCGATGCGGTTGCACGCGATCTCGACTTGATCGTCGTCGAGGCCAAGCACGGCGGCCATGGTGCCGAGCTGGGCATCAGCGGCGCCCTGCATGGCGCTGCCTCGTTCGCTCACCAGGGTCACGCCGTCTTCGAAGCTGATGGCGCCCGCTGCGGTGAGAGCTGAGTATTCACCAAGGCTGTGTCCTGCGTGGAACGCCGGCTCGACGCCTGTTCGCTCAACAGCGTCGAGTACAACCATGCTGTGCACGAAGGTTGCCAGTTGGGAATTGCGAGTTTCCGTGAGCTCTTCGGCGCTCGCCGTCAGAAGCAGCGCTTCCACGTCGCGACCAGACACCTCGCTGGCCTCGCCAACGAGTTCCCACGAGGGGTGATCGCGCCAGGCTTCGCCCATTCCGGGGGCTTGAGATCCCTGGCCTGGGAACGTGAAGGCAATCATCACAGCAGTCATCGGAGATATAAGACCAGGAATTGGTGCCGGACGTTTCATGTTGTGGCGAATTTCTCTTTGGAATGCATATGTCCCGGGAGTGGGGCTCCTGACCGGGTAACCTCAGAGGCTCCGTAACATCCAGCCCGGGTGGCGGAACGGCAGACGCGGCGGACTCAAAATCCGCTGTCCGAAAGGGCGTGTGGGTTCGAATCCCACCCCGGGCACCAACAAACCAGCGCATCAGCAAACCCAGCGTGATCGCGTTCTCAAGGAGCCAGCGAAGATTCATGTCCCGAGCTTCCATCGAGCGTCGCCTTGGCGAGCTTTCTCAGGAACTCAATGCGGCAAGAGAAGAGCTTCGAGTGCTCGATGAGCAGATCCAGCATTTCGCTGAGTCCGCAGACGACGCCCGGCTGCGGGCGATGGTTTCCGAGACACCGCTGGCAGCTCGTGAACACGACGAGGCAGCGCGAACCGTGAGTGCGATGCGCCGCGACCGCGATGCATGGACCGAGCGGCTGACCGCTCTTGAACGAAAACAAGACGAGTTGCTCGATCAGATGCTGGAAGCCACATGACCGCTGACCAGGTGCGGTTGGTGATCGCAGAAGACGAAGCGCTCATCCGTCTTGATCTCAAGGAGACGCTCGAAGACGAGGGATACGTCGTTGTCGGCGAAGCATCCGATGGGGCCGAAGCCATTTCGCTCGTTCGAGAGCTCGAACCCGACTTGGCGATCCTCGACATCAAGATGCCAGGTACAGACGGCTTGGTCGCCGCTCGCGAGATCATCGCTGACCAACTGGCTGCCGTCGTGATTCTCACGGCGTTCTCACAACGTGACCTGATCGAGCAGGCCCGCGACGTCGGAGCACTGGCGTATGTGGTCAAGCCGTTCCATCGAAATGAACTCGTGCCGGCGATCGAGTTGGCCCTCGCTCGCTTTCGCGAGGTGGTGGCGTTGTCGGCCCATGCCGAATCGTTGTCCGAGAAGCTCGATAGTCGGAAAGTCATCGATCGAGCCAAGGGCAAGCTCATGGACGATCACGGACAGACCGAGAGCGATGCCTTCCGCTTCTTGCAGACCAATGCCATGAGTGCTCGTTCGAGCATGAAAGAAATCGCCCAGCAAGTTCTGGATGGAGAGCTCTCACCCTGATGTCGACCCTCATGCTGATCGACGGCAATTCGCTCACCTACCGAGCGTTCCACGCACTCCCGCCCGATCTGGCGACGTCATCTGGACAGGTCACTAACGCCGTCTACGGCTTCACCTCAATGCTGATCAACCTGGTGCGTGATCACACACCTGACGGTGTCGCGGTTGCTTTTGACCTTCCCGAGCCCACATTTCGTCACAAGCAGGTCGCTACCTACAAGGCCAATAGAGAAAAGGCCCCCGATGTCTTGCGGGAACAAATGGGCCTGGTGCGACAGGTCATCGAAACCCTGCAGCTTCCGATTGTCGATCTTCCTGGCTTCGAGGCAGACGACATCATCGCCACGCTGGCCACACGAGCGGCGGCCGCAAAACACAATGTGCTCATCGTTACCGGCGACCGCGACAGCTACCAGCTGGTCCAAGACCCCTACATCAAGGTGGTCTACAACAAGCGGGGCGTCAGTGACTATGCGCTCTACGACGAAGCAGGCATCGTCGAGCGCACCGGCGTGCACCCCGAGAAATACGTGCAATACGCGGCGCTCCGCGGCGACAAGTCCGACAACCTTCCCGGCGTTCCCGGGGTAGGCGAGAAGACGGCAGCCAAGCTCATCAACAAATACGGCGACGTCGATGGCATTCTCGAACACGTAGAAGAACAGACACCCAAGCTGCGGCAGAACCTCGAAGAAAGCGCTGACCTCGCCCGGTTGAACGTTGTTGTGATGGAACTCGATCGCGACGCTCCTGTCGATGCTGAGCTCGATGGCATGTTCGATCTGGAACCGATCGACACAGAGGAACTCGATCGGTTAGTCGACTTCCTCGAGTTCCATTCGCTGAAGCCACGACTGCTCGCGGCCTTTGCCGAGCTCAACGGCCCGAGTGAGGGCGACGGTTCGATCAGCGATGAAGACGCCGAAGATCTGGCCGCCACGGTGGTCAACGATCTCAACGACCCGCGTTGGGCCTCGCTGGCCGACCCTGGCACACCAGTAGCAATCGCTCCGGGGTTCGACGGCGACGTGCTTGTGGGTCTAGCGGCCGTGCTCGATGTCGAAAGCGGCGACGTCGGCTGGGCTCCAATCTCGGAACTACCGGCCGGTCTCGTTGCTGTGCTCGGCGAGCCTGTCGTGCGAGATGCCGACGGCAACACAGGCGAGAACTCTGGCCGAGGGTTCTGGGCTCACGACGCAAAGCCAATGCTGCGGGCCCTTTTTCCCCACGTCGATCGGCTCGATGGGCTGATGGCAGACACCGCCCTCGGCGCCTATCTGCTTGAGCCAAGCCGCACGTCGTACCCGCTCGAAGACGAACTTGCCGCCCGCACGGCGTGGCGGCTTCCCGCCGACACCGGCCCGCCAGAAGGGCAACTCGACTTTGGCGGCGATTCAGTCACGCCGGCGGAAAAGGCCGCCCTCGAAGCGCTTGCGGTCGCCAGATTGGCACCGGCAGTCATTGAACAGATCGTTGACGACGGCGTTATCGAGCTCTTTGTCAACGTCGAAGTTCCGCTTGTTGGCGTGTTGGCCAGGATGGAGCACCTCGGTGTTGCCGTCGATCAGGCCGAGCTTGAGCGCCTGAACACCGACATGACGGCCGAAGTCGAGCAACTCATCACGCAGATCCATGAGGCTGCGGGTCGTGAGTTCAACGTCGGGTCAGTGCCAGCTCTGCGAGAGGTGTTGTTCGACGAGCTCGGCCTTACCCCGGGCAAGAAGACGAAGACCGGCTACTCGACCGACCAGGCCACCCTCGAGAAGCTGTCAGGTGAGCACGTCATTGTCGACCATCTGCTGCGCTACCGCGAGGTCGAGAAGCTTCGCTCTACGTACGGCACATCGTTGTTGGCAGAGGTCGCAGACGATGGCCGAATCCACGCCACGTTTAACCAAACCGTTGCCCGGACAGGCCGATTGTCGAGCGAACACCCCAATCTGCACAACATTCCGGTGCGGACCGAGCTGGGTCGAAGCTTCCGCCGAGCGTTCGTTCCGGCCGAAGGCACCGAGTTCCTCGTGGCTGACTACAACCAGATCGAACTGCGCTGTATCGCCCACTTGGCCGAAGATCCCGGGCTTATCGAGGCGTTCACCGACGGTTCTGACGTTCACTCAGCAGTCGCTGGCCGAGTGTTCGGCATCGAACCAGAAGAAGTTGATTTCGAACAGCGCAGCAAGGCCAAGATGGTGAGTTATGGCCTTGCCTACGGCATGGAGGCCTACGGGCTCGGCCAGCGCCTTGGCATACGCACGAGCGAGGCGGCCGACATCCTCGACGCTTATTTCGAGGGATTCCCCGCGGTGCGGTCCTATATGGACTCCACCGTCACAGAAGCCAGAAACAAGGGCTACACCGAGACGCTCTTTGGACGCCGTCGGATCATCCCAGAGCTGATGTCCGACAATCCTCGGGTTCGCCAGGCGGGGGAGCGGCAAGCGATGAATGCCGGCATCCAGGGTTTGGCGGCCGACATCTTCAAGGTTGCGCTGGTCCGTCTCGAGCGACGACTGCTCGACGAGGGAGTCGCATCACGAGTGGTGCTTCAGGTGCACGACGAGGTCATTCTCGAAGTCCCAGCAGCCGAAAAAGACCAGGCCACTGCGATGGTTCTCGACGAGATGTCTGGCGCATTCGAGCTACAGGTGCCGCTCGAGGTCAACCTGTCGTTCGGCGCAACGTGGGCTGACGCCAAAGACTGAATACTCATGACCTGGTTCGAAGAACTCGGTGATCACATGGGTGAGGCCTACCTTCGGTACAGCTTCACGAAAGGGACGAGCAACGAGGTCGCCGCCCTGGTGCAGCTGCTGGATTTGGCCCCAGGCGACGCGGTTCTTGACGTGGGGTGTGGTCCCGGTCGGCATGCCATCGCGCTTGCAGAGTTTGGATGCGAGGTCGTTGGGCTCGACATTTCTGAGCGATTCGTCGAGGTCGCGACAGCGTCAGCCGAACAGCTTGAGGGGCCGGGATCCGCAGTATTTCGCGTGGCGGATGCGCGACGTCTTGGCGACATTGGAGATCTGGCGGCTCGCTTTGACGCGGTTGTTTCCCTCTGCCAGGGGGCATTTGGCTTGTCGGGTGGGCCAGGAACCGCTGACCAACCCGTTCTCGACGGCGATCTCGTACTGCCCACCCGAGAACTCGACGAGTCGATCATGGCCGGTATGGCTGGTGCCCTGAAGCCCGGCGGATCGATTGTGGTTTCGGCGTTCTCTGCGTACTTCCAACTTCGGTTTCTCGAAGATGGTGACGAGTTCGATGCGGTCAACGGCGTGAACCACGAGCACACCGAGGTGCGCAACGCAGACGGCGAGGCCCGCCCCGCCGACCTGTGGACCACCTGCTACACGCCTCGCGAATTGCGGCTGCTCGCCCGCATCGCTGGGTTCGAAGATATTCGAGTACACAGCGTGACGCCCGGCCACTACCAGACGGTTGCGCCGACCACGGAGAGTCCCGAGTTTCTACTGCGAGCGTCGAAGCCGACGAGCTGACACAAAAAGGGCACGCAAAAGGCCCAAAAAGGCTGGTCAGGGTCGGTGCAGACGCAGCAACTGGGTAGTCTCAGGCACTTGGCTGGGATCGTCCCGCCCCTGCCGTCGTGCCCGCTCAGGCGAACTCGACGCTCAGGTATCACGAAAGTACACCTCGATTTCCGTGTCCACGACTGAACCGACCACCACCGAACCGTCAGCAGACGAAACCCCAGCTGCTCCAACCGATGCCGCAGCACCGGCTGCAGAAGAAGCAGCTGCCGCCAGCGCATACGTGCCCCGCCAGATCATTGTGAATGACCTTGAGGGGTCACTCGACGATGCGTATGCCGCCTCGATGGTCTCCGTCGACGATGGCCAACTCGTCACTGGTTCAGTCGTTCGGGTCGACAAGGACGAGGTCCTTCTCGACATCGGTTACAAGAGCGAAGGCGTGATTCCCGCTCGTGAGTTGTCGATTCGTAACCAGGTCGATCCGGCCGAGGTCGTTTCGATCGGTGAAGAAATCGAAGCCCTTGTCCTCCAGAAGGAAGACAAGGAAGGTCGGCTCGTCCTCTCGAAGAAGCGGGCTCAGTACGAGCGTGCCTGGGGCACCATCGAAGAGGTCAAGGAGCGCGAAGGCGTTGTCTCTGGCCCCGTGATCGAGGTCGTCAAGGGCGGCCTCATCGTCGATATCGGCCTCCGTGGCTTCTTGCCCGCGTCGCTGGTTGAGCTGCGCCGAGTGCGCGATCTGCAGCCCTATGTTGGCAAAACGCTTGAAGCGAAGATCATCGAGCTCGACAAAAACCGCAACAATGTGGTGCTTAGCCGCCGTGCCTACCTCGAAGAGACGCAGAAGGAACAGCGGGAAGACTTCCTCGCCAACCTCAGCCCCGGCGAGGTTCGCAGCGGTGTGGTCAGCTCCGTTGTCAACTTCGGTGCGTTCGTCGATCTTGGCGGCATGGACGGCCTCATCCACGTGTCAGAGCTGTCGTGGAAGCACGTCGACCACCCCGGTTCTGTCGTTGCTGTTGGCGACGAAGTCACCGTCCAGGTGCTCGAAGTCGACCTCGATCGGGAGCGCATCAGCCTCTCGCTCAAGGCCACCCAGCAGGATCCATGGCAAGAATTCGCCACCTCTCACCGCGTTGGCGAACTCGTCTACGGCCGTGTCACCAAGCTCGTGCCGTTCGGCTCGTTTGTGCAGGTCGGAGACGGTATTGAGGGCCTCGTCCACATCTCAGAGATGTCTGCCCACCACGTTGATCTGCCAGAACAGGTCGTGACACCGGGCGAAGAGTTGTGGGTCAAGATCATCGATATCGACCTTCAGCGTCGCCGGATCAGCCTGTCCATCAAGCAGGCCGCCGAGGGTGGCGTCGTGGCTCAGGAGTACCAGGAGCACTTCGGCGAGCACGCCTTTGACTCCGACGGCAACTACATCGGCCCGACCGAGGTCGATCCAGCAACCGAGGCTGCGTGGGCTGAGTACTACGAAGACCTCGAGAACGCTGGTGGCGAAGGTGCCCCGGCCGCAGACGCAGCACCAGCTGCGGAAGCACCAGCAGCCGACGCTCCAGCTGAAGCAGCACCGGCCGAGGCTGTTCCTGTCGAGGCTGTTCCTGTCGAGGAGGCTGCGCCCGAAGCTGAGGCAGCACCAGTGGCCGAAGCGCCGGCCGCCGAGCCTGCCCCCGAGGCTCCCGAGGCGTGATACCTGGGTCTTTCGGGAACCATCCCGAGAGACCCTCAAACGCCCTTGCTTGACCCTGCGTCACGCTCGGGCAGTGCAATCTTTGCCTTCTGGCCGGCCCTCGTGGTCGGCCAGAAGTCGTTTTGGCCATGAACAAAATCACTTAATCGCTAAGGCATCTCCGTAGAACGCCGACATGAATCCTGAGCCAGTTGGGTCCCGACGAAGAATCGGGCACGGACCAGGAGAGTGTCGTGAACTCACGACGAGCCATTATTCTTATAGTTGCCATCGCCTTGGGCATCCTTGCGACGGTCGGATTGCTGAGTTACATCGGCAAGGTCGAGCGAGCTGCCTTGGAGGATCAGCAAACCGCTGAAGTCTGGGTTGTCACTCAGCCGATTCCTAAGGGAACGTCGGCTGAGCGTGTCATCGCTGAGAACTTCATCGGTGTGCAGGAAGTGCCCGTTTCGATGCGGCCTTCAACTGCGATCACTGATCCGCAGACCGAACTCGCCGGCCTGGTCGCCATTACCGACCTGCCGCCGAACGCCCCCCTCGTCGCTGGCAACTTCGTGTCGCCTTCCGTCGTGGCCACCGGTATCACCGACCGGTTGGAAGAGAAGGGCATGGTCACCGTGACCTTCAGCGTCGACAACATTCGTGGCGCCGCCTACCTCATGGAGCCAGGCGACTTCGTCAACATCCTCCGTCGCTACCCCATTGAAGAGGTCGACGCCGCAGGTGAGGGCGAAGAAGAAGAGCCCGACATCATCATCACCGAGCTCGGTACGAACCGTGACGGCGTGATCCCCTTCGACTACGACGCACGCTACGTGTATCTCAAGTCTGAGATCCTTGCGATCGACAAGAGCCTGCCCGCCGACCTCGGCGACAACACCGCAACCGCCGACGGCGAACCCGGTGCAGCTCCTGCCGGTCCGGCCAACGGTGGTCTGATCACGCTGGCCGTGCCGCCAGACGTTGCTCAGTACCTGCTGTCGATCGGCATCGAAGACCTCTATCTCTCGCTCGTTCCCCCGAGCTATGAGCCTGAGGTCATGGAAGCCCTCGACCTCGGCGAGACCGTGCTGCCTGGTGAAGACGCTGATCGTCTGACCCCGTACGGCCCTGACGCCGAGCCCGTCGAGTAACTCACGCTCTCTGAGCGCCCGCACTGTTCGCAAGATTGAAAGTTTGGTTGGAGATCCACGATGGAGGAACACGACTTCTCGAGCTTCGCTCTCGATGACTTCGGTCTCGAGAATGAGCAGCCAGCTGCTCCGTCAGCGGCCCCGGACCCCAAGTTGCCTAACGGCGCTGGTCTGGCGGTCGTCGATACGGATCGGGCGGTTCGAGATTACCTCGCTCAGCAGTTGGGTGAAGGTGTCGCCGCTGAGGCGTCACTGGCCGAACTTGAGCAGCGGTTTGGCATGGGACCCATCGTGGTCGTGCTCGGTCCGTCGTGTGCGACCCCGGCAGACTTTGCCATGGTCGAGCGGTGGAGCCGTACCAACCCTGAGGTTGGTGCCATCCTCGTCACCAGCGAGCTCACCACTGAACTTCTCCAGACCGCGCTGCGGGCTGGTGTGAAGGACGTGCTCTCCGCTCCAATCGATCAGATGCAGCTCGTCGATGCCACGGGCCGCGTTGCTGAGGGCCTTAGTGGTCCCATCATGGCAACCGGCTCAACGGGCGACGGTGAAGGACTCGAGTATCTCGATGGCGATCCCGGAAAGGTCCTTTCGGTCTTCTCGACCAAGGGCGGTTCCGGCAAGTCCGTCACCGCGACGAACCTTGCGTGTGCACTGGCCAAGCGCTCGGACAAGCCCGTCGTGCTCATCGACGGACACCTGCAGTTCGGCGACGTCGCCGTGATGCTGAAGCTTCAGCCTCAGCACACCGTGGTTGACGCCGTCTCCCAGATCGACAAGCTCGATGCCGTCATGGTGCGAGACTTGATGACCGAACACGAGGAAACGGGTCTGCTGGTTCTGCCAGCACCGCTCGAGCCGACGTTCGCTGATCAGATCACCGGCGATCAGATGAAGGCACTCGTTGACTTCGTCCGTTCGTTTGCCGGTCACATCGTGATCGATCTCCCCGCCATCTTCAACGAAGTTGTTCTGTCACTGATCGAAACGAGCGATGAGATTCTTCTTGTCGCAGGTCTCGACATTCCGAACATCAAGAACGTGAAGATCGGTCTCAGCACTCTTGCATTGCTGAACATTCCAAAAGAGAAGTTGCACCTCGTGCTGAACCGGGCTGACTCCCGGGTGAAGCTCGATGTTGGAGAGGTTGAAAAGACCCTTCAGCTGAAGGCAGCTGCTCACGTCCCCTCCGATGTGGTTGTTCCCATCTCGGTCAACAAGGGGCACCCGGTCGTGTTGTCAGCGACCAAGTCCGGCGTCGCCCGGGCATTCGAACAACTTGCTAGTCGATTCCTCGACGGAGCGGTCGAAGTGAATGAGCAGAGCTCATCACGACGCCGGTTCTTCGGCTGATATCTGATCAGGAGCGGGCATGTCCCTTTACAAGCGTCTCAACGATGGCGGCGATTCCGCCAATCCGATTGCCAACCACAATCCTGGTCTTGACGATCTGCGGCACCGTGTCCACACGTCACTGATCGAAGAACTCGGTCCGATCCTCTACGACAAGCGTCTGTCAGAGGACGAGCTTCGCAAGAAGGTTCACGAGTCACTCCACACGGCAATCGCCATGGAGCGGACGCCGCTGTCCGCCGCCGACAAGGCCCAGCTCATCCAGGACGTCTCCGACGACATCCTCGGCTACGGCCCAATCGACAAGTTGCTCCGAGACGACGATGTCTCCGAAATCATGTGCAACGGTCCAAAGCAGATCTACGTCGAGCGCGGCGGCAAGCTCACCCTCGACGAAGTCACCTTCATCGACGACATGCATCTTCGGCGCATCATCGACAAGATCGTGGCCCAGGTCGGTCGTCGCATCGACGAGTCGTCGCCGCTCTGTGACGCTCGCCTGCCTGACGGCTCCCGAGTGAACGCGGTTATCTCGCCGCTCGCCGTTGGCGGTCCGTTCCTCACGATTCGAAAGTTCGCTGCTGACCCGCTCCGCATCGACGACCTCATTCGCTTCGGCACCTTGAGTGTCCACTCAGCTCGTTTCCTTCAGGCCTGCATCGTCGGTGCCCTGAACGTGATCGTCGCTGGTGGTACCGGTACCGGTAAGACCACAACGCTGAACGTGCTCTCATCCTTCATCCCGGCTGATGAGCGAATCATCACCGTTGAGGACGCCAAGGAGCTCCAGCTCATTCAGGACCACGTGCTTTCACTCGAGACCCGTCCTCCAAACGTGGAGGGCAAGGGCGAGGTCAGCATTCGTGACCTGGTGAAGAACACCCTGCGTATGCGCCCCGACCGAATTGTTGTCGGTGAGTGTCGCTCCGGTGAGGCCCTCGACATGTTGCAGGCCATGAACACGGGTCACGATGGCTCGCTCACGACCCTGCACGCCAACAATCCTCGAGACACGCTGAGCCGCCTCGAAACGCTCGTGCTCATGGCCGGTTACGACCTGCCAGTCCGGGCCATTCGTGAGCAGATCGCATCTGCCGTCGACATGATCGTGCAGCTCCAGCGTCTCCGTGACGGCAGCCGCCGCATCACCCACATCACCGAGGTTGCCGGCATGGAAGGTGACGTCATCACCCTCCAGGACGTCTTCCTCTTTGACTTCGGCGCCGGTGTCGACGAAGCGGGACGATTCAAGGGCTCCCTCAAGCCAACCGGTGTTCGCCCCAAGTTCACTCAGAAACTTGCCGACCACGGCATCCGCCTCGGCCCAGAGATGTTCTCTGCGCAGACCGAAGCGGCTGCTCCGCAGCAACGAGGCCGAAAATGAAGAAACTTCTACTCGCCTTCTTTGCCCTCATTGCGCTCGTCGCGTCGACGAGCGCGGTGTCGGCACAGGAAAACGAAGAACAACCGCCTGCCGCATCAAACGTGGTGATTCACCGGGTCGATGCCACCAGCCCCAACACGGAGCTGTCGGCCATCGCCACGAATTACTCGCTCGGTGTTGAAGACATCAAGATTGTGCAGAAGGGCGAAGAGCTCGCCATCAACGGTGTGACAACGGCTCAGCGCTCAGAGCGTCCTCAAGAGTTCGTGTTCATCATTGATACGAGCCAAAACCTCGCTCAGGGCAACGTCTTCGAGACCGCCAAGCGTTCGTTCGCCGAGCAAGTGCGCAACCTGCCGGGCGGCAGCTCGGTTGCCGTTGTGTCTGCCGGTGACACGGCAATCGTCGTCCAAGAGATGACCACGAATCTGTCTGGCGCAGCCGACAAGATCGAAGGTCTGAATCTTTCTGAGAGCGCCGCACTGTTCAACTCGATTGACCGTGGTGCCGCTCAGTTCACCCCGGGACCGAACAACACGGTTCGAACAATGATCGTGTTTAGCGGTAGCGCAGACGTTCGCTCAGCGATCAGCGGCAATGCTGCTCGCACCGCCGTCCTGCAGCGCACCATCCAGGTCATCTCGGTTCAACACAACGGCGGCGAAGCAGCACTTCGCAACATCGTCGACACCGCTGGAGGCGTGGCGCTCTCATCGAGCGATCCCGCAACCGTCGGTGACGTGATTGGGACCGCTGTCTCCATCGGCAGCGACCGACTCCTCATCTCCTTTGCCGGAACCTCAGATCCAACCGTTCGTGGCGACGCCACGATGACGGTCGCCGGCCAGGAGATCGAGTTCTCGTATCCCGGCGGCATCCTCACGGAACGCAAGGTAGCCCTCGCTTCTCAGGCACTCCCTGAAGCTGGCGGTATCGCCTTCTTCCAGGGCCAGATCGGCCTGTTCGTTGTCCTGTCGTTGGTCTTCCTGGCCGTCGGACTTGGCGCCTTCTCGCTCGGTTCACTCTTCCTGGGTGGCGAAAGCAACCTCGAAGGCCTGCTGAATCGCTACTCGGGTGAAGGCGACGGCGCCGCCCTCGACGAAGAAGAGAACGCCATCGTGCAGACCGCTTTGGTCAAGCGAGCCGTTGAAATCTCTGAGTCGTTCGCTGAAGACCGTGGTTTCCTGGTCAAGGTCGAAGAAATGCTCGAGAAGGCGAACCTGCCGCTCCGAGCTGGTGAAGCAATGGCCATCTTCGTGGCCGGCATCTTCTTCTCGATGTTCCTCGGCTTCTTCCTCATGGGTGGCCTCATCGGTGCCGTGATCTTCGGCATCGTTGGCGGCATCGTCATGATCGTCGGAACGAACTTCCGAGCATCACGCCGTATCCGCAAGTTCGAACAGCAGCTGCCGGACACCCTGCAGCTTCTCGCTGGCACCCTGCGTGCCGGTTACTCGCTGCCCCAGGGCCTCGAGGCTGTGTCGCACGAAATCTCTGACCCGATGGGCTTTGAGCTTCGACGAGTGATGACAGAGGCTCGCCTCGGTCGTGAACTCGAAGACGCACTCGGTTCCGCCGCTGAGCGGCTGAGCAGCCCAGACTTTGCCTGGGCCGTGATGGCCATCGGTATTCAGCGTGAGGTCGGCGGTAACTTGAACGAGCTCCTGATGACCGTGTCTGACACGATGATCGCTCGTGAGCGCCTGAAGGGCGAGGTTGCTGCTCTGACCGCTGAAGGCAAGATGTCCGCCATTCTCCTTGGCGGTCTGCCCCCGGGCCTCGGATTCATCATGTGGATCATGAACCCGGAATACATCAACCAGCTCTTCGTGACGACGCTCGGCAACATCCTGCTGGGTCTCGGCGTTGTGGCCGCCCTCATCGGGTTCGCCTGGATGAAGAAGGTGATTACGATCAATGTTTGACATCCTGAACACAGTCGGGCCGCTGGCCATTGTCGGCGCAGCCGGCACCGCCATCGCCCTTGCCGTCTTCGCTGTCCTCGGGCAGCTCGAAGAACGAGCAACGCTCCGTTCGACCTTGCGGTCGCTCGATGAGTACGAGGTCGAGAACGTTCGTGACCAGGAATTGCTTATTCCTATTCAGGAACGACTGCTTGGCCCGATCATCGATCTCACTCGCAAGTTCGGAGGTCGGTTCAACCCGCCGGAGTACGTCGATTCGATTCGTCGTAAGCACGTCCAGGCTGGCATCTCATCGCCAGACAAGGTCGAGCGATTCCTGGCGATGCGCATCATCGGGTTTGTCTTCATCCCCGTGTGGCTTCTCGTCCAGTTCATCTGGAACCCGCTCAATGTCAGCGGACTTCTTTTCTGGGGTCTGACCGGCCTCGGCGTCATGATTGGTGCCCTCGGCCCAACCTCGTCGCTCAACAAGAAGGTCGAGGCCCGACAGAAGGCCATTCGCACCTCGCTTCCTGACGTGATGGACCTCTTGGTCATCTCGGTGGAAGCTGGTCTCGGCTTCGAGCAGGCGCTCGACCGAGTGATCAACAACGTGCCGGGCGAGCTGTCCGATGAGTTCGCCCGAGTGTTGGGTGAGTCTCGAGCCGGTTCAAGCCGTGCCGATGCACTCCGAGCCATGGAAGAGCGTTGCGACACCCCTGAGGTTCGTTCGTTCGTGCTCGCCATGATCCAGGCTGACACCTTCGGTGTGAGTATCGGTCGTGTGCTTCGTGCCCAGGCTGACGAGCTTCGTATCAAGCGTCGTCAGCGAGCACAGGAGCAGGCCCAGAAGGCTCCGGTGAAGATGATGATCCCCATGGTGTTCTGCATCTTCCCAGCGCTCTTCGTGGTCGTCATCGGCCCCGCCATCATCAATATCTCGCAAGCATTCTGACCAACCGTTGACGGCCCGCCTGCCCGCATAGGGCGGGGTCGTCGACGCAAGGACTCCCGCCCGCCATGACTGCTACCACCACGGATGTCGTCTCAGACGAACGTCCCGAATCCGAGCAAGAGCCCGTCGGGACTCCGGCCCCACGGGAAGCCGGTCCATCGCTTGGGCAGGCTCTTGGATGGCTGCTGACCGTCCTCGGCTTCTACATCGGGTCACGAACGATCCGTGACAACAGCTTTCTGACGCACCTCACCACCGGCGACCTCATCCGGTTCCAGGGTTCGGTGCCAACGGCTGATCCGTATTCCTACACCGCGTTGGGCGAAACGTGGACGGTGCAGAGCTGGTTGGCCAGTCTTTGGTACAGCGTCCTCGCCGATGTCGGGGGCGGGACTGCCATTCGACTCGGCAACGGCCTGCTCACCGGGCTGTTGGCCCATCTGTCATGGAAGCTGTCTGACCGGTCACCGGTCGTGCTGCTTCGGTTCGCCGTTGTTGGCGCCGTCATCATGATCGGCGCTTCCACCTGGACACCTCGACCGCTGTTGTTCGGTCTTCTTGGTATTGCGCTCGTGCTGATGACGCTTCAGCATCGGCTCGATGCTCGCTGGCTTGTTCCGATCATGTGGCTGTGGGTCAACACCCACGGCTCGTTCCCGCTCGGCCTGGTGCTGATCGGGGCTGTCGGCCTCGGCGCCACGATCGACAATCGTCGGCTTCCCCTCGCTGAGCTTCGTGTGTTCGGCTGGGCCGTCATCGGCGTACTGGCCGGCGCCATCAACCCGATTGGGTTCCGAATTCTCACCTTTCCCGTCGAGCTCCTCTCGAAGCGGGAAGCGCTCGAGGGCGTGACCGAGTGGCTCACACCCTCATTCGAACAGAACTTCCACCGCATCTTCCTGGTGATGGTGCTTGCGCTCATCGGTGCAGGCCGAGCTCGGGCCCCCTGGCGCGATCTCATCCCTGCGATGGTGTTTGCCGTTGCCGGCTTTTTGGCCGTGCGCAACATTGCGGTCGCATCTGTTGTGGCCATCCTGGCCCTCACGCCTGTGTGGCAACCTCGAGTCCGAGCCCTGTCAGGAACCGAACGAGGCATCCTCGGTCGTGGCATCGGCGTGATCGCCGCGTTGGGCTTGGTCTTCTCGTTCCTGCTGGTGACCCGCACCAACGACCTCGGCTTCGAGCGCTACCCAGTCGACCAGATGGATTGGCTCGAAGAGCGAGAACTCATTGCGACGGAAGGGGTCAACGTCGTTCATCGCGACTTCGTTGGCAACTACATGCACTGGCGCTTCGGTCTGGAAGCCCGTGTGTTCGTCGACGACCGATTCGACTTCTATCCGCAAGAACTACTCGACGATCACGACGCACTGTTGTTTGGCGGCGACTTCGAAGAGATCCTCGAGCGACGCGATGCCGACGTGATCGTGTGGCGCACCGAAGGTCAGTTCGCTGAATGGCTTGCAGATTCAGATGACTGGAAGATCGTCGAAGAAGACGAAGACTGGTTCATCGCGCTGCCCAGCTAGTCAACCCTTCCTCGTCCGGTCGGAGCCAGCGGTACGACGCCGCTGCGGGTCCAGCTCCGCAAGCTCCGCTGGCCAAGTCCTCGCCTGCGTCGCCCCACTGTCCCCAACCTCGTACCTGACCACAACGTCGTTGGGGTCCGGTACCTATGTCGGACTGAGCGCGTTCAGCGAAAAGGTACCTGACCCCAATGAAGCCGGAAGATGCGCAGAAGGTACCTGACTCCTTCGACCGTTGGCGCCCGCTTGGTCGCCGGAGTCGACAAGCCCCAAGCGTGAGAGCCGATCGCGAGCAGCGGTCTGCGACAGCAGACCCAATGCAGTAGCCCGAGACCAGGCGAAGGGACGAGCCTGGTTAGGGCATGTCGCGGAGTTCGCGTTTGAGGTCTTTGATCTCGTCGCGGAGGCGTGCGGCGTATTCGAAGCGCAGATCGGCTGAGGCTTCTCGCATCTCTTCTTCGAGTGTGAGGATCAAGCGACGAAGTTCGTCTTCTGGCAGTTCGGCCAGGTCGCGGATCTTCTTCTCTTCTTCTGGTCGGCGCTTGCGGCTGTCTCCCTGGGGGAGTGGTGCCTTCTCTTCGCTCGGGCGAAGCATGGCCAAGATGTCGGTGACGGCTTTGCGAACGGTCTGCGGATCGATGCCGTGTTCTTCGTTGTAGGCAATCTGCAACCCACGACGACGGTTGGTCTCGCTCATGGCCTTTTGCATCGAGTCGGTGATCTTGTCTGCGTACATGATCACGCGACCGTCGACGTTTCGGGCGGCTCGACCGATTGTCTGGATGAGTGACGTCTCGGATCGCAGGAAGCCCTCTTTGTCGGCATCGAGAATCGTGACGAGCTGCACCTCGGGAAGGTCCAAACCCTCTCGAAGCAGGTTGATGCCGACGAGGACGTCGAACTCGCCCAACCGCAGTCCGCGGAGCGTTTCGATGCGCTGGATCGTGTCGATCTCGGAGTGCAGATACCGAACCCGCAGCCCTTGCTCGAGCAGGTACTCGGTGAGGTCTTCTGCCATCTTCTTGGTGAGGGTGGTGACAAGAACTCGGCCGTCGTTTTCGATGACGCCGCTGATCTCTTCGAGCAGATCATCGATCTGACCCTTCGTTGGTCGGATCACGACCTCGGGATCGATCAGGCCGGTGGGCCGCACGATCTGTTCGACGATCTGGCCGGAGTGCTCGTATTCGTAGTCGCTTGGGGTAGCCGACAAGAAGACGGTTTGACCCGCCTTTTCGAGCCACTCTTCAAACCGCAGCGGGCGGTTGTCGGCCGCCGACGGGAGTCGGAAGCCGTGTTCGATGAGTGTGTCTTTTCGGCTGCGGTCGCCGGCGTACTGGCCGTGGAGCTGCGGAATGGCAACGTGGCTCTCGTCGATGACGGTGAGGTAGTCGTCGCCGAAGAAGTCGATCAGGGTGTAGGGCGCTTCGCCTGGGGAGCGGCCATCGATGTGGCGGCTGTAGTTCTCGATGCCGTTGCAGAACCCGACCTCTTGCATCATTTCGAGGTCGTACTGCGTGCGCATGCGTAGACGCTGTGCTTCGAGAAGTTTGTTGTCGTTCTCGAACTCGGCCAGACGTTCCTGCAGCTCGACTTCGATCGAGTTGATGGCCTTGTTCATGAGTTCGTCGTCTGCGACGTAGTGCGTCGCGGGGAACATGGCGAGTTCGTTGAGCTCCTGAAGCCGTTCGCCCGTGAGCGGGTCGACCGATGTGATCGACTCGATCTCGTCTCCGAAGAGCTCAATGCGAACAACGAACTCTTCGTAGGCGGGGTGCACCTCGATCGTGTCGCCTCGGACACGGAACTTGCCGCGCACGAGGTTCATGTCGTTGCGTTCGTAGCGCATGTCAATCAGGCGCTCGAGAATCTCGCGTTGATCGTGTTCTTCGCCCGTGCGCAACACGAGAAGCCGGGATCGGTAGGTCTCGGGTGAACCGAGGCCGTAGATGCACGACACCGAGGCAACAACGATGACATCTTTGCGGGTGAGGAGACCGGCCGTGGCTGCGTGGCGGAGACGGTCGATCTCGTCGTTGACCGAGCTGTCTTTCTCGATGTAGGTGTCGCTCGAAGGGATGTAGGCCTCGGGCTGGTAGTAGTCGTAGTAACTGACGAAGTACTCGACCTTGTTGTCGGGGAAGAACTCCCGAAACTCGTTGGCAAGCTGGGCGGCCAGCGACTTGTTGGGAGCGATCACCAGCGTTGGCTTCTGCACCTGTTCGATCGTCCACGC
>CALLGK010000201.1 GCA_938009905.1 uncultured Acidimicrobiales bacterium | reverse complement strand
CTTGCCTCGGCGCTGACCGGTCGCTTCGTCTGCCTCGGCAGTGAAGAAGGCAGTGCGATCGCTCACGCGGGCGGCCTGCTGCATGTTGTGGGTCACGATCACGATCGTGTAGTCCTGCTTCATCTCGCGCATGAGCTCTTCAATGGTGCCCGTTGCGATGGGGTCGAGCGCCGAACACGGCTCGTCCATGAGCAACACGTCTGGGCTCACCGCGATGGCACGAGCAATGCACAGACGCTGCTGCTGTCCGCCCGAGAGGCCGAGGGCCGACTTGTTGAGGCGGTCCTTCACCTCATCCCACAGACCAGCGCCCTTGAGCGAGCTCTCAACGAGTTCGTCCATGTTGCTGCGAACGCCGTTGATCTTCGGTCCGTAGGCCACGTTGTCGTAGATCGACTTCGGGAACGGATTGGGTTTCTGAAACACCATGCCGATGCGGCGGCGGACAGCGACCGGATCGACTTCTCCGTCGTACAGATCAATGTCGTGGTAGAGCAGCGTGCCTTCCACCCGGGCCGTGTCGATCAGGTCATTCATGCGGTTAAAGCACCGAAGAATCGTCGACTTGCCGCAACCGGACGGACCGATAAACGCCGTGATCTCACGTTCGCCGATGTCGAGGTTGACATCGCCAACAGCTCTGAAGTCGCCGTAGTAGACGGTGAGGTCTCGGGCGGAAAAGACTTGATGGGCAGCGGCGCCATCGGTGTTCCGCGTTGCTTCCACGTTGCTCAACGCTAGTCGTTGACCTGTGTTCTGGGCCGGGTTGTCGGCCCCGGCATCCACGATCTGATCTTGAGCCATCGCGCTGCTGTCCGTTCCTGTTTCGTTCATCGTCCGAGCTTCTTGGTGATGCGGGCCCTGGCGATGATGGCAAAGAGGTTGATCAAGAAGACCACCACGAGAATCACGACACTGGCCGCTGCGGCATGGCCCGCCCATTGGTCGGCGGGGAGCTTGGCAAAGTTGGCGACGTTCATCGGCAGAGCGGTGAAGGCACCCTGCATCTGCTCAAGCGCACCCTGGAAGCCGGTGGTGTAGAAGGCCGCAGCACCGACCACAAGCAACGGGGCCGCTTCGCCGAGAGCACGAGCAATCGACAGCACGGAGCCGGTAAGAATGCCGGGCAGCGCACTTGGGAGCACCAGTGTTCTGATGACTTCCCATTGCGTTGCGCCGAGGCCGTATGCACCGTCGCTCAACGATGACGGCACCGCCCTGATGGCTTCGCTGGCCGTAATGATCACGATGGGGAGCACGAGAAGCGACAGCGTCAGTCCGCCAGAGATCACTGAGCTGCCGCCCGTGATGCCTCGCAACTGCTGGACGAAGACCGCAAGGCCGAGGAGGCCGTAGACAATCGACGGCACGCCCGCGAGGTTGCGGACGGCCACCTCGATGGTTCGGGTCACGATGCCGCCGTCTGCGTATTCCTCAAGGTAGATGGCGGCGCCAATGCCGACCGGGAAGGCCACGAGGGCCACGATCCCGGCGATGAGCAGGCTGCCGCGAATGCCCTGGGCAACTCCGGCTTTGGTTGCGTCGCTCGACGAAGGGTTCGTCAGGAAGCTCCAGAGCCGAGACCCCAGAATCTCCGCACCGTCTGCGATCACGCTGAAGAGCACGGCCAGCACCATCGCAACGGCGAGAGCGACCGCTATGAGCAACAGGCCAAAGAAGACCTGGCCCTTCACATCGGCTGTGCGGCTGCGGCGAAGCGACCCAAGCGTTGGTCGAGTTTGCGCCTTTGGTTTGACCGACATCAGTACTCCTGCCGAAATCGGCGAACGATGGCGTCACTCATGACGTTGAGCAAGAGCGTGATGATGAAGAGCAAGGCTCCGAGGAAGTAGAGGCTCTGGAAGGCGATGCCCGAGCCGGCGACGCTGTCTGTGCCAGCACCAAGCGAAGCCATGGCGGCCGTGATGGTTTGGCCCGGCTTGGTCGGGTCGGCTTCGAAGATGGCGCCACCAGAACCGCCGGCGGCGATGAACACGACCATCGTTTCGCCGATGGCTCTCGAGATGCCAACGATGAACGCGGCCGAAATGCCAGAGAGAGCAGCGGGGAACACAACCTTCAGGGCCGTGGTGACGGGGCGAGCACCAAGTCCGTAGCTGGCCTCGCGAAGTTCACGGGGCACGGCCCGCATGGCGTCTTCGGAGATCGATGCGACGATCGGGACCGTCAGAATGCCGACCGCTATGCCAGCGCTGATAAGGCTGAAGATTCCGAAGTCGATCCCGAACGAGCCGCCGACCTTCTGCAGCACCTGGGGTGAGATGAACGAGATGGCGAAGAAGCCGAGCACCACGGAAGGGATGCTGGCCAGCGTTTCGATGGCGGGTTTCACGATGTTGCGAACACGGGTGCTCGCGTACTCCGACAGGTAGATCGCCACACCAAGACCAACCGGACCGGCAACGATCATGGCGATACCGGTGATCCAGAGCGTGCCAACAAAGAGGGTTGAGAGATCGAACTTGTTGCGGCGGGGGAACCAGCCGATGTCTCGCAGCAGCGACCAGCTGAATTCTTCCGCTGCGACGAACTGCCATGCCTCGGTGAAGATGTTCCACACGATGAGGCCACTGATGATCACCGACGACAGACCGGCGAACTGAAGCAACAGACGGGCCCGTCGGTTCTCGGCGACCCGGCTGCCGGTGAGCTGGAGATCCCTGGGCGAATTGAGGGGCGGCAATTCCACCGAAGCTTCGCCGGCAAAGGCGTTTGCGACGACCGTCCCTGCCACGTAGTCCCACGGGGCCCGACGATCTGGTGAGAACCAGATGATCAGCCCGGTGGCCAGCATCAGGGCGATGCTGAGGGCAACGTTGCTGTTGAGGATGAGAAACGGGATGCCGAACAGGACGCCAAACCGGGTGAGCTGCCGCACGGCGAGGCAGCTGAAACACGCAGGCGCACCATCGCGATCGGCAATGAAGTGATCCATGTACGAACCGACCAGGTTCTGCGAGCCGGCCCAGGTCCAACCGGTCCAGGCCGCCATCAGCACGAAGGCAATCCACCAGTTCGACGGTCCGAAGTCGGTGAACGGTCCGGCAACGAAGTACTCAACAATCGCCACGATGATCGTGATGACGAGATACAGGATCACCTCGACGCCAGCGGCGATGCCGCGTGAGGCAACCGAGGGAAGGATCGGTTGCCAAGGCGTCTGGTCGGCGCTGCTACCGCTCGCCGTGTCGGCGTGAAGCGTTGTCATCCTTCGTCTTGCCGCCCGGGGACTCGGTCAGACCACACGGCCTGAACCTTGGCCTGGTCTTCGTCCGGCAGGTCGATGTAGCCAACCGCGCTGACCGACTCGAGGCCCGTGTCGCTCATCATGTAGTCGACGAAATCAGCGACGCCCGGCTGGTTGGCCGCAGCATCGACGTTGACGTAGGTGTAGAGGAAGCGGGCGATGGGGAACTCGGCAGAGGCAATGGTTTCCGGTGTTGGTGTTACGCACTCACCGCCGTCTTCGGTCGCCACGGCCAGAAGCTTCGCGCGGCCTGCTTCGGCCGACTCTTCTGCGTAGGCGAACCCAACCCAGCCGAGTGAGTACTGGCTCGACTCGATGCCTTCCATCACCACGTTGTCGTCTGGGCTCGAGGTGTAGTCGGGACGAATGCCCTCGCTGAACTCACGGGTTTCGGCGTCGAGACCCGTCTTGCCCTTACCGACCGACTCGATGACGATCTCGGCGAAGCTGTCGAAGGTTCCGGATTCTTCACCAGGGCCAAACACACTGAGCGGTACGTCTGGGAACTCTTGTCCGCCCCACTCCCCCGTCAACGTGTTGGCGTCAGCCCATGAATCGGTCTGCGTTGCGTCTTCGCTGAGCAGTGCGTACATGTCGTTGAATGAGAGGCACGAGATCAGATCGTTCTCGGTTGAGGTGATGACGCTGATGCCATCGATGCCTCGCTTGAGTTCGATGAACTCGATGCCCGCTTCTTCGCAGATCGCGATCTCTTCGTCCTTGAACGTTCGAGATGCGTTGGCAATCGGCACCTCACCGGCACAGAACTTCTTGGCACCGTCACCGGAGCCAGGGCCCTCGACGGCGATGGCAATACCGGGAGCAAGATCTTCAAACTGTTCAGCCTGCCGCTGAACGATCGGGAACACCGTTGATGATCCCGATACCAAGAACTCACCGGTGGCCTCAGACAAATCTGATGCCGCAGCGTCACCGTCCGCGTCGCCGCCATTGGCGCCATCGGTAGATGCGGTGGCGGCGGTGTTGGCCGACGCACCGTCATCGTCGAATGATTGGACCACAACGGAGATCAGGGCAAAGGCAGCAAGAAGCCCGAGGAGCTTTGCCATGCACTGGAATCGGTCGCTCGTAGAAGGGCTGGGGGATGCCCCGTGCGATGCCATACCCCAGACGGTAATTGAGGTCGGGCAAACGACTCAGGGATGCAAAGTAAACAGAAGGTGAACAGATCGACCGAACCACCGCTCTATCAGGAAATTGAGGGCTCCAAGATCAGCCGGCGGGGCGGAGCAACGCCACCTTCACGACGAATCCTTCAACACCTAAATGAGGGCGAGGCGTCACCGAAAGGGCGCCCGTCCACGGGCCCTGGGCAATCTGTAGATCGGTGCCGACGACGAACTCGGGGGCCGAGCGTTGGAAACCTGCGGCGGCCAACGCTTCGCCGTTGTAGAGCTGCTCGATGGTGGGCAACGCATCGTTCGGATAGTGGACTTCAACCTCGACGTAACCGTTCTGCCCGCTCTGATTGCGGTTGACGACCTGACCAATCCCTTCCCGGTAGCTCACCATCACGCCGCCGGGGGGCAACGGCATCGCCGAGATCCACGTTGGCAGATCCATTTGGCTCACCACGAAGATGTGCTCGTGTTGGAAGCTGGCTGATTGAGGCAGCGGCTCAACGAATGAGCGGCCGACGAACAGTGCGCCAGACTGGTCTTTGGCGAGGAGCACGGTGGTGAGGACCGCTGGGTCTTCGTTGAGAGCCTCAACAGCCCAGCTCGTCTCGGCATCGCCGCTGATGGTCTCGTTGAAGGCGGCCAACGTCTCGATGTTGATGACGTCGTTGGTGCCCACGATTCGTGACTCACGGATGATGCCCTGGTCGTCCATCACCGCAGCCACGAACGTGCCGGTGACGTCGCCGCCGAAAATCGGAATGTCATCTGGCATCAAGAAGGTCTCGCCCATGTTGATGGCTGAGTACTGAGCACCGATCGGGGCGCTCAGAAACGTCATCCGCTCGTCGAGCGTCGGCACAACCTCAATCGCTGGCTCAGTTGGTGGCGGCGCGACTGACGTCGCAGACGCTCCACTCTCTTCGCCTTCACTCAGCAGATAGCTGTCGTTGCCTTCTTCAGATTCGGCGGCCGTGTCGTCGCCGATCCCGGGCACAGAGCATGCAGTTGCGGCCAAGCTGAAAGCGAGGAGCGAGCCAAGAACACGACGCTTCGACCTTGGTTCGGCGCGACGTCGCTCGCTGTTCTCGACGCTGGACAATCTCATGGGTTCCCTCCCTCAGCTTGGGAGATGGTAAGGCACCACAAGCGCAGGGTCACCTTTCAACCGAGCCGAGAGGTCCTGTTGGGCCGTTGGCCTAGCTAGCTGCTGGCCCCTCTTGTGCAGCCGTATCCGGCGTTGAAGTAGCTGGTGTGAGCACCACGACGGCCGTCTCAGATGGGCGGCGGGCGGACCAGCCGTCGAGCTGCTTGTCATACGAACGCCACCGCTCCCAGAGCGCCGGTCGTTCATCGTCAGTCGCAGCGCGGGCCGTCACCTCAAGCGTGAGATTGTCTGGCAGCACGAGCGTGGCTGAGGGATTGGCCTGCAGGTTGAGCCACCACGCCGGCTCGGCGGCGCCCCACCCGTTCATAGCCATCGTCACGATGTCGTCACCCTCGTTGAAGTACCCGATCATCACGCTGCGGGCCTCACCGGTGCGTCGTCCCGTTGTGGTGAGTTGCGCGAGGCCGTAGTCCTTGGCGCTTGCGTTTCGAAGCCCGAAGCGTCCTCCGCTCCAGCGGTAGAGAGCTCGGTGGATGCGCCACGCCGTTGTAATCACCCACCGAGGTGGGAGGAGTGGCTTTTTCTGTGTGGACACGGATGGGTCGACGGAACTCATCTGACCAACGTAGATCGGGCTGCGAGAGCCGTCGCCAGCCATTCAGTCGATTTCGACCTGGCCGTTCGACCAGGGTCTTAGCGGCCTTCTTGCGCTTCGGGCCGAAGGTTGACGCCTGCGCCAGACGACCAGTCAGACACGAATCGAAAGCGATCGCCGCGAATCGTGGTGGTTCGCCACTCGACCGGGGTCGAGTCATTGCAGCCAAGACGTTCGAGCGAGAAGGCGGCCTCGCCCTTCTTCAGATCGAGGAGCACGCGATCCGACTGTGTCGGCACGATCGGCATCAGTCGTTCCCATCCCTGGTTCGGGGCAGGTGAACCAAGCCGCTCAAGTTCGACGTAGAGAGCCGTGTGGGTCCAGTCGACGTCAAGGAGGCCAGCCGTGTGTTCGTGAATGAGCCACGCTCGATCAACGGCAAGCGGCGCACCGCCGGCGAGACGGAGCCGTTCGAGCAGAACCAACTCGGTGTCCTCCGGAACCTCGAGGTGGTTTGCCGCGACACCGTTCGTGACGACCTCGAGTCGAAGCACCTCGCTGGTTTGCTCGACACCGGTCGACTCGACGGAATTGAAAAGGCTGTAGAGGGTGCCCATCGGCTGCTCAAACTCAGCGCGATTCACGACCGTGCCCCGGCCACGTTCCCGTTTGAGGATGCCGGTCTTGTTCAAGTGGCGAATCGCCTCGCGCACAGTGTGGCGGCTCACGCTGTATTGAGCCGTGAGGGCGAGGTCAGTCGGGAACGAGTCGTCGAACTCGCCAGCCTCAAGGCGAGCCCGAAGGTCGGCCTCAAGCTGCGCCCAAAGTGGCAGCGGGCTGGACCGATCGAGGGAAACATGTGCCATTGACCCGAACATATCGGCCCAAAGGTTTGGCACCCCTGTGTCATGCGCCTCGTGGAAAAATCAACGGGCGCTCTAGACGCCGGTTTCGGAAGCGCCTACACATCCCGGTGATGTCCGATAGCTCTGTGGAACCTGCCCCGGGTGGGGAGCCAGTCCGGAAGCGTCGCGGCGGTCGTTCACGTACCGCGGCAGCGAAGAAGACAGCCATCGAGCAGCCCCCGTTCACCCATCATCAACGGCCGTTCGATCCCGTGCGAGTGGTGAGTGACGACGAGCTCGAAGCGATTCATGATGCATCGCTTACGATCCTGCGAGATACGGGCATCGACGTGCTCGAGCCTGATGCACGAGCCCGTCTTGTGGCCGCTGGGGCCACCGGGTCTGACGACAGCGACCGAATCCGATTCGATCCAGACATGGTCATGGAAGCCATGGCGACGGTGCCCCCTGAGCTCACGCTGCACGCTCGCAATCCAAGCCACAGCGTCGCCATCGGTGGCGACAACGTTGTGTTCACGTCGGTGGCCAGCCCGCCGAACGCATCGGACCTGGCCGGCGGAAGGCGATCCGGCAACACCGTTGACTTTCAGAACTTGGTGCGCCTCTCACAGCACCTCAATGCCATCCAAGTCCACGGTGGCTATCCGGTTGAGCCAGCGGATATTCATCCGTCAGTTCGCCATCTGCTTTGCACCCGGGATCTCCTGACGCTCAGCGACAAGGCCATCCACGCCTACAGCCTCGGTGTGGAACGCAACCGCGACTGTCTCGAGATGGTGCGTATCGCTCGTGGCATCGACGAAGATCAACTCGACCGAGAGACGTCGATCTTCACGATCATCAATACGTCGTCTCCACTTCGCATCGACATTCCAATGTGTCAGGGCATCATCGAATACGCCGCCCGCAATCAGCTTTCGGTCATCACCCCGTTCACCTTGGCTGGGGCCATGGCACCGGTGACCGTTGCTGGCGCCGTGGCCCAACAAAACGCAGAGGCCCTCGCCGGCATGACGCTGGCCCAGGTGGTTCGGCCAGGCGCCCCGGTCGCCTATGGCGGCTTCACGTCGAACGTCGACATGAAGTCCGGCTCGCCAGCATTCGGCACCCCTGAGTTCATGCAGTCAGCGATGCTTGGCGGTCAGCTGGCCCGGCGTTACAACGTGCCGTATCGCTCGTCGAACGTGAACGCGGCCAACGCCGTAGACGCCCAAGCCGGATACGAATCGGTCTTCTCGCTCTGGGGCGCAGTGATGGGTGGAGCCAACGTTGTCTTCCACGGAGCCGGCTGGATGGAAGGCGGCCTGCGAGCGTCGTTTGAGAAGATGGTGATCGACGCGGATCTGTTGCAGATGGTGTCCACGTTCTTGAAGCCGCTCGTTGTCGATGACACGACCCTCGCGCTCGATGCCATTGCCGAGGTCGGGCCCGGTGGCCATTTCTTTGGCACCCAACACACGCAAGACCGATACCGCTCGGCGTTCTTTGCTCCCATGATCTCCGACTGGCGCAACTTCGAAAGTTGGGAAGAGGCCGGGTCACCCACCGCCGACCAGCGAGCCGCAGCCCTTGTCGGCGAACTTCTCGAGGAGTTCTCGCCACCACCGATCGACGAGGCCGTCAACGCCGAGCTCACCGAGTTTGTCGATCGACGGGTCGCTGAGGGCGGCGTGAAGACCGACTTCTAGGCTCAGGGCCACATCGATCTTCGAGCAACATTGCTGCCATCGCTTCCTAGCAATCGATCCTGAGTGACTAGGTTCAGCACATGGCTGACGACGCTCTTGTTCAACGCAACGATCTCGATGGCATTGCCACACTCACGCTGAACCGCCCAGACAAGCTCAACGCGCTCACCCCTGCGTCGTTTGTAGAACTGCGAACCCACATCGACGCGCTCGCAGAAGACGACTCAATTGGCTGCGTTGTGCTCGAAGGGGCTGGTCGTTCGTTCTGCGCTGGCAACGATCTTGAATCGATTGCCGCAGGCGAGAAGGCCCCGTCGAAGCACTACGCATCAGAGACCGTTGATGCGCTCGAACAGCTGCCTCAGCCGACGATCGCTCAGATCCACGGCCATTGCTTCACGGGCGGGCTCGAGCTCGCCTTGGCGTGCGACTTTCTGTTCGCCGCAGAGTCGACGAAGCTCGGCGACACCCACGGCCAATGGGGTCTCGTGCCCGTGTGGGGCATGTCGGTCCGGCTGCCAGAACGCATCGGACGCTCAGCCGCCAAAGAGCTCATGTTCACGGCTCGTCGCATCTCGGGCACCGAGGCTGCGGAGATCGGACTTGTCGATCGAGCAGTCCCAGACGATCTGCTCGGTGAGGCGGTTGCGGTCTTGGCGGGCGAGATCCTCATGAACTCGCGGGGCACGAACCGCATTGTGAAGAAGCTGATCGCGGCCCAGGCCGACCTCGGGCGAACCGAGGCCCTCCTGCACGAACGAGAGCGTCCGTTCGGGTTTCCCGAAGACATGGCCGAGCGAATGAAGTCGTCCTGAGCACCTTGGACTCCTGAGCACTTTGGACACGGCGTGACCGAACTCGACTTTCCAGGACGCGACGAACTACTTCGACTCCTCGGCGAGATCCTTCCGGACGGCTGGGCTGAGGCCGTCGCCACAAGCGATGAAGCCACGGTGCTGCGGTTGCGCGACACGCTCGACAATCCGTCGGTCGTCCAAGCACTCGGCGAGGCCGGCTGGGTCGCACCGCACTTCGCTGTTGACCATGGTGGCCGAGGCCTCGACAGAGCGGACGCTCGACGAGCGCTCACCATGCTCCAGCTCTGGGAGGTTCCGCACGTGCCGCGGGGCTCAGGCCTTCCGCTGGCGGCGCCCACGATCGACCAATGGGCAAGTGACGAAACCAAGGCTCGATTGCTGCCACCTCTTGTGTCTGGCGCCGAACGTTGGTGTCAACTGTTCTCCGAGCCGGGAGCCGGGTCCGACATGGCATCGCTGGCCACGACGGCTCTGCGGGACGGTGATGAGTGGATCGTCAACGGCCAAAAGGTGTGGACCACGTTCGGCCATCAAGCCGAGATGGCGATGTTGATTGCTCGCACCGATCCTGATCAGCCGAAACACAAAGGCATCACCTACTTCGGGCTCGACATGCGAGCTGAAGGTGTTGAGGTGCGACCGCTCATCAACATGGCCGGCCAACTCGAGTTCAACGAGATCTTCCTCACCGATGTTCGAGTGCCCGATCTCAACCGCATCAGTCCGATTGGCGAGGGCTGGGCCGCAGCCATGACAACGCTTGGCGCCGAGCGCTTCGCCCTGTCTGGAACCCGCAAGAAGAAACGAAAGTCGAGCGACGAGATTCTCGGCGGCAAGCCGCTTCACGAGGTGAAGACGATGGCGGCGGCCACCGGTGCGACGGTCGATTCGGTGGGTCGTCAGGCACTGAGCGCTCGACACATCGAGGGTGAGTTGCTGCGACTGATCGCGCAACGAGCCCGCGATCGCCGAGCGGCCGGGCTGCCGGTTGGGCCGGAGGGGTCGATCTCGAAGATCGCCAAGGCCTTCACCAACCAACGACTCCAAGAGACGGCGCTCGGCGCGCTCGGGGCCGACGCCACCGCCTGGGACCGCGACGACGCAGCCGCCGCGGAGTGGGTCACGCAGTTCTTGCGAACACGCGCCAACTCAATCGAGGGCGGCACGTCAGAGATTCAGCGCAACATTGTCGGCGAACGAGTGCTCGGGCTTCCTCGCGAACCAGACCCCTTCAAGGGTGCGGCCTGGACAGACGTGCCCCGTAGCTAATGGGTCTCGACGACCGCACTTCTGACTACTACTGCCGTTCGATGACGGGCGGTTCAAACGCCGTAACCGGTGGCACCACGCCGTCAAAGCGCTCAACGCGCACCAAACAGGTGTGGGCCGTCGGTCCCTGAGCAAGCCGTGAGGTGCCCTTGTCGCGTGTCACGGCATTGGGATTGCCGTGCTTGCAGGTGTCGTCGAGCTCATCGCGGCCAGGGTCAAACCAGGCGCCGGTTGACATCTGAACAACGCCAGGTCGCACAACGTCGTCAACCACGACTGCTGCAAGACACGAACCGCGTTCATTGAAAATGCGAACCACGTCGCCATCGCTGAGTGACCGAGCCGCTGCATCGGTTGAGTGAACGGTGAGCGGTTCCCGACCGGCGATCTTGCCGCTACGACTTACGCTGCCGTGGTCGAGCTGGCTGTGCAGCTTGCGGGTCGGCTGGTTCGAGACGAGGTGCAGGGCATCGCCGACGTTGTCTTGTCCGAGCCACTCGTATGGCTCGAACCAGGCGGGGTGGCCAAGGCAATCGTCGTAGCCGAAGCTGGCGATGGTCTCGGAGAAGATCTCAATTCGTCCGCTGGGAGTTTGGAGCGGTGCGGCCTCGGGATCATGGCGGAATGCTTCGAATCGGGTCGGCTGTTTCTGGGGTGCCTTCACCTCGAACCAGCCATCGCGTTCGAGTTCCTCCAGCGTGGGAAGTTCAACGTCGTTGCCAGCACACACTCGACGGGTCTCGGTGTAGATCCACTCGAGCCATTCGCGTTCGGTGCGACCTTCGGTGAACGCGTCCTCAATGCCGAGCTCAGCGGCGAGACCCCGGAAAATCTCGTGGTCACTCCGGCTGTTGCCAATCGAATCGATCGCCTTATCCATCTTGACGATGAACGGGTCGAGCCCCGCCATGGCGATGTCTTCGCGCTCGAGCGTGGTGTTGGCGGGCAACACGATGTCAGCGTGCTTCGTCTGCGCGTTCCAGCACCAGTCGTTCACGATGATCGTGTCTGGTCGACGCCACGCCTCGACCATCCGGTTGAGATCTTGGTGGTGATGAAAGGGATTGCCGCCAGCCCACCACACGATGCGGGCATCTGGGTAGGTGTAGCGGCCGCCGTTGTAGTCGAACGCTTTGCCCGGATTGAGCAGCATGTCGCTGATGCGGGCAACCGGGATGAACGTCTTCACAGGGTTCGCGCCCTGTGGCAGTGCGATCACGGGGAGGCGGGCGTAGCGATTCCCAACGGAGTTCATGGCGCTGTAGCCGAAGGCCAGCCCCTGCCCCGGAACTCCGATCTGGCCCAGCATCGAGGCCAACGCGATGGCCGCCCAAAACGGTTGTTCGCCGTGATCTTGTCGAGTCATCGACCAGCTCACCGACAACATGGTGCGGCTCGTGGCCATTCGCCTGGCCAAATCGGTGATGGTGTCTGCCCCCAGACCGCTGATGGCGCCAGCCCAAGCCGCGTCCTTTGCGATGCCGTCGTCGTGGCCGAGCAAGTACGCCTCGAACCGGTCGAAGCCGGTGGTGTAGCGATCGAGGAATCGGCGATCGTGCAGCTCCTCAACGATGAGCGTGTGGGCCAACCCGAGAAGAATTGCTGCGTCGGTCGATGGTCGAGCCGCGAGCCATTGGGCGTCGGCTTCGGCCATGACGTCTGAGCGCAGGGGCGAAATGTTGACGAACTGCACGCCGGCATCGGCGGCGGCCTGCACGTGGTTGCGCTGGACGTGGTTGCCCACGCCACCCTGACTGATCTGACCGTTCTTGATCGGCACGCCACCAAAGGCCACCACGAGTTCGCCCGACGCAATCACGTCGTCCCACTGCGCCTCGCCATACACAAACTCGCGGAACCCGCCGAGCACGTGCGGCACCACCACTTCGCCAGCAGCAAAGCTGTAGGTGTTGACCGACTGGGTGTGTCCGCCGATGCAGTTCAAGAAGCGCCGCAGCTGACTCTGCGCATGATGGAATCGGCCGGCGCTCGCCCAGCCGTATGAGCCGGCGTAGATCGACTCGTTGCCGTAATCGGTTCTGACTCGATCGATCTCGGCGGCTACCAAGCGGTTCGCGGTGTCCCAGTCGACGGCGACAAAGGGTTCCCGTCCTCGCAGTTCGGGGGCTGCCCCTGGCCCGTGCTCGAGCCAGCTCTTCCGCACCATCGGGTCGGTGATCCGAGTTGGGCCATCGATCACGTCGACGATGCCCGGCCCAATCGGCGACGGGTCCGCATCGTGCTCGAACGGGTGAAGGGCTTTGACTGCGCCGTTGACGGTCTCGACGCGATACGTCCCCCAGTGGGACGACGTGAGCGGCAGGTCGGTCATAGATCCAGTCTCATCTATCGCGGGATGGTTTGGACAAACGACGAACGCTTAGCGTTGTCCGACGGCCCGGTCGAGAGCGAGCCAGACGTCGTCAAGCCAGGCGATTTGGGCATCTGCGTCGGTCGGTATTTCAGACCTCGGAATTCGTCTCGCATGCACCTTGATTGGATCACGTAGCGGCACGACCGGGGCCAGCTTCTTGAGCTTGGGGAATGGCTCGAGCCCCTCGTGATCGAACACCACAACGTCGGCGTCTGGCAGAGCAGCAAGGAGCGCGAGCACTCCTCCGGGGCGAGGAGCCAGAACGTGTTCGAGGCTGGCGAGCCGTGCCCCTCGCTCGGGGTTTTTCTCCACGAGCTTCGCGAGGCCTCGATCTCGTACCGACGGGCGAAACAGCCGACCTTCAGGAAAGATCACAAAGGCGGTGTTGTCGCTGGCGCTGTCGGTCATCTGCTGCACCTGGGCAAGCGCGGCTGGTCCATCGTCACGCGGAATGAACACCGAACCGAGGCGGCCGTAGATCAGGTCGAACCCAGGATCGGCAAGCAGCTCGGCCATGACGACGCCACGGACGTGCTTGCCTCTGGCCTGCAACATCAGTGATGGCAACGACGCATCAAAGAGGCTGACGTGGCGGCCGAGCACGATCATGGGGGTGTCGGCGAGCGCCGCTTCGCTGGCCTCGTCGATCTCGATACGGAGGCCCAGCAGTTGGTCAGCTCGCTCTTCGAGCATCGAAAGCGACCACCACTGGAGCTTCTCGTGCCGAGCGATCGAGGCCTTCGAGTCGAGCCGTGTTCCGAAACCAGCGGCCGCCCAGAGAAACGGTGCCAGCACGATCTCGACGCTGTCGTTGATGGCGTACTGCAGCAAGAAGAGATAGATGCGCAGCGTCGGCAGCTTTGGCCGACCTCGAGCCACGTCGGCAACGATCGCGGCAACCACAAAGAACGGCAGCCCAATCAGCCCTATTGCGGTGGCCGCAAGCATCACAGGCACAGACACGGCTCGTCGCTGAAGCCGCTGCGCGGCTGTTTCGCTCACAGCGTCCTCAACCGGGTGCACCAAGCACCCATTCCCCCACCCACATCTTCAGACTCCACGGAACGAACCTCACGCACCCGTCCCACATGTACCCCTCTCCGAACCTGCGTGCACGAAACCAGCTCCAGACGGCCGCACGCACGCAACTCCACGAAACGAACCTGCGTGCACGAAACCAGCTCCAGACGGCCGAGGGCACGCAACTTCAGACCTCCAGCGAACCTGCGTGCACGAAACCAGGTCGGGACGGTCCCAGACACGCATGTTCCCGGGGTGGCGCGGAAGTTGGAGGGGGCGTGGAAGTGGGCGGGTCGTTACTCGCCGTGGAATTGGGCGGGGCGCTTTTCGAGGTAGCTGGCCAGGCCTTCTCGGAAATCCTTGGACGCGAACAGCGGCAACAGGGCCAGATATTGCCGTTGCACATGGTCTTCGAGGCCCTCAGTCATGGCGTGGCGCATCATTCGCTTTGAGGCCCGAATGGCGAGCGGAGCATTTGCGGCGACCTCGTTGGCCATCGCCATCGCAGCATCCATGACCTCGCCCTTGGGCGTCACTTGGCTCACCAGGCCCAGCTCGAGCGCTTCTTCAGCCTTCACGGTGCGAGCGGTGAAGAGCAGCTCAGCGGCCTTCGACCAGCCGAGGATGCGCGGCAGCAGCCATGTGCCACCGCTCTCGGGCACGAGGCCTCGAGCCGTGTAGGCCGCGGACAGCTTGGCGTTCTCTGATGCCAGACGAATGTCGCAGCCGAGCGCAAGGTCGAGGCCATATCCAGCGGCACCGCCATTCATCGCGGCAATCGTCGGCGTATCAATCTTGTGGAGCACAACGGGCGGCGCATCTCGCAAATTGAACTCACCGGTTGGCTTGCCTGACGACTCAGACCCGATGCCATCGCCGGACGCGGCAGCAGCAACGTCGAGCCCAGCGCACCAAGCTCTTCCGTTGCCCGTGATCACGATCACCCGAACTCGCTCGTCGCCATCGGCTTCGAGCAAGAGCTCGGAGAACTGGTCGAGCATCCGGATCGTGATCGTATTCATCCGCTCCGGGCGGTTGAACGTGATCACGCCGACCTGGCCCTTCACCTCGTAGAGAAGCTCTGATTCGGTCGCAGCTGTGTCGTTGGCCATTCGGAAAACCTAGTGCTGCCGCCGGGGACGCAGGTAGCCACAACGGCGGCGCGCCAAGCCACTCGCGCCTGTGACCCCGCCCGACCTTCGTGGCAATCGCTCAGGCTCGTAGGCTTGCGACGTGGCGAGACTACGGATGCATTGGGGTCTGGCCCTCGCCACAGCGATCGGCGTGTTGGCCTACGCCGGTCTCGTCGTCATCGACCAGCGTCACGGAACCTTGCGGGCCGAGCACGTGCCCTCGTCGATCGGCTGGTACCTCGTTGCCTTTGGCGGGTTCGCGGTGGCGGTCTGGTGGAACGAGCGCTCACCGATTGACCGCCGCTGGCTCTGGGCGGTGCCCATCGTGTTCCGGTTGCTGCTGTTCACCACCGAACCAACCCTCAGCGACGACGTATATCGCTACCTGTGGGATGGCCACCTCGTGACCGAGGGCGTCAACCCGTACAGCAACGTGATCAACGCCGCCGAGCTCGACCCATACGAGATTCCGGCTCGGCGCCTCGCCAACAATGAGAACTTGTCGTCGCCTTACCTGCCAGCAGCAAACGGGGTGTTCGGACTAGCCGCCGCCCTCCTGCCGTCGAACCCGCTCAGCATGCAAGTCGTCATGACGCTGTTCGATCTCGGCGCTGCAGTCCTCATTACCAAACTGCTCGCAATCGCCCAGCTTCCCGCTCGACGGGTACTTCTGTACCTGTGGAATCCGCTGGTGATCATCGAGACCGCCCATGCCGCCCATCTCGACGCGTTCATGATCTTCTTGGCCTTAGCCGCGCTTGTCTTGGCCTTCAAACCAGGACGGCCGAGCGAGTACGGATCGCCGGTTGTCTTCAGCCTCGCCGTGCTGACGCGACCAATTCCGCTGCTCTTGGCGCCCGTGCTGTTTTGGCGCTGGACCTGGCCCCAGCGTCTCCTCGCAGTCGCCACATCAGTAGCACTTGTCGTGCCGTTTGGGTTCTCGCCAGCGGGGTTTGGGCTCGGCGACACGACGACGGGGCGAGGGGTCTTCGGGTCGGCTCGTGTGTACTCCCAAGACTTTCGCTTCAACGCGGGAATTGCGCACTGGCTCGAGAACAGCATCGGCCGGTCGGCGTCGGGCGCGATCGTGGCCATCGCCATGGCCGTTGTCGGCGTGATCACGTGGCTTCTCGCTCGGCGGGCCGCGTCACCCCGAGCGCTCTTGAGGCTGTCGGTGCTTCCGCTGATTGCCTATGTGACGCTCACGCCCGTGCTGCACCCCTGGTACCTGACGATCCTGCTCGTGATGCTGATCTTTGCGACCCCGGCCGCAACCGAAGGTGCCGATCGCTGGCTGCTGCTGGCGCCGTGGTTCTACCTCGCCGCAGCCTCGCCCTTGTCGTATCTCACGTATCGAAACCCCGACGCCTTTGCCGAACTCGGTTGGGTCCGCTGGGTCGAGTGGTACCCGTCGTTGGCTCTGCTGGTGTTCACCACGTTCTGGGTGTTCTTTGCCGTACAGGCCGAAGACCCGACCAACGAGCGATCGCCGACAGCTAGACCCGGCTAGGCATCAGCAGGATCGAGCGGAATCTCGTAGGTGTCATCGCGAAGGCGAACACCAGCCGAGAACATCATCTGCTCACCGACTCGAACCGTCCGCTGAGCAATGCCAGACACCGAATCGTTCGTTGGCAGATCGCCGGTGAGGTCTTCGTTGAAGTAGATGTCGGTCGACGATCGGATCGGCTCAGGCAGATCATCGAAGCCAATGATCACTCCGAGCAGGCCAGCCGAGGTCGTCATGTTGTTGTCGGCATCCCATCCAGCCAAGCCAGCGATGGTGATTGTGTCGAGCATGTCACCCTCGCCATAGAGCAGCGCCATGATCGTGACTGCGAAGTTCACTTCACTTCCCCACCACTCGGGGTCGACGTCGTGGTTCTTGGCGATCTCGGCCCGAGTCGCTCGCCAATCGTCTGGGAACGCTCGATGCCAGCCCCGCACGTTGTCGACAATCTCGGTGACCTTCGAGCCCTCCGGCTCGGCCACTACCGCCCGGTCGAGCAACCACTCGATATCAGATTCGATGAACGCCTCTGCGTAGAGGTGGGCGTAGAACGCGCTCACGTCAACGGCCAGTCCACTGTTCGAGATTCGGGCGAAGAAGGTTGCCCTCTCTCTGGCCACGGCCGGCAGGCCGGGGGCCAGCAACCCAAACATCTCTGTTTCGAGCTGGGCGTCCATCGACCACACGCCCTCGGGGTTCAACTCCGGATCACTCGTCTCGGGCGGAACGATGCCTTCATCCATCAGATCTCGGGCTCGGCGGGTGGCCACCCAGATGTCGTTGTTGAGGTGCGACACCCACTCGTCACGCAGCTGTTCATACGTCGGATCGATGCCGTGCACCTCCATCGCGTGAAGGTGCACGTACTCGACGTGGGTGTCATCGTCTGTCGACCACTGCTCGGGCGTCAGGAGTTCGACGGCGCCATCGGGTCCCGGTTCGTCGAGCCACACGCCCTGCAATTCGAGTCCGGAAAAGTTGGCAAACATGGTCGCTTGCCACGCCCCTCGGACCTTGTCGGCGTAAGCGTCAGCCGACAGCGCACGGACAGCGGCAGCCGGCTCAGCCGAGCAGGCGCTGGCGAAAAGCGCCAAGACCACAGCGGCAAGAAGCGCTCGACGGAAGGTCTTGGCCGAGGTGTGCGAGCGGGCGGCCACGTTGAAGCACGGTACCGTTGATCCATGGCCAAGGTCATGCTGGCGCATCCACTCTTCTTGTCGAAGAGCCCGAGCGAACAGCAACTGTCGAGCCCGTACTTCCCGCTTGGCCTGCTGTATCTCGCGAGCTTTGTTCGCGATGCGGGCCACGAGGTCACGATCTTCGACGGAACCTTTGCTGCTGATGAATCTGCCTTTGTCGAACAGCTTCACCACGACAAGCCAGACATCGTTGGCATCTCGGCCCTCAAGCCGACCCGCGAGATGGCTCTCCTCCTTGCGCAGCTGGCTGCGGATGCCGACACGGTTGTCGCCTTTGGTGGGCCAGACCCAACCGCAGACCCGGCCTCGTATCTGCATGACGAGTGTGTCGATCTCGTGGTGCACCACGAAGGTGAACAGACCATGGTTCGGTTGCTTGAGTTGATCGACAGCGACGAACTCGACCTCGACGTGCTTCGCGACGAGCCGGGTGTGGCCTTCCGAGCCAGCGGCAAGATCGTCGTCAACCCACCCCGCGAACCGCTCGACGATCTCGATGCGCTTCCCACGCCGGCCCGCGACCTGATCGACATGGATCGCTACCTCGACGAATGGCAAGAGTCGTCTGGCTACAGCTCCATCACAATCGCGACCACACGCGGCTGTCCGTATGGCTGTGAGTGGTGCAAGGGCGCCGTCCACGGCACGAACTTCCGCCAGCGCTCACCCGAGAGTGTCGCAGCCGAGGTGAAAGAACTGGCCGAGACCTACGGCGTCGATCGGCTTCGAATGGTCGACGACGTCGAGGGCATCGATCGAAGCTGGTTTGAAGCGTGGCGTGACGAGTCGGTAGCCAACGGCAGCGTTGTCCCGTTTGAGCCGCTCAACGCCATCGAGATTGCCGACCTCCCGCTACTCGACGTGCAAGACAGTCTTTGAAGCCGGCGAAACGCAGCTGTCCCCACCGTGAGTGAGGACCTTCACGCTCCCCCGGCCTGAGCCTTTTCGATGCC
>CALLGK010000200.1 GCA_938009905.1 uncultured Acidimicrobiales bacterium | reverse complement strand
CGTCGGAACCGCTTGAGCCACATGCGGTGGCCACAAGCGTGAAGGCAAAGATGGCCGCAAGAATGCGGAGCCACTTTGAGTTCTTCATGTGAAGTCTCCTCTCCCCAAGGGGGCATTGCGCCATGCCACACGGCACGGCCGCCCAAATGCTAACGGCGGAGTATGCGACGCGCTCGCACAACAGTGACTCCCGTCACGCGGACTTCACACAGCCAAAACATTGGGGACCGCCAAAGCCCTTCGCGGCTACTAGGGAGCGGGAGTTTCGTCAGGTTTCGATTAGGTGACGACACCCACCGCGCACGCATCGTCGCCGCGGGCGACCGATCCTTCGATGGCCACCGCGGTTTCTCCGTAGAGGTTTTCAAGCAGGCCCTTCACCATGCCGCGATCGACGGCGCAGATCACCGGATGCTCAATGGCGACGTCGCCAAATGGGCAATGTCCAGACACGATGCGGAGATCGCCGTCGTCGCCCTCGGCATGGGCGGCAAAGCCGTGAGACGACAGTGCGTCTGCAACAACGTGGAGCGCGGAACGAAACGACTTCTGACTGACGTCGTCTTCGATGGGGCTCGTACCGCTCGCCCGCATCGACCCTGCCATCTTGCGGCCGAACTCAATGCCAACCTCTTCGGCCAGCTCTGCTGCAACGTGATCAGGCAGACGAGACAGTGCTTTGCCGAGCAACGTGACGAGAATGTCGTCGTGGCCCAGATCGAACTCGAGCTCGAGCTCTGAGTTTGTTGGTCGGTACACCTTGGCTGGACGACCAGCACCGGCCGAGGCTCGCTGGCCGACTTCGAGATAGCCGCCGGCGACGAGCTTGTCGAGATGATGCCTGGCCACGTTTGGGTGCACGCCGCTCGAGTCGGCAACATCGTTGGCCGTCATGCCATCGGCATGTTCGTGCACGAGCAGGTACATGTCGCGTCGGGTCGGATCGCCGAAGGCCGAGCTGACAGCGTTGACGAGGTTGGCAAACTCGGTTGGACTGAGCGTGCGGTTGAGGGGCCGATCGACCATCTCGGTAGTCTACCGACATTCATTCTCCCTATCCCCGTAGGAGAAATTCGTGTCTGTTACCGAAGATGCTGTCATTGAGGCCCTGCGGCCGGTGCAAGATCCCGAGCTGCATCGCAGCATCGTTGATCTTGGCATGGTGCGAAGCGTCGATATCGCCGCTCCGCACGTCACCGTTGGTATCGACCTGACGATCGCTGGTTGCCCGCTTCGAGCCGAGATCAACAACAGCGTGAGTGACGCCGTCAAGGCCCTCGATGGGATCAACGATGTCACGATCGAGTTCGGTGTGATGACCGACGAGCAGCGCGAGAACATTCGTCGCACGCTTCACGGCGACCCGGGAGCATCAGCCGGTTCGCAGCAAGCCCACGGCCATGCTGAAGGGCGAGCCATCCCGTTTGCCGATCCAGGCTCAAACACGCGAGTGCTGCTCGTTGCCTCCGGCAAGGGTGGCGTTGGCAAGAGCTCGATCACCACGAACCTCGCCGTCGCCCTCGCAGCCCGGGGCAAGAAGGTTGCGATCGTCGACGCAGATGTGTGGGGCTTCTCGATTCCACGCATGCTCGGCATCGACCGTGAGCCCACGATCATCGACGAGATGATCGTGCCGCCGGAAGCCAACGGCGTTCGCTGCATCTCGATGGGGTTCTTCGTCGAAGAGAACCAGCCCGTCATCTGGCGTGGCCCAATGCTCCACAAGGCGCTCGAGCAGTTCCTTACCGACGTCTTCTGGGACGAGCCCGACTACCTCGTGGTCGACCTTCCGCCAGGGACCGGCGATATCTCGCTGTCGATCTCGCAGTTCTTGCCTCGTGGTGAGCTCATTGTGGTCACCACTCCGCAGCCGGCTGCGCAGCGGGTGGCGCAACGTGCCGCCTACATGGCCCACAAGGTCAACATTGAGGTCACCGGCGTGATCGAAAACATGAGCTGGTTCACCGGCGACGATGGCACCCGCTACGAGCTGTTTGGATCAGGAGGCGGCGACGAGCTCGCTCGTGAACTCGACGTGCCGCTGCTCGCCACCGTCCCCCTCGTGCCCGAGCTGCGAGAGGGTGCCGACACCGGTGCCCCCATCGCTGTTCAGACCGAGACAGAAGCCGGCAAGGTCTTCGCTGAACTGGCCGAGCTGCTCGACGTCACACTTGCGCCGAAGCGTCGCTACCGCTCCGAGCTGAAGATCACCTAACAGGACCAACGAGTAGGTAGGTTTGGGGCATGGATCTGAAGATCGGTATTGCTCGCTCAACACAGGTCGTCGACGTTGACCTTCCAGATGACGTCGTTCGTGCAGACGTGAAGAGCCAAATCGAGGCTGTGCTCTCGGGCGAGTCGAGCGTGCTCTGGGTGACCGACAAGCGCGGCGCCGAGCTGGCCGTTCCGGCCGATCGCATTTCGTTTGTGCAACTCGGTGGCGACGACGACGATCGCCGCATTGGCTTCGGAGCCTGATCCCATCTCGGAGTCCGAAGAGGCTCCGACCACTCCACTCGATCGCCAGCTCGTCATTGTTGCTGGTAAGGGCGGCGTTGGCCGTTCAACGGTTGCCGCTGCCATCGCCATTGATGCCGCGACCGCCGGCGCCCGTGTGCTCGCCGTCGACGTCGTCTCCGACGGCGGACTGGCTGCGGCGCTCGGGCCGCTATCGAGTCGTTTCGATAGCGCAAGCGGGGGAGCGATCGAAGTGCTGGAACTCAGCACGGAAGAAGCGCTGCGGGAGTACATCGACATCTACCTGCGGATGCCCATTTCGCCGACCCGAATCGGGCCGATCGCCGGCATCTTCGACTACGTCGCAGCGGCCGCCCCCGGCGTGCGCGAGATTCTGACGATCGGCAAGATCGCGTACGAGGTTCGCGAAGACAACTGGGATCTTGTCGTTGTCGACGGGCCGGCCACCGGCCATTGCGTCGAGCTGCTGGCAGCGGCCGACAACCTGTCGGATCTCATCGGCATCGGGCCCCTCGTTGAGCAAACGAAGTGGGTGGCCGCGATCCTGCGTGACCGGGCGCAAACGGCGGCCGTCGTTGTCACCCAGGCCGAAGAGCTGCCGGTGTCGGAAACCGTGATGTTGCTCGAACGCCTTCTCACCGAGACCGAAGTCGACATCGCCGGGATCGTGGTCAACAAGGTTCCGTTGCGAGTCGACGCGATGGGGCGGCAGGCGCTGGCCGACCTTGTCGAATCAGCCGCTGCATCCGGTGACGCGCTCGCTCTTGCCTCGCACGTGGCGCTCAGCTCGTCAGACACTGCAACCGAACAGCTTGAGCGCATCGACGAGTTGGAATGCGTCACGGCGATCGTTGAGCTGTCGGCTGATCCCGTTGCTGATATGCGACGTGCCCTCGAACCCTGGCAGCCAGAGGAGCGAGGCCGGTGACGGGGGCAGACGAGCTCATCGAATCGGCTCAGCTCATCATCGTCACCGGGCCCGGTGGTGTCGGCAAGACGACGCTGTCGGCCGCCCTCGCGGCACGCGCCGCTCAGCTTCATCACCGGCGAACGCTCGTAGTCACGGTTGATCCTGCGCGTCGACTGGCCGATGCGCTCGGGCTCGATGAGTTCGACGACGAAGCGGTGCTTGTGCCCGTCGGCGCGGGCGATGGACGCTTCTGGGCTCGCATGGTCGACATGGAGCGAAGCTGGGACGCACTTGTGGCCGATCTTGCTCCTGATCAGGAGACGGCCGACCAGCTGTTGGCCAACCGGCTCTATCGCACACTCACGCAGCGATTCGTTCAGAGCCACGACTACATCGCCCTCGACCAGCTCGTGGGTCTGAGCAACGACGATCGCTACGACCTCGTGGTGATCGATACGCCGCCGTCTGTCCATGCGCTCGATGTGCTCGACGCCCCCGAGCGCATGCTCGACTTCTTTGCCAGTCGCTTGCTCCGGTGGCTCACTGCCCCTTATCGAAACCGATTGGTGATGACGGCGGCCAAGCCGTTTCTGGCCGTTGCTGAACGCTTGCTGGGCGGACCGTTCCTGGCCGAGATTGCCGACTTCTTCTGGCTGTTCTCGAAACTCCAACCCGACTTCGTTGTGCGAGCAACCGACGTGCGCGACCGGCTCGACGACCCGGCCACGCGCTACGTCGTTGTTCACACGGCGGAGGCAGTACCGGCCCAGCAAGCTCGTGAGCTCACCGCCGAACTTGGCGCTCGAGGACACGATGTTGCGCTACGACTCGTGAACCGAGTGTTGCCACGACAGATCCGCGACATTGCCGATGACCAACTCGACACCGTCGCCAACGGCACGGCTCGAGAGGCCATCGAGGTCGTTCGAGATCAAGCAAGACGTCAAGCCGACCTGGTCGCTGACCCCGACGCACGGGACAACGCCGAAGACGCCGTACAAACGGTGTCGTGGCATGCCGAGGCCGTCGGCGATCTTGAGGGACTCGTCTCCCTGCTCGACGGTCCAGACGCCGAGTAGGTGCCCTGAGCATCGAGCTTCGGCATGACGAGCAAGATTCCCTATAAGGCTGGTAGTCCGCGCGGTTCACGTTTGGGGTGACCTGGCCGTTGTGACCCCCTCGAAATGCGGACATTCTCAGAGTTGTCCCTTCCCAGGAGGTTCTGTTTGATGGAGAAGTCCCGAGACGTGTGGGCCGATGACGTGGTCCGCGACGAGACGAAAGCAAAGCACCCGTGCCCTCGCTGTGCGACGAACGGCTCGGTCGACTTCTTTGATCTCGTGCGGGGCGTTGCCTCGCTGCACTGCCCGGCGTGCCCGACGGCATGGATCGTCGAAACCGAAGCTCCCTACGCTGCGCTAAGGCGCTAACGCTGTAGCTCTGGTTGGTGTCACTAAGGTGATTCCATGTCCAGTTTGAGTGATCTTGTCAAACGTCATTCCGAGCTGGGCCCCGAGGACCGAGTCCACCTTCGCCGCCTGATCGGCTCGTGGAACCTCCTCTCTGATCTCTCCTTCGCCGACCTCCTTCTGGTGGTTCCCGTTGTTCGGAGCCAAGGAGATCAACCTTCTCGGTTTGTCACCGTCGGACAGGTCCGGCCGGCCACAACGCAAACCCTCTATCGAGACGATCAAGTCGGACGATTCTTCGCGTACGACGATCGTCCCGTGCTTGTGGAAGCGCTCGAAACCGGTGAGGTTGTTCGGGGCGAATCACGGCGCGTCGATGCCAGCCGCGGCGATCGAGACCCGGAAGAGCTCGTCTCTGTCATCGCCGTGCCGGTTCGGCGTAGCGGTGAGCTGATCGCCGTGCTGAGCTATGAGGCTCGGGTCACAACCGAACGCGACCGCAGCGAGCTCGAACGGGCCTATCTGCGAGTCTCGAACCGCGTGATCAAGATGATCGCAAACGGCGACTTTCCGTTTGCCTTCGACGAAGAGTCTGAGCTTGCCCCTCGTGTCGGCGACGGCGTGATCATCGTCGATGCAGACACCAAGGTGACCTACTCGTCACCGAACGCCGTGTCGGCGCTGCACCGCATGGGCTTTCATGCGAATGCCATGGGCCGCGATCTGGACGATCTCGGCTTTCAGCGTGACGCGCTTCGAACCGCCTTTCGCCTCAGAGTGCCGGTGACAGACGAGATCGAACGAGGCACATCGACCAACGTGATGATGCGCCTCTTGCCCCTCCTCGATGGGGGCGACATCACCGGCGCGGTCGTGCTCTTGCGTGACGTCTCCGACCTCCGCCGACAAGAGCGCTTGCTCGTGTCGATGGACGCAACGATTCGCGAGATTCACCACCGAGTGAAGAACAATTTGCAGACGGTGTCGTCGCTACTGCGGTTGCAGGGCAGGCGGGTTGAGGTGCCCGAGGCCAAACAAGCGATTGACGAGTCAGTTCGCCGTATTCGTTCCATTGCCTTGGTGCACGAGATCCTGGCGCAGGAGGGCGGCGACGACGTCGAGTTCGAAGAGATCTTGCGGCCGATTGTGGCGATGGTTGAGGAGGCGCTCGTGGCCCCCGACCGCCCAATCACGTTTCGAGTGGTCGGCGACGGGCCGATCATGCCGGCGGCAACCGCAAGCTCGCTGGCTGTTGTGCTTACCGAGCTCCTCCAGAACGCGGTCGAGCACGGGTATCCGCCGGGGAGCGAGGGCGGACACGTCACGATCGAAATGGAGACCGGGCCCGAGGGTCTGACCGTGCGGGTACACGACGATGGTGCCGGGCTACCGCCCGACTTCGACCTCGATAGCAGCGACGGTCTAGGGCTCACGATTGCGCGAACGCTCGCGGCAGGAGACCTTGGTGGCACCATCACGCTGCGACCCGTGGCGTCAGATAGTGGGGGCGCGAATGCCGCGCCAAGCGGCGCTGTTGCCCAGATTCAGGTGCGTTTTGAACGCGACCGGTAGCTAGCTCACCTCGTGTGAGCTAGTAGACCGGCTAGAGCTGGCTCCGGCGGCGAGCGAGGTAGGTGCGGCGCAGCTGGCGACGTTCCTCTTCGGACGTGCCACCCCAAACGCCGGTGTCTTGATTGGCGCGAAGTGCGAACTCAAGGCACTGCGTCTGCGCCTTGCAGCTCATGCACACAGCCTTGGCTTCATCAATCTGTGTGATGGCCATGCCCGTTGTCCCGATCGGAAAGAACAGATCAGGATCGGTGTCGCGACACGAAGCAGTGTCGCGCCAGCTGGTGTCAATTGGATCGTCCGGGCGTTCAGCCACCCTGCGAGCCACCCGATCAAACATGACTGGCCCAGTGGCCTCAAGATCGGTATACGAGCGTGAGGTATGACCCTCTGCGATCGTCATCTACTGTCCTCCCCAACAGTCGATTTATGACCGGCGATGATTCGTTCGGTCCCAGCACGAACGTAGCTTTTAGTTTGACTCTCGTAAAGAGTTTGTTGTGACAGATTTCTCAGATTCCAGTGAACAGGGGCCCACCGTGCCAAAAATCGTTGCTCACCGTGGAGCGTCCTTTGCCTACCGAGAGAACACAATCGAGGCGTTTGTCGGTGCGAGCGAGCTCGGTGCGATCGGGAGTGAGCTCGACGTGCGAAAGACCGCAGACGGTGTGCTCGTTGTTCACCATGACGCCCATCTGAACGATGGCCGTCTGATTCGTGACTATGCGTACGCAGACCTTCCTGAGATCGTGCCGACGCTCGCCGAGGTGTTCTCGGCGGTGCCGGCAGACTTCGTCAACGTCGAGATCAAGAACCACGACCACGAGCCTGATTTCGATCCAGATCAAGCCGTCGCCAGAGAGGTGGTGGCCTTGATCAACGAGCTCGGGGTGCAGGATCGGGTGCTGGTGTCGTCGTTCGACTTCGACACGGTGCTGGCGGTTCGCGAAGCAGACCCTGATCTACCGACTGGTTGGCTGTTCTGGGACGACCCAGAACGGGGCGGAATTGTTGTCGCAGACGAGATTGTTCGTGCGGTTGATCACGGGGTGGTTGCCGTACATCCCCACAATCCGCTGGTGACCGCCGAGGTGGTGGTTGCGGCCCACGACGCTGGGCTCGAGGTCAACGTGTGGACGGTTGATGACGCCGACCGCATGCGTGCGTTGGCGCAGATGGGTGTGGATGCACTCATCACTAACAAGCCAGACCACGCACAAGCGGCGCTCGCATGAAGCTGACGCTCATCGTCAATCCGATGGCCTCGTCGGTGAAACGTCGCGGCTTGGTGGTCACGCAGCAGCGGCTCAGTCAAGACCACGACCTCTCCGTGCACACCACCACGCGTCGAAACCATGCCACCCGGCTGGCCCACCGAGCGATGAAGGAGGGAGCGGACGTCGTTGTCACGATTGGCGGCGACGGCACGGTGAACGAGGCAGCCAACGGTCTGCTTGGAACCACCTGCGGCCTTGCCCCATTGCCCGGTGGGTCGACCAACGTGTTCGCTCGGGCGATCGGCTATCCGAACGATCTTGACGCTGCAACTGACGTGCTGTTGAAGACGCTTGAGGCGAAGACCGAGTTTGTGCCCGGCAGCGTCGGTGTTGCCAACGACCGAGTGTTTGTCTTCCACGTCGGCGCCGGCTTTGACGCTGCGGTGGTGCACCGAGTGGAGCGGCGTAGCCCGCTCAAGCGGTTTGCCGGCCACCCGTGGTTCATCGCTGCTGCGATGCGAACGTGGACATCGACAGAACGTGAGCAGCTCGCATTGCGGGTTGTCGGTGACGACGGACGAGTGATCGATCAGGCGCAGATGGCGGTGGCCATGAACGTCAACCCCTACACGTTCGTAGGGAATCGCCCGCTCGATCTGGCGCCCGAGGTGTCGCTCTCGACGCCGCTGTCGATCGTGGCGCTCGATTCCATGTCGTTGCCGAACTTGGCCGGGGCCATGAAGGCCGCCTTCGGCAGCGGTGGGTTGGACAACAAGGGCGCCCAACATCATTGGAGTGACGTCACGGGCGTGACCATCACGTCTGACACGCCGTTTCCGTTCCAGCTGGATGGCGAGCCGTTTGATCCCGTGACCGAGCTCCGGCTCGAACACCGCCCAAACGCCGTCCGATTCGTGGTTCCTGCCGTCCGCGCCGTTCGCTCCGCTCACTAACGGAGTTGTTCGCTGACGCTCACAACTCCCAGGCGCGTGCGCGTGGCGACGGAGGAGCCAGCCCCGAGCGATTTTCGGATCGCGAGTAGCGCTCTGCGACAGCAGAGCCAATGTGACTGCAAGCTTGGTCGCCGGAGGCGACAAGCCCCGAGAGAGTTCCGGATCGCGAGTAGCGCTCTGCGACAGCAGAGCTAGTTCGATTGACCGGGCGGTCAAGTGTTGCGGATAGCATGCCGGCATGAAGGTCGTCGTATGTGTCAAACAAATTCCCGATCCGGCCGATCCTGGGGCGCTCGATCCTGAGACTCGAACGCTCAAGCGAGACGTCAAGCTGATCCTTGATGAGTCCGACAGCTATGGCGTCGAGATGGGTCTCCAGCTCGTCGACAACGCTGGCGGTGGCGAGGTCACGCTGGTCTCGATGGCTCCCAACAATGAGCAGTCCGGTCTTCGCACCGCACTTGCCATGGGTGCTGAGTCGGCCACGCTGATCAGCGATACCGAGCTCATCGGCTCGGACGCCCTCACCACAGCCAAGGTGCTGGCCGCTGCCATCAAGGACCAAGAGCCCGATCTTGTCATCGCCGGCTCTGAAAGCTCCGATGGCTACACCGGCACCGTGCCTGAGATGATCGCCGCTGTGCTCGACCTTCCGTCGGTCACTGCTGCGAAGAGCATCGAGGTCAACGGCGACGCGATTCAGGTGCAGCGCCAGACCGACGCCGGCTACGACGTCGTCGATTGCTCGCTGCCCGCCGTTATCAGCGTGACCGCTGGTGTGGTCGAGCCTCGCTACCCCTCGTTCAAGGGCATCATGGCTGCGAAGTCAAAGCCGCTCGACGAGAAGTCAAGCGCCGACCTCGGGTTTGCTCCCGACGCCGTCGGCTGGGCCGGTTCCGGCCAGGAAATCGTTGGTGTTGAAGAGGCACCTCAGCGTGAGGCTGGCGAGGTCATCGAAGACGATGGCGAAGCCCACCTCAAGATCGTTGAGTTCCTCGAGAATCTGAAGGTGATCTGATCATGACTCTGGACACGATTTGGGTATACGCCGAGGTTGTTGACGGCGAGGTCACCTCGACCACGCTTGAGCTCCTCACCAAGGCACGCGATTTGGCCGACACGGTCGCTTGCGTTGTTGCTGGCGATGAAGGCGACGACGTCGCCGAGGTTCTTGGCTCCTACGGCGCCGAGACCGTCTACGAAACTGGCGACCTCGACGGTGCGCTTGTTGGTGTGCCGGTCGCTGCTGCGATTGCCGCTGCCTGTGATGCTGGCGACGGCCCAGACGCCGTGCTGGCCGCCACCACCTACGACGGTCGTGACGTCGCCGCTCGCCTTTCGGTGAAGCTCGACCGCACGGTCATCACCAACTGCGTCGACGTCGAAGTCGACGGCGACACCCTCGTTGGCACCGAGCCAATCTTCGGTGGTGCCACCGACATCAAGACCAAGCTCACCGGCGACGGACCGCACCTGGTGCTGCTTCGTCCGAAGTCATTCGCCGCAGAGCCATCCGGTGGCGACGAGGCCGACGTCGAAGAACTCGAGGTTCCTGACCTCGGCAACTCCGGCGGCGCCACGGTGTCTGACCGCTTTGTTGAAGAGTCTGATGGTCCGAAGCTCGACGAGGCTGATCTCGTTGTGTCCGGTGGCCGTGGCCTCGGCGAGGCCGACAAGTTTGCGCTTGTTGCCGACCTCGCCAAGTCGCTCAGCGGTGCCGCTGGTGCGTCTCGCGCCATCGTCGACGCTGGCTGGGTGCCCTACTCACAGCAGGTTGGCCAGACCGGCAAGGTCGTGAAGCCAAACGTCTACATCGCCTGCGGCATCTCTGGTGCCACGCAGCACCTCGTGGGCATGAAGGGCTCGAAGAACATCATCGCCATCAACAAGGATCCGGAGGCCCCGATCTTCGGTGTTGCCGATCTTGGCATCGTTGGTGACGTGCACAAGGTCATGCCAGCTCTGCTCGAGGCCCTCGCCTCCCGCTAAGCCAGCATCCCAATCTGAGCAAAGGCCCGGGCTGTCGCCCGGGCCTTTCTCGTTTTGGTCCAAGTCGTGGGTGCGGTCAGGCGAGCGGCGGGGGAGTGCCGTCGCCGAAGGGCCTACCGCCGAGCTGCTCTCGACCATGTGGCGTGGTCCAGCCCGGATCACGCGGTCCCTTGGGGATCACGCCGGTCGGATTGATGCCGGTGTGGACGCCGTAATAGTGCGCCTTGATCTGTTCGAAGTCGATCGAGTCACCAAAGCCCGGCGTTTGGAACAAGTCGCGGGCGTAGGCCCAAAGCGCCGGCATGTCAGTCAGCTTGTTGCGGTTGCACTTGAAGTGACCGTGATAGACCGCATCGAATCGGACCAGCGTGGTCCAGAGGCGAATGTCGGCCTGCGTGATCGTGTCGCCGACAAGGAACCGTCGGTCGGTCAGTCGCTCTTCGAGCCAATCGAGACGGGCAAAAAGCGTGTCGTACGACTCTTCGTACGCGCTCTGCGACGATGCAAAGCCTGTCTTGTACACGCCATTGTTGACGTCGGTAAACACCAGTTGGTTCACCTCGTCCATCTCGTCACGGTGTTCATCTGGCCACAGGTCAGGAGCGCCATCGCGATGGAAGGCCGTCCACTCAGTGGACAGGTCGGCTTCAATCTGCGCGAAGTCGTTGGTGACGATGCTGACGGACTCGATGTCGACGATTGCGGGCACCGTGATGCCTCGCGGGTACTCGGGGTCGCGGTTGAAGAACGCCTCTTGCAACTTGTGGATGCCGAGCACCGGGTCCAGGCCATCCGGGTCGAGATGGAAATTCCAGCTTGAGGCATCGTGAAGTGGCCCTGCGGTTCCCACCGAGATCGCCGAGTCCAAACCAAGCAATCGGTGTGTGATGAGCGAGCGGTTGGCCCACGGGCAGGCATGAGCCACAACGAGGCGATACTTGCCCGCCTGGACAGGCCAGCCCTCGGAGCAATCCGGCGTGATCCGATCGCCCAGATAGTTCATGTCTCGCTTGAACGACCCAGTCATGATGCGACTGTTCCAGAGGCCTCGGCCGACACAACGATCTCGTTGCCGACGTCGATGAGTTTCATCATCTTGGCGGTTGCGGTCACGGTTGTTGCGTTGGGGTCGATTGTCCAGGTGCCAGATGGCAGGGATTTTGGCGATGGTGTCATGGGAGCGATTCTCGTCTCGTCGGTTGCAAGCAGCTTATAGTTTTGATTTGAACTATATTGCACTCGGTTCTATTCCTGGGCTGGATCTTCGTCCTGAGCATCGCCACCAATCCGGGTAGTGTCGGCCTATGACCGACGCTGCGACCATGACACGCCTTACTGGGGAAACTGTTGAGCTTCTTCAGGCGATGATCCGCAACCAGTGTGTCAACGATGGCACGCCAGAATCGGGGGACGAAGACCGTTCGGCTCGGCTGTTGCGAGACGAGCTCGAGGGCACCGGCGTCGACATGCAGATGTACGAGCCGACGCCGGGCCGCACCTCGCTCATCGCTCGCTACGAGGGCACAGACCCTGACGCACCAGCGCTCTGTCTGATGGGGCACACCGACGTTGTGCCGGTATCACCAGACGGTTGGGAGCGCGATCCGTTTGCCGGCGAGCTGGTTGGCGATCCCAACGATGGCTCGGCTGAGGTGTGGGGCCGTGGTGCGGTCGACATGCTCAACCTGACGTCGTCCATGGCCGTCGCCTTTCGCCACATCGTCAACAGTGGCCGGCGCTACCCGGGCGACATCATCTACTTCGCCGTTGCCGATGAGGAAGCGGGCGGCACACACGGGGCCGAGCAGTTGGTGCGTGACGAGTGGGACGCGCTGAAGTGCGACTACGTACTCACCGAGTTCGGCGGCATGGCCTATCACAACAGTGCAGGGCACACGCTGCTCGTCACCACGGCCGAGAAGGGTCTTGGTTGGCGCAAGCTCAAGGTAAAGGGCAAGCCGGGCCATGGCTCTGCGCCGCTCAACGCCGACAACGCGCTGATCAAGGCCGCTGAGATCGTTCGGCGCCTCTCCGAATACCGCCCAGCGGCGAAGCTCGATGAGTTGTGGGCCGCCAAGATCGCAGCGCTTGGCTTGCCAGACGACCTCCATGGCCGTTTGCTCGACCCAGGCGCAGTGATGGAGGCCATCGCTGAGCTGCCGAGAGGGATTCAGGCCAACGTCCACTCGTGTTCACACACCACCTTCAGCCCCAACGTGATTCACGGTGGCGTGAAGACGAACGTGATTCCCGATGTTGTCGAACTCGAGGTCGACATCCGCACGGTGCCAGGCGAAACAGCAGAAGACGTAGAGCAACACCTTCGAACCGCGCTCGGCGATCTCTACGACCAGGTTGAGACCGAGATCATCCACGAGAGCCCGGCGACTGCGTCGGCAGCCGGCGGCCCGCTATGGAGTGCGCTGTCAGATGCCATGCATGTGGCGTATCCCGAGGCTGCCATCATCCCGAGCCTTGTCACGGGAGGCACCGACAGTCGGTTCTTCCGTGATCGGGGAGCCGTGGCATACGGCGCTGGGCTCTTGAGCGACAGCATCGACGTCGGCGAGTTCTTCCGCCGCTTCCATGGCCACAACGAACGCATCGACGTTGATTCGCTACGACTCACGACGCAGCTCTGGCTCGATGTTGTCAATCGCCTCTGGGTGCCGGCGTAACCGTCGCTGCTGGCGGCGCAGTCGTCTGCAACTCATCCGCCACGGTCACGGCCCGGCGGCCGACGGATCGAAGCGCAACGGCGCGTGCATCGGTTCCCGGGCACGGCCAGCCAAACAGCAAAGCAAGCGGCGGCACACCGTGAGGGCCGAGTAGCAGCACGCGGCCATCGTCGAGCACCTTCACTCGTAGCTCGTCTCGAAGGACGGCGGGAATGGCGATGCCCGAGCCTCGACACGATCCTGCTGTCACGTCGATCGAGGTGTCGTAGGGGCCAACGAGTCGGAGTGTTTCCGCACCGAGCGCCAGGTGTTCCTCGTTGCTCAGTAGCGCGGCTTGTGGCCCGCGATGCACAAGCGTCTCGCGGTTCGTTGCCAGGTCGAGCGTTGGCCAACACGCCATCCAGCTCTCGAGCTCGTCGAGATGGAGCAGCCCGGTGGCCACGCATTGTTCGGCGGGCGTCACGGGATCTGGGGCGAAGCTGGCGTGAGGCAATAGCTCGCTCACCATGTCGATGAGCGAAGGCTGCGTCGCTCCATTGCCGGTGAGCACCACGGTGCGGATCCGGGCGGCGGCCGCTTGGGCGGAGTCGTCTCGCACGAGTTCATCTGCGGGATGGGTGAGTCGAGCAACGCAGTCGATGAGATCTCGTATACGAGCGGCTACGTCGGCGAGCGTGTCGTCACCATCAACCACGTTGAGCGGTGCGACCGTGAGAAGTCGGGTGCTGCCGGGGTCGAAGGCGAGGGCAGAGAGTTCGCCGCCGTCGTTGTCGATGAGCAGCACGGGATGAGTAAGCGTTGTGCCAGACACGGCACGACGGTGGGCGAGCCAGCCAGCAGCAGCCGCAACGGGTCGCTCGATCAGATCGTGGGGGCCAACGTCGAGGCCCTGGCGGCGCATGCCGCGAACCACATCGGCCCGGCATTGCGGGCCAAACGACGCGGGAATGGCAATCCGAATTCGCTCGTCGCCGTGAAGCCGAGCGAGAGCTTCTACGGCCACATCGGCACTCGCCGCAACTCCTCGCCCATCGATACCGGCCGACTGTCGCACACGATCAGAGAACCGCTTTGGGCCGTCGCCAGCCATCCACCGCAGGAGCAGGCCGTCGTGGTCGTCAGCCATCGGAATCAGCGTGGCTGTCTCGCCTCGGTCGGACGCGACAAAGAGCCGATGACGCCCGATATCCATACCAACGCACACGCCTGCGTCAGCGCCGCCCATCACGTACCCCACAACTCAAGAGACCGCCGAGGGTACTGGCCGAGATAGGCGGCCAGCAAGGTGGCATCCCGTGGTCGGGGGATCGACTGCAATAGCGTGCGACAGGGAGGACACATGCGTTTGAGGGGTGCGGTTGCCGCCGCGGCGATGCTGAGCCTTGCGGCATGCTCAGGTGTAATCGTTGAGGGCACCGATGATGCGTCCCCTCGCTCTGTGAGCGAGCAAACAGTTGCGACGGCTCAGCCCGCAACGACGGCTCCAACCACGAGCGTTGCGACGAGCGAATCGGTCACGTCCGATGCGCCAACAACCGAGTCGACGACAACAACTGAGGCGCCGCGGGCGACGGTTGTCGTTGGCGTTGCCGGCGACTCAACCTTTACCAACGGCCTCGAGACGAGAGATCCGTTTGGCCAAATCGTCGACCTTCTCGAAGCACCAGATCTGATGGTCATCAATCTCGAGACAGCCGTCGCTGACTCGGGAGTCGGTCGACCTCCTGTCGACAAGTCGTTCCTGTTCAAGTCTCCGCCGGTGGCACTCGACCTGCTGGTCGACGCCGGCATTGATGGCGTGACCCTCGGCAATAACCATGCACTCGACTACGGCGTACCAGCCCTTGAACAGACGCTCGACGAACTCGATGCTCGAGGGCTGCTGCGGGTTGGCGCCGGACGGGACGAAACCGAGGCCTTCGCCCCGCTCATCGTTCCCGTCGGCGATTGGACCGTTGGCCTTGTGTCGTTCTCGCGAGTCCCTTGTGACTGGTCGGCGAGTGGCGAGAACACCCGACCCCAGATCGGTTGGACCTGCCCGCCCTTTCAAGAGCTGGCAGACGCCACAGTGCTGAGCGCGATCGAGCAATCAGACGTCACGATCGTGATGATGCACGGCGGCGAAGAAGGCGTGCTCTGCCCGTCGCCGTTCATGGTCGAGCTCACCCAGCACTACGCCGACCTCGGGGCCGACGTCGTAATCAACGGACATCCGCACGTTCTTCAGGGGCTTGGCTTGCACGGCGAGACGCTCGTTGCCTACAGCACCGGAAACTTCGCCTTTCCGCCTGCCGGAGGGATCAGCGGCAACTCGGCGATCATTGAAGTCGAGATCGCCGAGGAAGGTCTCACGATGCGGGTGGTGCCGGTGCGATCCGAAGGAGGCGTGCTCCGATCGCCCAGTGAGACGGAGCGGCAGGCGATCCTAGATCAGGTCAACCGCCACTCGAGCGGCGTTCTGGTCGATGATTCCGGTGTTGCTGAGGCGGATCCGACGGCCGTCGGCGCCTGCGGCCAGCTGAGCTAATGGCTCGTCGGCGGCGGTCGAAATCCCCGAATTTGGGGATCCGTGACGGGGTGTGATCACCCAGACACACTTCGCGACTCAAGGAATCGGTCAGACGTCCGAAAACACGTAGGTACCGATGAAAGCGGCCTAGGTGGGCGTTTCGGCGGAATGCAACGGAGATGCGGCGAATGACAACTCTCGAAACTGGTGCGAAGCAGACAGCTCGTGCCGATGTCCACACGGCTGGCTGGTATGACGACCCGCAGAGCCACCACCGCTTGCGCTACTTCGACGGTGATGCGTGGACCGATCACGTCACCCACTACGGACCAACTCCCTGCATCCGTTGTGTTCGCCCTGCTGGCGAGTAGCTGATCGAGGCAGCCTGCCTCTCGGCAATGGCAAACGGCAGTCGCCGTTAGGCCACAAGCGCAGACGCCGGTGCGTGTGCTGGAAGTTTGCCTGCGGCATGTCGCCGTGTGAGCTCAGCTCGACCCTCTGGGCAGTCTTCGACAAACGGGCACCAGCCGCACAGCACGCCCGTCTTGGCTTCGAACTCATTCGCTGAGCATGCGGCCCCGATCCCGACCCAGGTTTCACTGAGCTGACCGGTAGCTTCTTCGATCTTGCGGTCGGTCACCGTGACGTCGATGGCCTTCTGACCGAGATACAGAAGGCGAGCGGTCTCTGGTTGCTCACCCTCGATGGCCTCAACAGCAGCGGCGTACAACACCACCTGCTGGAGCTTGTCTTCGCGCCACCGAACTCGCGGCAGTGTTCCCGACTTGTAGTCGCTCACAACGAGCTTGCCGTTGATCCGATCGAGCCGATCGACGATGCCGAGAAACGGCACGCCGCCCAGCTCTGCGGTGACCTTGCGCTCGGTGGCCACAACGTCGACCGTCGCGGGGTCTTCCAAATCCCACAGCCCGGCAATGGCGAGCCACGCTTGCCAGCGAAACGCCCGAGAGCCGTCTGCGTCGAGCTCGAGGGCCCTGAAATCGTCGGTCGCCTCTTGTGCAGGCCACAGTTCTCGCGCCAAAAGCTTGGCTTTGTCGAGCGTGCGTTCGGGAGCCGGCAGGCCGCAGAGGTGTTCAAGCACCTCGTGGGCAAACGTGCCGACAACCGCAGCTTGGCCGGGAGGTTCGGGCAGACGGTCGATGTACTTGAACTTCCACCGTCTGGGGCAGTGATCAAATGCAGACGCCGAAGACGGCGAAAGATGTGGGGGTGCCTCTGCCATGGTCTCCATCATGCAGGCACGGTGTGACAGTGAAGGCGATACATCAACGGTTTCTCAAGACGCCGCCGCCAAGGCCGCCGCCTCCGCCGCCAAAGCCGCCACCACCAAAGCCGCCGCCTGAGCGTCGTCGTTGGCTTCGTCGGGATCCGCCACGGTTACCCATGCCGCCGAGCAGGACCGACATCAGCACGCTCATGAGCATGCGACCGGCTCCACCGCTGAGCATGCGGCCGATGCCGCCACCACCACGGCGTCGCTGTGGGCGCTGAGCCTGACGCTGGGTGCGGCGAGGGTCGCGCTGCTGGTCGAAGATGCTCTCGTCGCGTCCGAGTGCGGGGCGATCGTTCGGCGAGCCGAGTGGCGGGATCGTTCTGCCTCGTCTGGTGACCGTGCCGCCTTGACGTTGGTCTGGTTGTTGGTCGGCGCTCGGCGGATTCGGGTTGCCGAGCGGGGGAGGGGGCTCGAGGTCGGCCGGTGATTTCGGTTCTGGACGGCCCTCGATCCGGGCTTCGATCACTTCGAACTTCCACTCGGCGTCGTCGATCTTGTCGTCGAGTTGGTCGATCTCTTCCGCGGTAGACGCATCATCAATTGAGGTGCTGACCTCTTGATAGGCCCGGCTTGCTTCTTCGTACATGCGGACGAGTTCGGCATCGCCGTGCGCAATCGCTCGGTCGCCCAGGTTGATCACTCGATCGGCGTTGTCCCGAAGCTGTTCACGAATTTCGAGCCGGTCGCGTTCCATGTGTTCGATCGACTGTTTGTTGGTTCGACGACGGCCGTTGAAGAACCGGAAGGCAAGGAACCCGAGCCCGCCGAGCACGAGGAGCGTGAACCAGGGGAAGCCACCACCGCTGTCGCGGGTGGTGGCTGAGTCGTTGGCCGTTCCGGAGCCGGTTGCCGTGGTGGTCGCTGTTGATCCGCTGTTGTCTGTCGCTCCGCTGCCACCGCCGGACATGACCGAGGTAACCGTGTCGAGGCCGCCGGCGACGTCGCCGGCCAGGAAGTCGTCGAACGATTCGCTGCCAGCCTGGGCGGCTCGTGCGCCGTCGCGAGAGTCGACCCAGACGCCATCGTTGTTCAGTGCAACGACGGTGACGTAGCGAGAGTTGATGTCGGCCAGCTCGCGTCGGACTCCAGTAGCCACGAGCTCGGCGTCGCCCCCGGACTGGTCGATCCAGATGAAGCCGATGTTGGCTGCGTTCGCTCGCCCGATGGCGGCCTCAAGCTCGGCATCTACCTCGAACTCGACGAACCGACCGGTTTGGTCGACTTCCCGGGCGACGTCTGCGTTGGTTTGAGCGCCGGCAACCACCGGACTCAGGAGCAGCGCGCACATCATTGCGATGAACGCAGTGATCAGTCGAGGACGGACGGGCTTCTCTTGTGCCACCACGCCCTCCATCGTAGGCCTCTGGGCAACGACTGCCTTCGTGAAAGCCGCTGCCTAGAAAAGAGTGTGCCTCAGCATGGGCCGGCGAGGAGCCGACCCATGCCGAAGCGCCAGCGAGCACGGGGATGGTGTTGGAGGTGCTACTGGCGTTCTTGTGGTTCGTGCGCTGTGTGGCGCAGTAACCGAGAAGGTGGCCGTTGCTGCGAGGCGCTCAATTCGACAGGGATGGGGAGTCAAACTGGCGCGACGCAGCACGTGAGCAGCCCGGGCACGAACCGGAGCCTGCTCGACAAAGGAACTGACACCCATGGAGTCAGTGGTGGCCATGAGAGCAAGGTACGAGATGGACGATGAATCGATGGTGAAGAGGCTCTTCATGTTCACTTCATGATTGGCGGACGTGGCAAAATCAGCCCAGAACCTCACTCTTGAGGGGTCGAACCGTGTTTGGGTCCCTCCCGCGAAGGGTGAAATCACCTAGCCGGGTAGTCCACATGATGACGATTGATGCCGGACCGGCCACACTGGGTCGGTGCGGCTGCTATTGGTTGAAGACGACCGCCCGTTGGCGCGGGTTTTGGAACGAGGCCTGGCCGAAGAGGGCTACGCCGTTGACGTCGTCAGCACCGTGAATGGCGCTCGCGAGCAAATCTCCGTCCATGAGTACGACTTGGCCGTGCTCGACATTGGTCTGCCAGATGGCGACGGTCTTGATCTTTGCCGCACGATTCGGCAGCGCAAGCTGGGTCTGCCGATCTTGATGCTCACGGCCCGTGACGGCATCTCCGACAAGGTCGCAGGGCTCGACGCAGGCGCCGACGACTACCTCACGAAGCCATTCGCCTACCCGGAGCTTGCGGCTCGCGTGCGGGCACTCCTCCGTCGACCACAGGATGCGTCCGGTCCGGTACTTGAAGTTGGCGGCGTGAGCCTCGACCCGGCATCGCACACGGTGTGGCGCGGCGCCATCATGGTGCCGCTCACCGCTCGGGAGTTCTCGCTCCTCGAGTATCTGATGCGCAACGCCGGTGGCGTATGCAGCCGTGAACGCCTGCTCGAACATGTGTGGGACGCCAACTACGACGGGCTGTCCAACGTGGTCGACGTGCACATCGCAAACGTTCGTCGCAAGCTTGAACTGCCCGGCATGGAAGATCCGATCGAGACAGTGCGTGGCGTTGGCTACCGCATGATCGACGACGGGGCAGCTGCATGAGTTCGCACCTCGATGCTGGTGGAGCCATGCCGTCGTGAGGTTCGACTCACGGCGACTTCTTGCTGCACTCCTTGCCGCACTGGTCACCCTGGCGTTCGTGGGTCCCCTCGCATATCGGGCCTACACGAACGATCGCTACAACGCGAAACAAGACACCTATCTGCAGGCCCGGTCGCGCATTGACGACACGCTCGTGGCCTGGCGAACCGAGACAACCGACCTGCCCGGCAACGTGTGGGTCGCCGTGCCAGAAGATGAATTCTGGGAACCGGTCGGACAGACATGGACCACCCCGCAGGTGCTGACGCTCGCCGAGCCGGTGATGGCCGGTGGTGAGTTGGTGCGAGAGTACGAATTCGATGGCAAGTGGCTTGCCGTCTCCCAGTACGTTGGCGAGCGCACGGTGATCCTCACGGTGATTGGCCGCGACCAAGAAGCCGTCGATATCAGCGAGGCTCGACTGCTCTGGCTGGCGGTTGCGCTCGCCACCTCGTCGCTCGGCGGCATCATCGCTTACCTGGCTGTTGGGCGCATGCGGCGGCCGATCCAGCGAGCCCACGACGTGAACCGAGACTTCATTGCCGATGCGGCGCACGAGCTACGCACCCCGCTCTCGATCATCCAAGCATCGGCTGGTCATGCGTTAGCCCGCGAACGCCAAGCGGAGGAGTATCGAGAATCTCTCGAAGAGATCCTGATTGCCACCGAACGCGCAGGCGCTTCAGTGGGCGAGCTGCTCGAGTTTGCCCGCATGGAAGCAGGCCAGGCTCAGCCCCGCATCGCCCCGCTTCGGCTTGATCTGCTGTCTGAGGAAGTCGCAAGTGCGGTGCGTGTCGAAGGGGCAACGATCGATGCTCGGGTCGGCGAAGCCGTCGTGGTGGAAGCCGACTACAACCTGATTCGTCAGGTGGTCGACAACCTGGTGCGAAACGCGGCTGCTCGAGCCGAGAAGGTGATGATCACCACTGCTCGTGAAGACGGATACGCGCGTATCGACATCGCCGATGATGGCCCCGGGTTCGATCCCGGGATGATCGATCACGTCTTTGAACGGTTCAAGCGTGGCGACCGATCTGGGTCAGCCGGGCTCGGTATGGCGATTGCTCGCACGATGGTGGAGCTGCATGGCGGCTACTGCTCAGCCGAGAACCGGGCAGAAGGTGGCGCGCTGGTGACGGTGCGACTGCCGTACCAGCCGAACCTCGCCAATCGCTAGTCGCCAGCCCGGCGGCCCGTGCTTGGAAAGTGCTCGGCGTAATCGTCCATTGATGCCTGAATGACGGCACGGGCCTCATCTGCCCCGTAGGTGCCAACGACCTCGATGGAGTTCTCGCCGGTGCCGGCGACGTCCATCTTGTAGGTGGCGAAGTAGTGAACGATGCGATTGATGACGGCCGCTGGCAGATGCCTCAAATCCTTGGCGAAGTCGAACACGGTGTCGCTCGTGAGGCAGGCCACGATCTTGTCGTCTGCCTCGCCGTCGTCGAGTAGTCGGATACCGCCGACCACCCGCGCACTGGCAACGATCTCGGCTCGGTCGATGCGCTGTTGGCTGAGCACACAGATGTCGAGGGGGTCGAGGTCGCCGACGTCGGCTCGTGGCGTGAGGGCGGCGACTCGGTCGGCGCAATACGTGCGAGGGATGAAGCCGTAGAGCGTCGGTGGCAGTGCTGAGCTGCCCTGAGGACGATCAACCCGGAGGTAGCCGGTCTGCTTGTCGATCTCGTATTTCACCGCATCGAACGGGGTGATTTCGATGTAGGCCTCGACGATGGCCGGGGCGTCGTCACCCACGGGAAGCCCGTGCCATGGATGGGCCCGGAATCGATCAAAGCTCTTGGTCATGGCCAGAACTTAGTTCCCAGCCACAGCGGCGAAGCGTTGTTTCTGGCCTAGATGCTGAGGTCGAGCAGGCTGTAGTCGCGAATCTCGGCTCGAGCCTGTTCGTTCCACTCGAAGGTCTGCCCACGAAGCGGCTGGTAGTCGAATGGCTCCTCGTCGGGATACTGCTGCTGTCTGGCCGAGATGGCCCAGCCGATCATCTCTGACCGCTTGGCGATGCGCTCCTCGTCGAGCTCGCCAACGACGCCGTGGATGCCACTGCCCATGGCGCCGAGCACGGAGGCCCGACGATGGAAGCCCATGTTGAGCGTCACTCGGGGCTCAGAGCTGGTGTTGGGGAAGGAACCGTGGATCGCTTGGCGGTTCACGATGGCCACGTCGCCCGGTGCACACACGAGCGGGACAGCGTTGGCCAGCCGGTCGCTGCCGGCCTCGTCCGCCATGGCAGAGATGTCGGCCTTGCGTTGTTTGTGGCTGCCGTTCACGACCCACACGCCGTTCTCGGGTCCGCATCCATAGACCTGCGCCATCATGTTGAACCCGTGCGTGCCCTGATCCCAATCGGGGGAATCCCAGTGGGTCACGCCGTCTCTGTGCCAGGCCACGGACGGACCGAGGCCAGGGTCTTTGATGAAGATGCCTTCGTTGAACGGGGTGAAGTCGTCGCCGTTGAGGGCGGCGGCAATGCCGAGCAGATCGGGATGGCCGTAAAGCCGGAGGTGGGCGTCGCTGCACTGCAGCGTTCCCTGAAGCACGTAGATCACTTCGTCTGGAGCGTCGGCCCCAGGCGTCGGCTCAACCATCTTCACCGGGTGGCGGCCGTGCGACGCACTTGTGCTGCCGACCGGGTCGGCGAGTGCTTTACCCCAGATGACGGTGCGGGCCTCGAGGTCACTGCCGAAGGCGGTAGTTCCATTGTGGTTGGTCGCAGACCCTCGATGGGTGGGGAGGCGTCGCCGCAAGTCGTTGAAGTCGTCTGTGATGTCGGCAAGCTCTTGATCGTTGATCAACCCTTCGAATACGTAGAACCCGGTGCGCCAGTAGGCCTCGACGATGTCGGGATGGAGTGCGCCGCCACCAATGAATCGCACGGGCCCTCGGTTCCCCAGCGCCAACGCCCGCGCTCGTCCTTCATCGAAATAGGCGCGGTATTCGTCTGTGAGTTCCGTGACGGCCATCGTTCCAGGTCCCATCTCTCGGCGAACTTGCGTGCATCAAACCTTCCCTCGCCGGCTACGTGCACGCAAGTTCCTCGATCCGATCAGGCGGCTGCGAACTTGCGTGCGTGGGAACGTGTGGGCGTGTTGTCGTGCACGCAAGTTCGGGGGAGAGATGGGGGCTGGAGGAAACTGCGGCCGTCAGGTGAGGGGTGGCCACTAAGGTCGGCCGTGCGTGCTTATCGATGTCGACCAGCTGAGTAAGACCTTCGAAGTCCCTGAGCGAGACCCTGGTCTGAAGGCAGCGTTCTCGAGCCTGTTCAAGCGAAAGACTCGCAGCGTTGAGGCCGTGAGCGAGGTGACGTTCTCGGTCGCAGAGGGCGAGATCGTCGGGTTCCTCGGCCCCAATGGTGCTGGCAAAACAACAACGCTCAAGATGCTGTCAGGTCTGCTGCATCCCAGCGCGGGCAAGGTCGAGGTGTTGGGTCACGTGCCCAACAAGCGAGAGCGGGCCTACTTGAGCCGCATGACGTTGGTGATGGGCAACCGCAACCAGCTGCAGTGGGATCTACCCGCACTCGACAGCTTCGAGCTCACCAGAGCCATCTACCGGCTGAAGGAAGCACCCTTTCTCGAACAACGTGACGAGCTCGTTGAGCTGCTCGACCTCGGTGACTTGGTCAACAAGCCCGTTCGCCAACTCTCGCTTGGTGAACGCATGAAGGCCGAGATCGCAAACTCGCTGCTGCATCGTCCTCGTGTGCTGTTTCTCGACGAGCCAACGCTTGGGCTCGACGTCACCATGCAGCGCCGTATCCGGGGCTTTCTGGCCGACTACAACCAGCGTCACGGGGCCTCGATCATGTTGACGAGCCACTACATGGCCGACATCGAGGCGCTGTGCGAGCGGGTGATTGTGATTCACGAAGGCCGGCTGCTGTTTGACGGTGCGCTGAGCGCGTTGAGCGAGCGGTTCGCCGCGCACAAAACGATTGTGGTGACCCTCGACGAGCCGGCAGATCTTTCGAGCTACGGCAACATCGTTGATGAGTCGCC
>CALLGK010000199.1 GCA_938009905.1 uncultured Acidimicrobiales bacterium | reverse complement strand
AGCTGCCGGTGGCCCACCCTGGGTGGGGCATCGCCATCACGGGCGGTCTTGTGCTGTTCACGGCGTGGCTGACGTGGCTCTACAACCGAGATCCGGATCTTGCCCTGCGGCCCGTTCCCGTGCTGGGCGAGATCGCGCTCGGCACGATTGCGCTGCTGGCCGACGTCTGGGTGTACGGCTCACCAGACCACAGCCAGTCGCTCCCGACCGTGTGGGTGCTCGCCTCGATCGTGACCGTGGCCATGGTGGCCAGGCAGGGAGCGGCGGTGCTCACCGGCTTTGGGCTTGGCCTGGCACGCTACGTGGGGTGGCTTCTGTTCCCGGCCGAAGGGCTGGGGAGCCTCACCAGAATTGCCACAACCGTGCTCCTCGTGGTGGCCGGCTGGATTGCCGGCTACGTGATGCGACGGCTGGGCGAAGCAGATCGCGAGATCTCGGCGTTTCGAGCTCGTGAAGAAGTGGCTCGCACGCTTCACGATGGTGTGTTGCAAACACTGGCAGTCATCCAACGTCGCAGTGACGACGGTGAACTCGTCACCCTCGCCCGTACCCAAGAGCACGAACTGCGCGAATACCTCTTTGGCGGATCAACGGTTGACGAAGACGTGGCTGCAGCACTCCGAGCAGCGGCTCGCCGAGCCGAGCAGCGTTACGGCCTCAAGGTCGACGTGATCACCGCGCCCGACGTGCCAACGGGATCAGACCGCAGCATTCATGCCGTGAGCGGCGCCGTTGGCGAAGCGCTCACGAACGCGGCGAAGCACGGCGACGCGACGAAGGTGACCGTGTACGCCGAGCCAGCAGACGATCCAGATCTCGACGACGACGCCGTGTTCGTGTCAGTCAAAGACAACGGCACGGGTTTCGAACCAGCCGACGTGGTGGAAGGCGAAGGCCTCACCCGCTCGATTCGGGGCCGCATCGCCGATGCCGGCGGCCGAGTCGAAGTTGACGGTCGGCCCGGCCGAGGAGTTGAGGTGCGACTGTATGTGTAAGCACCGCATGTGTAAGCACCGCACGTCTCGGCAACGCACGTCTAAGCGAATCTCATATGGGAGGAACGCCGAATGAGCAGCTTCAGTAGCCATGTCACGGTTGTGCTGGCGGATGATCATCCGATCTGGCGCAGCGGTGTGCGATCGGACCTTGGCGAGAACTTCCACGTCGTGGCTGAGGCCGGAGACGCCAAAGAGGCGATTGCCGCGATCAAGAAGCACGAACCAGATCTGGTCGTGTGCGATCTCAACATGCCCCATGGCGGCGGCATCAAGGTGGCCAAGGAATGCGGCGACCTCACCAACATCGTGATGCTGACGGTCAGTGAGGCTGAGCGAGATCTGCTCGATGCCGTGGCGGCTGGCGCAAACGGCTACCTCGTGAAATCGACGCCGCCCGACGAACTCCGAGATGCCCTGTGGCGGGCGGCCAAGGGTGAACCGGTCTTCTCCCCCGCGCTGGCCGGGCTCGTCCTCGGCGAATTCCGTCGAATGACGAAGGACTCAGGCGGCACGTCGCCACTCTCAGACCGTGAGCGCGAGGTGCTCCAATACGTGGCGAGGGGTCACACCTACAAAGAGATCGGTGAGGAGCTCTACATCTCACCGAAGACGGTCGAGAACCACGTCCGCAACATTCTGGGCAAGCTCCACCTCAACCGAAAGCAAGAGCTGGTTCGGTACGCCCTCGAGCACGGCATCGAATAACCCGGCACACTCGTTGTCATGAGTTCGTTTCTCGTGACCTCACTGGTGCTTTCGGTTGTGGCCACCGTGGCCCTCAACGTGCTGCCCCGCCTCTTCCCAAACCAGGCTCGCAAGGCCGAAGAACGGGTCGCCCGTTCGATCGAAGACGGCTGGTCAACCGGACCCAATCGCACAGACCGGCCGGGCCCGTCGGTGCGCGTGTTCTTTCCGTGGAAGGCGATGTTGATCGGTTCTGTCGTTTTGACGGTGCTGGTCAACGTGTTCGGCCGATTGGCCTAAACAAGCGGTTTTTCGACTTTCCCCAGGACTCTTTGGGGGCTGACCCCCAGAGACCGGGACCGTTTCGTGGCTCACGCTTGAGTCATGAGCGATTCACCAACGTCTCCCCCCACCTATCCAGCCCCTCCACAGCCGTGGCAGACCCAGCAGGCACCTGACCAACAGACACCAGGTCAGCAGGCACCGCCACAGCAGGCACCGGCTGAGGAGCCATCCTCACAACCGTCGCTGTCGAGTGCGATCGATCGGCTCACCAGCCGCACCACCGCCGCCACGGCGCTGGCGTCGATCGGTGCGCTCCTGCTTGTCATCGCCGCCGGCACGTTCATCGCCGTGAGCTGGGAGCACCTCGGACTTCTGGCCAAGGCGAGCATCGTGTCTGCCATTGCGGCCGCCGCCATCGGCGCCGGCTTCAGTCTACGAAACCGACTTCCCGGCACCGCCAGTGTGTTCACCCACTTGGGCGCAGCCCTCGTCCCCCTCGACGTTGGCGGTATCGCCGTGTCGTTCGGCGCCGACCGCCCGACCACCGGCATCATTGCCGGTCTCGCTGGCGTTGTGGGCTTCGTTGCGCTTGATCGCAAGCTGCATCACTACGGCGCAACCCTTCGTTCCGGCGACGCTCGGCTGACGGACATTGGCGCGGTTGGTGGCCGCGCCATGGCCGTCGGACGGGTGCTCTCGGCCTCGGCCCTGCTC
>CALLGK010000198.1 GCA_938009905.1 uncultured Acidimicrobiales bacterium | reverse complement strand
TGGCCCGTCCTCGCTCACCGAGTGCCCGCCTTTGAACGCATCAAGATTCAAACGCAGTGGGCCGGCCACTACTCCCACCACGACTTCGATCACAACGTGATCGTTGGTCCACATAACGAAGTCTCAAACTTCATCTTCGCCAACGGATTCTCGGGCCACGGCCTGCAGCAGTCACCGGCCGTTGGCCGCGGTGTTTCCGAATTGCTGGCCTATGGCGAGTTCCGCTCACTCGATCTCACCCCACTTGGGTTCGATCGGATCGTGCGAGGCGAGAAGTTCATCGAGACCGCCATCATCTAACAAGCTCTGAGGCTGGCTCGGGCTGCCAACCCGGTCGGTTCCACATGCGGCGCAGGCGCGTTGACCAATCACTGTCAGCTCGGAGGTCTCGCACCAGCAAGCGGAGCTGCGAGAGCTGGATGTCGATCGGGTTGGAAGACTCGATCTGATTCGTGAGCCCATACGTTGGCCGGTTGGTCTCGACCTGGAAGGTTCCGAAGAGCCGGTCCCACAAGATCAAGATGGCGCCGTAGTTCACGTCGAGGTAGTGCTCATCTGAGCCGTGGTGAGCCCGGTGGTGCGAGGCAGTGTTGAAGACGGCTTCAAACCACCTCGGCATGCGATCGATGACCTCGGTGTGAATCCACGTTTGGTAGCCAATGACGACGGCGTTGGCTGCGATTACGAGCCCGGGTGAGAAGCCGAGCAACACCATTGGCAGGCTGAAACCCATCGTGAGCAGGGCATCAAAGGCTCCGAGTCGGAAGCCGGTGGTTTGGTCGTAGCTCTCCGAGCTGTGGTGCACCGAGTGATAGAGATCCCACGGCAGCCGGTGCTCGTGCTCGAAGCGGTGCTCCCAGTAGTAAATGAAGTCAGCGACTAGGACAGCGGCGAGCGCGCTCATCCAATTGGTGGGGACCGAGTAGGGCAACCATCCCTCGACCCACTCGAACAGGGCCACGTACGCGACGTAGCCGAGAACGCCAGCCGGAATCACCACGAGCAGCGAACTGGCATTCGCCAACATCTCTTTGACGCGAGGCCAGCGGAGGTATCCGCGTCGGCGCATCCAGATCAACTCGATGGCCAGGATCGGCAGGAGAACAACTTCGAGAACGTCGGCGATGGACTGCAGGGTTTGTTCCATGGATCGAATTATGGGAGTCACTCCTATTTTCGTATTCCATCTCAAGAAGGATCTCGCTATCATCACTGAGGATGACGTCTCTTCGACAGCGAAACAGGCACAACGCAATGCGCCTCACGCAGCGCACCGCTCTCGATCTCTTCATCGAGCGCGGGTTCGACAACGTGACGGTGGGCGAGATCGCAGACGAGGTGGGGATGGCGGCGTCCACTCTCTACCGGCACTTCTCGACCAAAGAAGCCATCGTCTTGTGGGACGAACACGATTCCAGCATCGACAAGGCGCTCGAAAAGGGCCTCAAGCAAGAAGCCTCGTTTGCCGCTCTTGGTGCCATCTTCGCAACGACCATCGCCGAGCTGTACAACGAAGACTTCGACTTCCAGCTGCGTCGCGTCACCTACATCTTTCAGACCAAGAGTCTTCACGCCGCTGGCATTCAGACTGATGTCAACGACACGGAAGAGCTGGCAAAGGCACTCGACTACTTCCTGCCCAAGAAGCAGCGACACCATGCGGCGATCATCGCCGGGGCCGCGATGCTCGCCCTCGACACGGCGTTTGATCGCTGGCAGGCCAGCAACGGGAAGGCCCCACTCAGCCAGCTCATCACCGAAGCGTTCGATGCGCTCGGCAATGTCAACTCCCTTCACCTGAAGGGTCACTAGTTATGCAACCGATCTCAGCTGACGAGTTTGAGGTGCTGGTGGCCGATGCCATCGATGCGTTGCCGGACGAGATTCTCGACATGCTCGACAACGTTGCGGTGATGATCGACGACGAGCATCCAGAAGACTTACTCGGCCTCTACGAGGGCATTCCGAGAACGGAGCGAGACGACTACGGCGGCTTCGAGCTACCCGACCGAGTCACGCTGTACCGACTGGCGCTGTGCGACCACGTACATGACATCGACGAGCTGAAGCACGAAGTGATGGTGACCGTCGTCCACGAACTCGCTCACCATCTAGGTATCGACGACGACAAGCTGCACGAGCTGGGCTGGGGCTAGTGACTGAGCCGCTGGCAACTCGCGCTGCGTTGAAAGAGGCGGCTTAGTCGCTGCTTGTGCTCTCTACCCAACGCTTCTCAAACCAATGGTGGGCGTAGGGGTTGTCGTTGTAGCGCTCGATGGCGACGTAGCCGGCTCGTTGATACATCGTGATGGCGCCGTGCAACACCTCGTTCGTGTCGAGAATCGTGCGGGTGTGCCCCATCGCTTGCGACCGCTGTTCGAGGTCACGCAACAACCGTCCTGCCAGGCCCTGACCCCGGGCATCGGGGTGCACCCACATCCGCTTAATCTCGCCAACGCCGGGCTCGACCGTCCAGAGTCCCCCGCAACCAACAGCCTCGTCGGCGTCGGTGTAAGCAACCACGAATGCTCCGGTTGGCGGGTCGTACGCCGCGACGTCGGCGGTCAGTGAGTCGCCGGGGTCGAACCCGTTGGTGAACAGCGAATCGAGCTCTGCGAAATAGGCCGCCATCGCTGTTTGGGCGTCTGCGCTCCGAGCATCCACAACGCGGATCGTGATCTCGCCGTCTTTTGGCACAACGCCATCCTTTCAGCCCACACTCGCGGCACCCAGTTCTTTATGCGGAGGAGCACATCATGACGGTCGAGTTCGAGGTAGCCGGACAAACTGCGATCGTTACGATCAATCGCCCCGACGTACGCAATGCGGTTGATCGGCCAACGGCCGAAGCCCTCGATGCTGCATTCGACCAGTTTGAAGCCAACGACGATCTGGCTGTTGCGATCCTGACCGGGGCAGAAGGAACGTTCTGCGCCGGAGCCGATCTGAAGGCCATTGGCGATGCCAAAGGAAACGTGGTCACCGAGCTGCCAGCGGACGAGATCGTCGATTCACACGGCCCAATGGGGCCGACCAGGCGGGTGTTATCCAAGCCGGTCATCGCTGCCGTCGAAGGACACGCAGTGGCCGGAGGTCTTGAACTCGCGCTGTGGTGCGACCTGCGAGTGGCAGCCAGCAACGCCATCTTTGGCGTCTACTGCCGGCGTTGGGGTGTGCCGCTCATCGACGGCGGCACCATTCGCCTGCCCCGCCTGATCGGTCAAAGCCACGCCATGGACCTCATCCTGACGGGCCGGCCAGTTTCCGGCGACGAAGCCGTCAGCATGGGCCTCGTCAACCGGCTGACCGAGCCAGGAGCGGCACTTGCAGGTGCCATGACACTGGCAGGACAACTGGCCACGTTCCCGCAGCGATGCATGCGTTCTGACCGACTCTCAGCCCTCGATCAGTGGGGACGGCCGCTCAGCGAGGCACTCGCAAACGAGGCGCAGGTTGGCATGGCCACCATTCGCAGCGGCGAGACCCAAGAAGGGGCGAGCCGAT
>CALLGK010000197.1 GCA_938009905.1 uncultured Acidimicrobiales bacterium | reverse complement strand
GCTCACGATCACCTCGCCCGCCACGATGTCGGCGATCAACACAGCTCCCACAGCCTCATGGCCGATGGCACGGGGTGGAACGAACTGAAGCGGCCGCTCGATCATCGTCAGTTGGTCGGCAGACAGTGTCGAGCCCGCCGTCGCGTCTACTCGGGCAACGGCCACCAGCTGGGTTTGGCCAAGCGCAGCACTTCGTCGCTGGGCTTCGTTCACGGTCGAGAACGTGACGGTCCCAATGGCGGCCGCCAGCACGAGTGCGAACAGTCTGCGTCGATTAACCCGGCGCAACGCCAGCGTGATCCTGGCCCGGGCGAAGCCGGCCGTGGACGATCGGGGTCGTTTCAGCCGGTCGACCGAGGCCGACGACGAAGCGAATGCTGAGCGAGACATCACGCAGCTCCTTGGTTATGAGGACGCCGTTGGGGGAAGAACGAGCGGGGCCAGATGGCCGAGAGCTCAGTCGCTCTTCTTGCTCGATGCCTTCTTCTTGTCGCTCTTCTTCGACGTGGAGTCTGAGGAACTCGATGAGGATTCTGAGGACGAACTCGACGATGAGCTCTCGGATGAATTGCCTGACGAAGAAGCGCTTGAACTCGACTCGCTCGTCGTTGTCGACGATGACTTGCCTCGAGCGTCGTTCTTGTAGAAGCCGGAACCCTTGAACGAGATGCCGACCGCGCTGAACACCTTCTTGACCTCGTGCTCGTGGTCGTCGCCAGGCAGCGTGGTGAGCGTGTCGTCTTTCATCGATTGCTCGACGTCGAAATGCTCATCGCAAATCGTGCATTTGTATTCGTAGATAGGCACAGCAAACTCTTGAATGACTCGACTCGGCACCGGAGGTGTGCCGATAGGCGCACCGACCAATGTGATGGTTTCGCTTGTTTCGCCGACGAAGGAGGCGAATCAACAACCCGTGGAAGCGATCCGCGCGGCTCCCAAGGAATCTACCGGCCCTTGTCGATCATGCAATTCGAGGCCGCTTGGGCCCGAGTTGGCGGTTCTAGCTGATGACGGCGCCGTCTGGTCCGAGCGCCGTCGGTCCGTCGATGCGAAAACCGTCCGGCAGGCGGGCCGCGAGTTCGTCAGCATCGAGGGCAAAGCGAGGGTCGATCTCAAGATCAACGGGCTTGCCGTCGTCGCCAACCGGCACGTCGACACCAGCGGCCGCAAACCAGCGGCTGTACATCTCGTTGAGCAGCTGCCGAGCAGACTCCGGCGAGCTATCGCCATCGGCGTTCTTGATGGGGCAGAACTCGTCGTCGCGAGCTGCTTCGATGGTGATGCTGCCGGACGCAAGTGGCAGGCCGTCAAACAGGAAGGTCTCGAACTTGATGGCGTTTGGTTCGGTTGGCGTGACCAGCTCGCCGGCCGCGTCCAGGTGAGCAACCTTCTTGTTGGCTCGGTGATACGGCAGCTTCAGGCCACCCTCGGTGAGCCGCAAGGCCAAGCCGACCTCGATGCAGTGCACGGCGATTGAGCCGGCCCAGTAGGTGAGCGAGCCGTCGTCATTCCGCTGATTGGCGAGCTCGTCTGGAAGGTCGCTGTATTCGACCATCGAGGTTGTGCCCTCGATCTCGACGACGACACCCATCTTCTCGCCAGGGGCCTCCTTGCGGACGGCCGTGTTCGAGAACTCAGCGCTGGCCTGGCGGTGATAGCCGAGGAACTCGGGGCGACACACCCGCACCTTTGGGTTGTCGACCTGGAAGCTGAAGATGGTCGTGATGCCGGCCGCTGCCATCTCGTCGAGCGCACCACTGCGACGCAGAGCGCTGAACAAGCCGCCGTGTCCGTCTGGCGACAGCGCCAAGCTGCCGGGGGCCGACCGGAGCAGCGCGCCCGATTCAGCATCGACTGCGGGAAGCGTGCCCTGCACCACAAACGTGATGCTGTCGGGAGCCAAGCCGAAGTGATCGGCGGCCGCAAAGCTGGCCTTCGTGGCTTCGTCGTTCTGCGGAGAGGTGAGGATGTACCAGGGGAGGTCGCAGCCGTAGCGCTCGCGCAGGGCCGCGATCTTCGCTGCGTGCTGAGCGAAGAGCGTGCGCTTGGTAATGGGGGCAAACGGATAGTCGCCCTTTGGGCCGTCGAACCCGAGCCGTGAGCCCTGCCCGCCCGCAAGCAAAAGTGCAGCAACCTGACCGGCTCGCAGCATCTCTTCGCCAGTGGCGCGAGCCGCGGCTTCGGCGGCCTTGGTTGCGTCGTCTGCCGGGATCGGAATCGTGACGGCTTCGCTAACGGTGCCGAGTGGCTTGTCAGCTTCTTCGCTATGCACGAAACGCTCGACAAGGTTTCCGATCAAGCCGAGGTCGAGGTTGTGCACCTGGTCGGCCAGTTGCTGCTGGTCAGCTCCCTCAAGCGAATCGAGTGCCGCAGCAAGGTCGGTTTGTCCAGCGGCATTGAGGGCATCGATGGCAGTCGTCACAGAACTCATCAGGAGAATCTCAGCAATCTGGGGGAGAGAAAGGCAGAAACGGCAACGCCGTATGTTCCGATCGACGATGGTAGGGCCAAGTTGAGCCCTGCTCGTGGGACGAATGAACCTGTTTGCCTGGCCAGTAGCTTGGGAGGGTGATTCCGCTCGACGAAGCCCAGGCCCGGATTGCCCGCGATATCGCCGCTCTGGCGCCTGTAGAGGTGCCGCTCAGCGAGGCCCGAGGCCTCGTTCTGGCCGAAGACATCACGAGTGCCGAGGCCATCCCGCCGTTTGCCAACACGGCCATGGACGGCTTCGCCGTTCGTGCCGCCGACACTCAAGGCGCAAGCGAAGCGAGCCCCAACGAAGTGCCGGTGGTGGCCACCGTCGCAGCTGGCGCGGTTGCTCCTCGCCCGTTGGAGGCCGGTGAAGCGATGCGCATCATGACCGGCGCACCGATTCCCGACGGCGCCGACGCCGTTATCATGGTGGAACTCACCGAGGCCGTTGGGGACGACCGTGTGAAGTTGTTGGCCCCTGTTGAGGTGGGCAACCACATTCGCCCAGCCGGTGATGACCTCGAACCGGGCACCGTGATCTTCGGACCGGGCGAAGTGCTGTCCCCCGCCCACCTTGGCGTGTGCGCATCAGTTGGACGCGAAACCGTTCTCGCTCACGCTCGCCCTCGGGTTGGCGTGTTCTCTACCGGCGATGAACTCATGGTTGGTCCCGACCCGCTCGGCCCCGGTCAGATCCGAGACTCGAACCGTCCATCGATCGTGGCCCTCGTTGAAGAGGCGGGCTGTATCGCCGTCAACCTCGGGCTGCTTCGCGACGACGAAGGCGAAATCGAAGCGGCGCTGCGTTCCGCGGTTGGTCCAGACGCCACCAATCCCGTCGATGCACTGATCACCTCGGGCGGCGTGAGCATGGGCGACTTCGACTTCGTGAAGCGGGTGCTCAGTCGCCTGGGCGACATGAACTGGATGCAGGTCGCGATCAAGCCGGCCAAGCCGTTGGCGTTCGGCATGCTCATGGGTACGCCGATTTTCGGACTACCGGGCAACCCGGTGAGTTCGATGGTGAGCTTCGAACTCTTCGCCCGGCCGTCCTTGCTGTCGATGATGGGCCGGCCCATCAACACTCGACCTACCGCCCTGGCTATCGCCGATGAACCGATGCACCGGCCAACAGATGGCAAGACGTACTTCGATCGTGTGATCGCGTCGCCAGAACCAGACGGCACCTGGCGGATTCGCTCTGCCGGTGGGCAGGGCTCACATCAGCTCACGTCGATGGCTCGAGCTAATGCGCTGGCCGTGATGCCAGACGGCGTCAACGTGGATGCCGGTGGCCGAGTGAAGATCATGCTGCTCGACTGAGCCGGGCTAGGCGGCCCGACCTCGCGTGAACTCACTTTGGATCAGGGCCACGAGCGCATCCACGGCCTCGGGTCGTTCACCGGGAACGATGCGCACCACCTGCAGAACCTGAGGTAGGGGACCGATCTCTGCAGGCGGATCCCACTCGACGACGTCTGGGCCGAGATAGCGACGGCTCAGCACTGCCACCCCGATGCCGGCCTCGACGGCTGCGGTGACGTCGATGGACGACGATGCCGAGAACACAGGCATGAACTCGATGCCCGCTTCGTTGAGAAGGAGGTGGGTGAAGTCGTTGTAGTAGCAGTGCACGCCGAAGTCGATCATCGGCACCGGTGACTCGTTGAAGTTGTCGGCGACGCTCGTCGTCCAGACCAAATCCTCTTCCCACAGGACGATGTCGGTCTCACGAAGATGGGCCTTGTCGACCTGCAGGACCGCGATGTCGATCTTGCCCTCGTCGACATCCTGGGAAAGTGCGCCGGTGTGATCGAGCGCGAACTCCACCCTGGCGTGGCGATGACGGTGTTTGAACGTGCCGATCAACGAGGCGATCTGGCACGGGTTCACCTCGCCGTTGCTCGCCAGGCGAACGGTGCCGGTGAGATCAGAGCTTTCAAGCCGGGCGACGGCGGCGTCGTGGAGATCAACGATCTTTCGAGCATCAGCAACGAGGATGCGCCCGTCGCGCGTGAGCCGCAGATCGTGACCGTCGCGAATAAAAAGCGGACGACCGACCCGGTCCTCAAGTCGCTGCACCTTGCGGCTGACCGCGGACTGGCTCATGTGCAGCCGTTCAGCAGCCCGCGTCATGCCTCCCTGGTCGAGAACGGTGATGAGTACTCGGAGAGATTCGACGTCGAGCTGCACGTATCCAGGCTATCAAACGAACCATGACAGAACGGAATGAATTTGATCGAAACATGTCGCTTGAGAATGGGTGGCTGGTGCCAGACAATGGCTCCATGACCTCCCAACAGCGCTCTCCTCAGTACGGCACGCACACCCACGTTCACAGCTCGGGACCTGAGCCCGTACCGGCCGTGGTGACCCTCCGAGAAGCCATGGGCCCCGGCTATCAGGTGTCGGTGTTCAAGGAATCGGTGGTCGGTCGCCCCGTTGCGGTGGGTGTGCAGGTTCGGCCGACGGGGGCTCCTTCAGCTGGCCCCCGTCGGCGTCAACGCCGTGCTCATCGAGGCTTTGGACTGCGGCTCAACTGGTGGTTTCGGCCCGTTGCCATTGGCGCACCGTGTCCGTCGTGCTGAGCACATCGGCTTTCAGCTTCGTCTGTTCCACAGGTAGCCTGGCTCTGTGACGGGAACGGGACATACGGAGCTCATCGACACCTTCGGTCGTGTCCACACCGATCTGCGAATCTCGGTGACCGACCGCTGCAACTTCCGGTGTGCCTACTGCATGCCAGAAGAGGGCCTCGACTGGCTCGACCGAGCCGACATCCTCACGTTCGAAGAAATCGAACGAGTCGTGTCGGTGCTCGTCAACCAGGCTGGTCTCAAATCAGTGAGGCTCACCGGTGGCGAACCCACCGTGCGAGCCAAGCTCCCCAACCTTGTTGAGCGCATCTCGTCGCAGCGGACTCCCGCTGGCGAGGCCCTCGACCTGTCGATGACCACCAACGGCGCGACGCTGCCCCTGTTGGCCGACGACCTGTTTGCTGCTGGCCTGCGCCGCATGAACATCAGCCTCGACACGCTGAACGCCGAGCGCTTCCTCGAGCTCACCAAGCGTGACGAGCTCGAGAAAGTGCTCGTCGGTATCGACGCCGCGGTCGCAGCCGGGTTCAGCCCGGTGAAGGTCAATGCCGTCCTCATGAACGGCATCAACCACGACGAGATCGTCGACTTCCTGCGCATGGGACGAGAGAAGAACGTCACCGTGCGCTTCATCGAGTTCATGCCACTCGACGCGCAAGGCGAATGGTCTGATCAGCGAGTGGTCTCACACGCAACGATCCTCGAAGCGGCGAGCTCCGCCTTCGAGTTCGACCCCATCGAGCGTGGCTCCTCGCCGGCCGAGCGGTTTGTATATCGCGACGGCGATGATGAGCCTGGCTCAGAGTTTGGCGTGATTGCGTCGGTCTCCGAGCCGTTCTGCGGAAGCTGTGATCGCATGCGCCTCACGGCCGACGGTCAGCTTCGCAACTGCCTCTTCGCCCTCGGCCATGTCGACCTCATGCCGGTGTTGCGTGGTGGTGGCTCAGATGAAGATCTGGTGGCTGCCGTTGCTGGCGAGGTGCACAAGAAGTGGGCCGGTCACGAAATCGGCAAGGTGCACTTCATCCGCCCGTCGAAGTCGATGTCGCAGCTCGGCGGATAGTCGACTTTCCGCAACTTGCGTGCATCAAACCCGCCCAGGACGGTGGGCTGCACGCAGGTTCCACTTGTGCCGGGGGTGCGGGTCGTAGGCTTGTGGCGTGAGCGATCGCAACCTGACCCACCTTGATCCCCTTGGCCGTGCCCGCATGGTCGATGTCACCGAGAAAGAGCCAACCTCACGGCGAGCGGTGGCCCGAGGTCGGGTGCACATGGAGCAGGCGACCACCGACTTGGTCGCAAACCGCGCTGTCGCCAAGGGCGACGTGCTTGCGGTGGCCCGAGTGGCTGGCATTCAGGCTGCCAAGCGCACGAGTGACCTCCTGCCGTTGTGCCACCCATTGCTGGTTGGCGCGGTGCTGGTCAACTTCGACATTCAAGACGAGTTCATCGAGATCGAGGCCCAGGTCGACACCTTCGATCGAACTGGCGTCGAGATGGAGGCCCTCACGGCCTGCTCGGTGGCAGCACTGACGATTTACGACATGTGCAAGTCAGCTGACAAAAGCATGACGATTGGTGACATTGCACTTTGGGAGAAGACAGGAGGACGCTCTGGCACCTACCGACGCCAGGATGTTCTCGACGAAGCCGCAGAGTAACTGCCAAGCGGAAAGGCCGGTTTCGGCCCTCTTTTTGGCCGAAAGGGACACGTGGGCAATTTTGCTTCAGGTTGGCGGGCCAAACGGATCGTAGTAATTTCGTCATGTTCGCAGCCCGCATCACCCGCATGGAAGGTGTTTGCTGCGGAGGGCAGTGGACCGGTTTCGTGGAGTAATCGGTCTCGGAGAAGAAAGTTCGCCGCCGCATGAATCTCATTACGACAGTGGTGCTGGTTGCCTTGGCGGCCGTCTGGCTTTGGGTCCTTGGACGACCCTTGATCATGACGTTCCTCAACGCCGCCCGCCGCGATCCTGTCGGCAATTTCAATCGCAAGATGTCGGTCTTGGCCGAGGCTCCCCAGCGTTCGCTGGCTCAGCCGGCGCCGATCGGTGGTGGGTTCCGTCCCGCTCCCGGCTCGTCGGTTCGCCGTCGCCGCCTCACGATCTTCATGGCACTCGTCATCTGCGTCGTTGTGTCGGCCGTGCTCGCCGTGATCTTCCGGGGCTTGTTCATCTGGAACAGCGCCATCTTCGTTGTCGCACTTGCCGCCTACACGCTGCTTGCAGCTCGGGCCGGCGCCGCCGAGCAAGAACGAGCATCAAAGGTTGCGTTCATCGACCCGGGTCGCAACGTGTCCAATATGCAGATCAAGGCCGTCGCCGAACGCTGATCCGCAGTTGGGGAAAAGCGGCTATCGTTCGCACTCCCATTCGGGGCTGTAGCTCAGCTGGCTAGAGCGCCTCGGTCGCATCGAGGAGGCCAGGGGTTCGACTCCCCTCAGCTCCACTAAAGATCCTGACCTTCGATGACTACGGCCATCAGGGTCAACGTCAGACGGGGGTGGCAAAGACCACCCAGTTGGCCTCGTAGCTGCGGGTTTGGTCATCGAAGTCGCCCCCGCAGGTGATCAACCGAAGCGTCGGTTCATCGCTCGGGCCGTAGACGCGATCAGTCGGAAACGTTGTCTTGTCGTACAAGCTCACTTCGTCAACGCGAAAGCGCTGAACTCTGTCGTGGGCGTCTGTCAGCACGATGTGGTCACCGGCCTCGAGCTCGGCGAGTCGGAAGAAGACAGCGGGCCCTTCGAAGCTGTCGACATGACCCACGATCACCGTGGGGCCCGATTCGGTTGCTGCGGATCCGCCAGCCCACCAGCCGGTTTCGTCAAAGTCGGTCGGAGTCTCCAATGATCCGTCCGGAGTTAGGCCGAGGTCGATGACCTCGGCCGTCACGCCGATCGTTGGAATCTCCACCAAGCGCGGTGGTGACCGAAGCGTCGTTGCATCGGCACGAGAATCTGCAGATCGATCAACACCGTCTCTCAACGGCGCGGGAAGCGTGACGGATGGCAGCCCGGCTTCTTCGTCAGGCGATGTTGTGGCAGATGATTCGGAATCATCGCCGTTTGATGCGCTCGCCGACGCCACGTCCTGCTCGTTGTGGCCGGCTTCGTTGAGGTCGGAACTGTCTTGCGCGTTCGTGGCCGCCCAGAAGGCGACGGCCGCAGCTCCCGCTGCTGCAGCCGCCGCCACACGACGCCACCGAGTCAATGTGACTCCGCCGGCTCGATGGCGTCGATCTTGTTGGCCGAAGCCACGGTCACCGAAGTCGACGTCCGCGAGTGAGCGCGAATGCTGAACCGCCGATCACGATTGCCGCGAAGGCGAACGCGAACGGCGCTGCGCTTGTGGTGCTCTGAGCTGAGCCACCAGCACCGGCTGCGACGGCGCCCGCTGGCGTGGCACCTGTAGCGACGAGTTGTGCGCAGGCGATTGGCATCGTGGCCTCGAGCGGCAGATCATCGCTGAGTGAGCTCACGGCATCGCCGTCGTACTCGCCGCTGCCGTCCTTATCGAAACCGTGCACGACGAACAACAGATCACCGATGCCGTCAGCGGTTTCCTGGTCGACCTCGAAGCTGCGGGTGTAGGTGTAGGAGCCGCCGGATCCAACCGGGAACGACTCGACGGCTAATGCGTAGCTGCTGTCCGTGCCACCGTCGGTTGTGAGCGAGAGCTTCACGGTCCCGTAGTTGGGCACACCCTCGGCGGTGCTGATGACGCCATCGCCATCCTCATCAAGATCGGGTCCTGGACAAGAGTTCTCAAAGTCGAACTCTCCGTGCAGGTGCTGTGCGTGGACAAGGTCGACGACGTTGTTGACCGTCGCCGTCACGGTGACGGTTGTGCCCTCCACGCTGACGGTGATGTCTCCACTCGCTCCCGAGTCGTTGAGCGGACCAAGCGTGCCGGAATAGTCCGCATCTTGGGCCAACGCTGGTGATGTCGTTATGGCGACGACCAGCGCACAGGCAGCGAGTATGCGTGCGAGTAAGCGCGCAAAAGTAGTCATTTCGGTTCCCTCCATTGTTTGCCGACCGGGCGATGTGCGGGTTCGCAGCAGACGCGAAGGTCTGCCCCAGACAGCAACTGCGACCATAGCGGATGGTCACCGAAATCGCCGATCGGCCGCACAGCTGGTGCACTGCACGTACGTTGCAACACAATGCACGGGTGACGACTTCTTCAAGCAAGACCCGGTTTGCGATGTCTGACTTGTCGGGCGCCGACCCGTACAAGTTGGCGACCGGACTGATCGTCCCTCGACCCATCGGCTGGATCGGCACGATTTCCGCGGACGGTGCTCCCAACTTGGCGCCTTATTCGTTCTTCAACTGTGTGAGCGGTGCGCCACCGACGTTCGTGTTCGCCCCGGCCCGCTCAGCCCGGCGGGACACGTTGGACAATGTGCACGAGGTTGGCGAGTTCACGATCAACATCGTGACGGCCGAGGTGGCCGAGGCCATGAACATGACGGCGGCCTCCCTTGACGCTGGCGTCGACGAGTTCGAGGCTGCCGGGCTCACCCAGGCTCCGTCCTCGCTTATTCGCCCGCCGATGGTGGGCGAATGCAAGGCCAACATCGAGTGCGTGGTTGTCGACATCGTCGACATCGGCCATCCCGAAAACGGCAACGGTCTGGTGATCGGTGAGGCCGTCGCATTCCATGTGGAAGACAACTTGCTCGACGGCACTCGCGTCGACCAGGCCGAGCTGCGAGCCGTTGGCCGGCATGCGGGCAACACCTACAGCAACGCCACCGACCTCTTCGATCTCGACCGTCCGGCCTAGCTCGCGCTCGAGCCAGCGCCCGTAGGCTCGACACATGACGGGCGATGCATCTGAGCACGAGCTGTTCATCGTCGAGGGTGAATCGGCAGGCGATGCGCTGCAGCAGGTCTGTGCGGTTGAGCACCAACACATCCACACGATTCAAGGCAAGCCCATGAACGTGTTTCGGGCCTCGGAGAAGGCGGTGTGGGCCAACGAGCGAGTCAGTGCCATCCACCGCCGAGTGGTCGGCAGCCCGTCCGCCTATCTGTCGCCCGACTACATCTTCTACAACCGCGTCATCCTGTTGACCGACGCCAACGCCGACGGCGTGCACGCCAAAGCGCTGCTGCTCGGCATCTTCGCCGAGGTGATGCCAGAAGTCATCAGCGAAGGGCGCCTCTTCACGATTCGGGCTCCGCAATTCGCCATCACCTACGCCGAGGCCGACACGCCGGTGTTTGCCTATTCGACTGAAGGTCGCGAGAGCGTGATCTCACAGCTCGTCAGCCGAGGGGCCACGAAGGTCGCGACCCAGCACTTCGCTGGTCTGGCCGGGATGAGTGCTCGCGAGCTGACCGTTGCGTTCGCCAACCCGGAAACGCGTCGACTGTCGGCGCTCGATCAGAGCCATGTCGACGCGGCCCGGTCCGTGCTCTCTTAGCTCTGTCAGCGGGTTTGGCACCGCACCGTCTCAACTGACCACGAGTCACGCCGACGTTGAAAGAGTGATGTATGTCCTCGACACGTCCGTCCTGCTCGCTGATCCGAGCGCACTTTTCCGGTTCGAAGAACACGCAGTTGTGCTGCCCCTTGTCGTTCTGACCGAACTGGAAGCCAAGCGAGGCCACCCCGAGCTTGGTTGGGCCGCTCGTGAAACCCTGCGGGCGCTCGAGGCCCTGCGGGAAGAGCACGGCACGCTGCTCGAGCCCATGGCCATCAACGATGCCGGCGGCACCGTGCGGGTCGAACTCAATCACACCGACATGCACACCCTGCCCGCTGCCTTTCAGGTGGCCAGTAACGACAACCGCATTCTGTCGGTGGCCCACAATCTTCACGTCGGGTCCGATGGCCAAGAACCGGCCGAGGTTGTGCTGGTCTCGAAAGACCTTCCACTCCGCCTTAAGGCCGGCGTTGTCGGCATCGACGCCGTTGAGTTCCGCGACACCGAGGTGTCGTCGAACGACAACTGGAGCGGCATCGAAGAGATCGACGTGCACGGCGATGTGGTCGACGAACTCTTCGAGAACAAGGAAGCCGACGTTCCTGAAGCAGCGTCGTTCCCGGTCAACACCGGCATCGTCTTGCAGAACGGTTCGCAATCAGGTCTCGGACGACTTCGTTCCGACAAGCTCGTGCGCCTCATCCGCCAAGACCAGTCGCTGTTTGGCGTGCGGCCTCGTTCGAGCGAGCAGCACGTGGCCATGGATCTCTTGTCAGATCCAAGCGTCGGCATCGTGAGCCTCGGCGGTCGCGCCGGCACCGGCAAGAGCGTGATGGCTATTGCCGCCGCCCTCGAAGCCGTGCTCGAACGCAAGACGCATCAGCGGGCCATCGTGTTCCGCCCCCTCTACGCAGTCGGCGGCCAGGATCTGGGCTATCTGCCAGGTTCTGAGCAAGAGAAGATGTCGCCCTGGGGTGCCGCCGTGGTGGATGCCCTTTCGGCTATTGCCGGGCCCAACGTGGTGGAAGAAGTGCTCGAGCGAAATCTGCTCGACGTGCAGCCGCTCACCCACATTCGTGGCCGGTCGCTCACCGAATCATTCGTGATCATCGACGAGGCACAGAATCTCGAACGCAACGTGCTGCTCACGGCCCTCACTCGCATCGGCGAGGGCTCAAAGGTGGTCCTCACCCACGACGTTGCGCAGCGAGACAACCTTCGAGTTGGCCGCAACGACGGCATCGGATCCGTGGTCGACAATCTGCGTGGTCACCCGCTGTTCGGCCACATCACGTTGAACCGCTCGGAGCGCAGTGAAATCGCAGCGCTGGTGGCCAGCATCACCGGCTAATCAGGCAACATCGGTACGGCAAACCCCTGGTCTCGGCCAAGGTTCACGGCTCGGTTGATCGAGTTGGTGCCGAACTTGTCGCGCACCGTGTCGACCGCGTGATCGAGAGCTGACAGGTCGGCAAACGGCAGCGCCATCTGCACCGCATCAGCGTTGCTGAGATTGGCGATGCTCAGGCCGATCAGGGTCAGCCCCTGCTCTTCGATGGTGGGCCACATGGCGTCGAGGATGTCGAGCGACGCCTTCATGATCGGCGCCGTGTCGGCTGTGGCTTCGGTCATCGTGTGAGAGCGGGTGGCCCGAGTGAAGTCGTCGAACCGGAAGCGCACAACGGCCGTTCGCCCAACTCTGTCGGCCGCCCGCATGCGACGGGTCACGCGGTCGACGATGCCTCGAAGCTCGGCATCGATCTCGGCGTGGGTCTTCGGCCGACGTCCCATCGCTCGCTGTGAGCCCATGGATGAACGCCGCTTGCCCGTGGTAACCCGCCGGCGATCGACGTTGTGGGCAAGCGAATGCAGTTTGTGCCCAGCCGCGGTGCCAACGAGCGACACCAGGCGCTCCTCGGAGAGGTCGGCCACATCGCCAACGGTGAACAGGCCAACGCGTTGCAGTTTCTCGGCCGTGACCTTTCCAACACCCCACAGCGCCTGAACAGGCAGAGGGTGCAGAAACTCCATCTCACGATCTGGCCGCACCGCCAGAAGGCCGTCTGGCTTGCCTACCCCGCTCGCCACCTTGGCGAGGAACTTTGTGCGGGCCACACCAACGGTGATGTTCAACCCCACCTCTGCCTTCACGCGCTTACGCAGACGTTCGGCGATCTGAATTGGCGTGCCCGCGATGCGGCGCAGACCACCAACGTCGAGGAACGCCTCGTCAACCGAAATGCCTTCAACCAGGGGAGTGGTGTCGTTGAAGATCTCGAACACGGCCTTGCTGGCCTCGGTGTACGCCTCCATACGGGGTGGCACGTCGATGGCCTCGGGGCACAGCTGGCGGGCGATCTTGCCGCCCATCGCTGTCTTGACTCCGCAGGCCTTTGCTTCGTAGCTGGCGGCCAGCACAACGCCGCCCCCAACGATCACTGGTTTGCCCCGAAGTGATGGATTGTCACGCTGTTCGACCGATGCGTAAAAGGCGTCGAGATCGGCGTGGAGAATCGATGCCGCGGCCCACTGATCAGTGCCGCTGCGTTGCTCCTCCGATATGTCCGCCTGACCGTGAGTGCTCAACCCGCCGTGTTTCAAAACAGCCTGCATCGAACATATGTTCGCACAACTGGGACCGGTTCGTCTACTGAACCACCTGTGAACTTCCGGTTCGGTGCTGCAGTGCGGTGGCTTTCACGGTCGATACTGGCCGCTGTGTCGTGGCTCGGTCGTGCTCGCTGGTTTGCCGTTGGTCTGTTGACCGTGGTGATCGTGCTCGTCGGCTGCGGCAGCTCAGATCTCACGTCGAGCGGCGAAAGGCCTCGCCCTCTCTCGTTCAGCTCAGACCTTGGCGGCGCGGCCACCCACGGCGAGAACGGTGCCAACGCGTTCAACACTGCCGCCCCAGATCTCACTGGTGAGCAACAGCAGATCTTCGACCTGGGACGCCGCTTCTTCGAAGCCGAGTGGGTGCTCGCCCCCGAAGGCGGAGACGACTTCGTTGGCCTTGGCCCGGTGTTCAACGGCGTGTCGTGCGCGAGCTGCCATGTGCTCGGCGGTCGTGGCCAAACCGCCGTGGTCGACGGCAACCTCGAGATCGGTATCACCCTCCGCCTCGCTGGCCCAGACCTCGACCCGCTCACCGGCGGCCCAGCTCCCGACCCCGTCTACGGCATTCAGATTCAAGACCAGGCGGTCGATTCGGTGCCGGCCGAAGCCGACGTGTCGGTCGTCTACGAGACCATCACCCGTGAGTATGGCGACGGCGAGCTCTACGAGCTGGTGCGGCCCGTCTTCAGCGTCGACAACCTTGCCTTCGGGCCCTTGGCTGAGGGCGTCGTCGTGAGCCCTCGTATGGCGCCACCCGTGATGGGCATGGGCCTGCTCGAAGCGATTCCGGCCGCCGACATCATCGCCGCCGCCGATCCAGACGATGCAGACGGCGACGGCATCTCAGGCCGACCCAACATGATCATCGAAGACATGTCGGGCAACGAGATGCTCGGCCGTTTTAGTTGGAAGGCCTCGGTTGCCACCGTGCAACAGCAGGTGGCCGTGGCGTTCCACACCGACATCGGCGTGACCACCTATTTCCATCTGGCCCAGAACTGCACAGCTGCGCAGGCCGAGTGTCAGGTTGTCGCCACTGAGGGCCGGCCCGAACTCACCGATGGACTGTTGGGTTCTGTCACCTTCTTCAATCGCACGCTTGGCGTTCCGGCCATGCGAGACACCGACGACGAGCAGGTGATCCGAGGCGCTGAGCTGTTCGACAGCATGGGGTGCGCGTCGTGCCACACGCCGTCACACACCACGGGTCAAACCGAAGTTGGCGTGCTCACGGCGCAAGAGATCTTCCCCTACACCGACCTCCTCTTGCACGACATGGGGATCGACCTGGCGGACGGCCGGGCCGAGTTCGATGCCGGTCCGGCCGAATGGCGTACGCCACCGCTGTGGGGGCTCGGGCTCACGGGCGAGGTGCTCGATAATGCACCGGCAGAGCACGGCATCGAACCGGTCGACAACCAAGGTCGGTTCAACCTGCTGCACGACGGTCGGGCCCGCACGATCGCCGAGGCCATTCTGTGGCACGGAGGCGAAGCCGAAGGCGCGAAAGAAGCCTTCCGACTTGCCCCCGCCGAAGACCGAGCCGCCCTCATTCGCTTCCTCGAATCGCTCTAATCCGTTCGGGGAGGGAGTTACGTGGGGGTGTCGCCGTTCAGCGTGATGCGGTGCATGAGGCGGTGATGGCCGTGGTAGTCGTTGATGGGATTGTGCAGGGTGCAGCGGTTGTCCCAGATGGCGAGGGTGCCGACCTCCCAGCGCAGCCGACAGGTGAACTGCGGTTGCACCTGATGGGCAAATAGCTCCTGCAGCACGGGCTTGCTCTCTTCTTGCGTCTGGCCCTCGAAGTGACTGGTGTGTGCCACGTTCACGTAGAGGCTCTTGCGTCCGGTTTCGGGATGCGTACGCACCACCGGGTGCGTTGCCTCGAAGCTCTGCTTTTTCGGTGCTTCGTGGGCCACCCGGTCTGAGCGGGTGCGCGACACGTCGGCCAGCGCTGAGCACTGCCGAGCCTGCAACGGTTCGAGCGTGGCCTTGAGCTCGGGCGACAAGGTCTCGTATGCCTCGTACATGTTGGCGAACTCGGTGTCGCCGCCCTCGGGCGGCACCACCCGTGCGAGCAGCATCGAGGCCGATGGTGGTTGCGGCAGGTACGCCGTGTCGGTGTGCCAGATGCCGCCAAAGTTGTTGCGCTCACCTGGCAGCTTTTCAACTGCGATGATTTCGGGGTGCTCGTTGAGGCCGGCAACAAACGGATAGTGGCCGGGCTCGCCCAGCCGTCGAGCAAAGGCCAGATACTGCTCTGACGTCAGCCCCTGATCGCGAAAAACGACAACGAGATGCTCAAGCCAGGCGGCTCGAACATCTCGAATGTCGTCGTCGGTGAGTGGTTGGGTGAGATCAAGGCCGATGAGCTCCGCTCCGATCGCGGCCGACAACGGCCTGACCTCGAAGCGGGGCGACGACACAGCCACAACCAATCCGTTAGTTGGAGGGGACCTTGATGGGCGACGCCTCAAGCTGGGCGAAGGTCTTGCCCTCGGCCACCAGCTGTTCGAGCAGCGCTGCTGGCTTCCATTTGTCGCCAGCCTCAGCTTGCAGTTCCTTCAAGCGAGCCAGCACGTTGTCGAGACCGAGTTGATCGCCGTAGAACATCGGACCGCCGCGATAGGCGGGCCAGTTGTAGCCGTGGATCCAGATCATGTCGATGTCTGAAGCCCGGATGGCCTTGTGCTCTTCGAGGATCTTGGCCCCCTCGTTGATCATCGGCAGCACAAGCCGCTCGACGATCTCGTCGGAGGTGAAGGTGCGAGGCTCCTTGCCAGCCTTGGCCGCAAATTCCTTTACGATCTCTTCGGTGACCGGCGACGGTGAGCCCACTCGGTTCTCGTCGTAGTCGTAGTAGCCCTTGCCGTTCTTCTGACCTCGGCGGTCGAGTTCGCAGAGGCGCTCGCGAATGGTCGAGCCGGTAGAGGTCTCCTTCGACCAGCCGATGTCGAGGCCGGCTAGGTCGCTCATTTGGAACGGACCCATGGCAAAGCCGAAGTCGTAGAGCGCCTTGTCGACGTCCCATGGCATGGCGCCTTCGTCGAGCATTGCCATGGCCTCGATGCGGCGGGCATACAGCATGCGGTTGCCAACGAAGCCCGGGCAGACGCCAACGAGGGCGCCGATCTTGCCGATCTTCTTGCCAATCTTCATGGCGGTGTTGATCACCTCGAGCGAGGTGTGGTCAGCCCGCACGACTTCGAGGCACTTCATCACGTTTGCCGGTGAGAAGAAGTGCATGCCGATGACCGACTCTGGCCGAGTGGTGGCCGACGCGATCTCGTCGATGTTGAGTGCGCTGGTGTTAGTGGCCAGAACGGCACCTGGCTTACAGATCTCGTCGAGCTTGCCGAAGATCTCTTTCTTCACGTCCATGTTCTCGAACACGGCTTCGATCACCATGTCGACGTCGGCGAGTGATTCGAGTTCGAGCGACGACGTGATGAGGCCCATGCGTCGCTCTACCTCGTCCATCGAGAAGCGTCCGTTGCGCGAGCTGCGCTCGTAGTTGGCTCGCACCACGCCAAGGCCACGGTCGAGCGCCTCCTGGTTGGTCTCGACGATCTTCACGGCGATACCCGCGTTGGCGAAGTTCATCGCGATGCCGCCACCCATGGTGCCGGCGCCGATGATGCCGACGGTCTCGACCGGAATCTCGGCGGTGTCGCGTGGAACGTCTGGGACCTTCCAGACCTGGCGCTCGGCAAAGAAGACGTAGCGCTGGGCCGCCGACTCTGGGCTGGTGACCAACTCGGTGAACAGCTCTCGTTCTTTGGCGATGCCCTCGGCGAAGGGCAGGTTCACCGCGGCTTCGACGCACTGGATGATGTTCTCTGGAGCCTTGAAGCCTCGGAACTTGCGAGCGGCCTTCGACGAGCGGAACTCGGCGAAGATCTCGGGCGTGTCGCGGGCGGGGGCGACCTTGTCGTCTGAGTCGCTGATCTTCTTCAGCGGCTTGCCCTCTTCGACAAGCCGCCTGGCCATGGCCTTGGCGTCTTCGAGCAGGTTGCCTTCGGCTGCAAGCTCATCGACCAAGCCCATCTCGTGACACTGCGGAGCTGGCAGGTGTGCGCCAGAGGTCATGAACTCGAGGGCCTTTTGAGGGCCCACAATGCGGGGGAGGCGCTGGGTGCCGCCGGCGCCCGGCAGCAGACCGAGATGCACCTCAGGAAGACCACACTTGGCGCTTGGCACAGCGATTCGATAGTGGGCACACAGAGCTACTTCGAGGCCACCACCAAGGGCGGTGCCATGGATGGCGGCCACCACCGGTACCTCAGAGCTCTCCATGAGGGCTTGAACCTGTCCAAGGTCCTTTCCTTTGCGCTCACCACCGAATTCACTGATGTCGGCACCGGCAATAAAGGTCCGACCAGCACAAATAAGCACGATCGCGGTGGCATCGGAGGCAAAGGCAGCGGTGAAGCCGTCGAAGAGTCCGTCGCGAACGTTGTGGCTCAGTGCGTTCACTGGGGGCGAGTCGAGCGTGATGACGGCGACGTCTCCGTCGATGTCGAGTTGCGTCACGTCGTTGATTTGAGTCATTCCTACCTCGGAGCTCCGTTGGCTTGTGCCCCGATTGAAACCCAGTGCGTGCCGCCAGGCAAACCCAGTTGCGGATCCGCCATTTCCGGCAGGTAATTCGCTGGATAGGCCACAAGACGGTCTTTCGTTACCCTCTGGTGCGTGGGTGGCGCAAGCAATGAGAACAATGCAGTCGCGGCAGGGTCGCGTTTGCTTGCTCATCAGCGGCTTTGGGTGTCGCCCGACGTAGACGTCACTGCCCGCCTGGCCCAGCTTGTTGAGCAGGCTGGAGGGTCCCTCACTCGAGTCTTGTCTGCAGATATTTTCGCCCTCGTGGTGGCGGAAATCAGGCAGGGTTCTGACGAGATGGCGTTTGCCGTCGAGCACGAT
>CALLGK010000196.1 GCA_938009905.1 uncultured Acidimicrobiales bacterium | reverse complement strand
GTACTGAGCGGACGCATCGTGGATGCAGCAGCGCTACTAGCCGAGGTTGAGAACCTCGACGATCGACACGTTGAGCTTTGTGACCGGAGGCTTGTAGCCGCCGTACGCTGCCTTCCGCTCATCGCTTGCCTCGTAGGTCGTCACCGCGGCCTTGAACGCATCAAGGTCGCCGTCGTAGCTGGTTGACCACACGAACTCGCTGTTCTCGTGGTCGGCGTATGCCCAGTCGAGTGTCAGTCCGTACTGAGCCCGCGGCGCAAGGAGTGCTGGAAACCACTCAACGAACTCGTTGAGCTTGCCCGGCTCGATCTCGTATCGGCGAAGTTGGGTGATCATCACGCAACCCTACGGCGACCCGTCGCTAGCTGAGCGGAATGGCATACGCCACGATGTTGTCTTCGTACGACGAGATCGACTGTTGAAACGTGCCGCCGCAACTGATCAGTGTGATCACCGGCGGGCCGTCCTTTGCGAACACCCGGTCAAACGGCAGCTCGTCTTTGTCGTATTGCGCTCGCTCAACGAGCTGGTACGAGACCGTGCTGCCGTCGTCGAAGGTGAGCTCGAATGTGTCGCCAACGACTGAGTCATCGAGGAAGCGGAAGACACCTCGCTCGTTGTCGAATGCGATGTGTGCGGCCAGCACCGCGGACCCGTCCTCGCCGGGTCGGGGGCCAAACTCGTACCAACCGATGGTGGTGGCGCCGGGAATCTCCATCTCGCCGTTCGCTTCGACCCCCACTGGGGTGATCGGGGCCTCAGCCACGCCGATTGCTTCGAAGGTCATCGACGTGGGGGTTGGGCCAGTCGAGCCTTCGGGGATGTCGAGCGCTGTTGGGAGCTGCTCAACCCGATCGGCCAAGGGGCTCGTCGGCAGGGCAACACTCAGCCCGTCGGCGTTTGTGTCTCCGTCGGCATCGCTGCTCTGTTCGAGACTTGCGCCAGCGCTGCCGTCAGCGGGACCATCACCGCTGTCGGCAGCACTAGCACGTTCTTGTAACCCGTCAGATGCCAGCGTCGTTCCCGGCGAGCGTGTGTCCCCACCGCTCTGCTGATCGGTCTGTGAGACACTCCCGCAGCTCGCCGCGCCGACGAGCAGCGCGACGAGCAAAACGGGGAGACGGAGACGTTGGCGTCGACGCCAGCGTGGGGCCATGTTCAGCGGTGATTCGCTGGGGCAAGGGCGACGGCTCGCTTACCAAGCAGTGCCGTTACACCAAGGAGGCCGACGAGAGCAACGACGGCTGCCGTTGAGGACTGGCCACTCGGGACAGGGGAGTTGCCGGTCTCAACTCGGGATGGAGCGGTGCCGAGACCATCGATGGTTTCGGTGAGGACCGACAACGACTCGCCGTCGAGGCTGCCAACGGCGTACACAATCAAGGCTGAGCCATCGACGATGGGAAGATCAGCGGGGCCGATCACCACAGGTTCAGTTGCGCCGGCGGGAACAACCTCGGCGGTGATGGTGCCGATGGCGAGGTCGGCACTGCCCTCTGCGCCGTTTGGCACGTCGGCGAACGCCACCTCACCGTTGGCGAGGATGTCAACGTTGGGTGCAGCAGCGGTGTGGCGGACGATCAAGCGACCTTCGCCAGCGGCAATGGTTGACGTGTCGTTGCTGAAGATGCTCAGGGTCGGGTTGCCGTCGGCATCGAGGTGGGCAATGGCGGTGATGTTGCCGGACGTCGGAAGCTCGAGGTCGCCGCCGTCGATGGCCACGGTGTCGGTTCCCGCAAGCCGAACCTCGAGGCCCGAGAGGGTTTCACCGGCGAGGCCCGTGAGGTCCTGCGTGTCACCGAAGGCAAAGTTTGCGAAGACCACTTCGCCGCCCGCTACGACGTCGACATCGGTGTCGGGAATGCCGTGGATCAAGTGAATGCGTGCATCGTCTTGCGCTGAGGCCGGGCCAGCGAGACCAAACACGGCCATCAAGACGACGAGCAGCATTCCCATCGCTCGCCTGGTCTTTCGAACTGCCTTCACCGATTCCATGTCTCTACCTCCGCATGTACGCCACCTTGGCGATGTTGTGAATGCGGATTCGTCGAATGGACTCGTTGTGGATGCGCGCTCGGTGACGGGCGACCTCGGAGCGAGAGGGATCGTGCGGTTCTTGGCCGGCCAATCGTCGTGATTGTGGGTTTGAGAACCATTCCCATTATGGTGACGAACGTGGGAGTACAACGACGAACTGTTGCAGCGATTGTGTCTGCTGGGCTTCTGGCCTCGTGCGGCTCGGAGGCCGCCGAATCATCGGCTGGCAGCGGGCCGACGGTTGTTGTGACAACGAATATTTGGGCCGACGTTGTTGACAACGTCGTGTGTGATGGTTCGGCAAACATCGTGACGCTCTTGCCGGTTGGCGCCGACCCTCACGGGTTTGAACCATCGTTGGCGGACCGTGCTGATCTCGATGCTGCAAGCCTTGTGGTTGCCAATGGGCTCGGACTTGAAGAGCTGCTCGAAGACACGCTCGAAGCGGTTGAGTCTGATGGTGTGCCTGTGTTCTACCTGGGAGATCACCGCGATGATGAGCATGGCGATGATGAGCATGGCGATGATGAAGACGCCCACCATCACGGCGGGGTTGATCCCCATCTTTGGTTCGATCCGCTGCTTGTGTCAGAGCTGCTGCCACCGCTCGCCGATGCCCTCGTGGACGACGCCGGCCTCGACCGAGACGCCATCGACGCCTGCGTCGCTGACTACCAGCAGCAACTTGAAGATGCCGATGCTGCGGTGGTCGAGCTTGTTGATGGGATCCCGGCCGATCGTCGCCTCCTCGTAACCAGCCACGATTCGCTCGGATACTTCGCTGATCGCTACGGGTTCGAGGTGGTCGGCACGGTGAGCCCGGCGGCATCAGGACTGGCTGAGAGTAATCCGGGGCAGCTCGAGGCGCTGGCGGTTGTCGCAGAAGAGCGAGGCGTTGCGGCGATCTTCGCTGAGTCGCAGCGGGCATCTGATGACGCCGAGCGGTTGGCGGAACGACTCGACAACATCGAGCTCGTCACCGTTTTCACCGGATCACTCGGTGAACCCGGCAGCGATGCAGACACCTATCTCACGTTCCTCGAGGTAAACGCAAACCTCATCGCAGACGCACTGCGCTGAGCCCCAACGAGGCAGGCTTGCGGGCTAGCGAAACTCGATGCCC
>CALLGK010000195.1 GCA_938009905.1 uncultured Acidimicrobiales bacterium | reverse complement strand
GTACCGAACGACACGAGCACCATGTCTGACTCGGCGACGACCGTTGCGTTGCGAGGACGATGCTCGATGATGGCCATCTCGCCAACCATCGTGCCGGCGCCCACAGACGTGACGTACTCGCCATTCATAAGCACCAGAGCTCGGCCTTCAACGACCACGTAGCAGACGTCGCCGTAGCGGCCCTGGTCGGTCAGCTCGGCTCCTGGCTCGGCCTCGACTCGTTGACCGAGATCGACCACTTCGGCGAGTTCATCGTCTGAGAACCCCTCGAAGAATGTGACTCCTGAGAGCCACCCTGTGTCGAGCTTGTTGTTACGTCCGAACATCACTTCCCCCTTACGAGCCACGCGGACAGTTCCACGGGTCGTTGGTTCGCCTCCTGCGTCGGCGAAACAAATTGAAACCATCACATTGGTTGGTGCGCCTGACGGCGCACCTCTCTCGGGTTCAGACACTAACGGACAGAAGGCGAACGTCCCCAACGACGTGACAACCGTCAACCGGATGAGGCCAGCGGAGCGCGGGCCACGACGGCTCGAGCTCGACCGGAGAGGTCATGGCGAATTCTGACGTTGTCGAAGGCCGGTTCAAGGTGCGCGGCGAATCCCTCCGCTTGTTCCGGGGAGAGCTCCACGACGAACGCTCCACCGGGCTTCAGCCACCTCGTGACCTGGGCGGCCAGCGCGTCGAGGTCGTCTCGACCATCCGGTCCGGCAAAGAGGGCTGACGGCGGTTCCCAGTCGGCAACCGTTGCGTCTAGCTCTGCGCTGTCCGGCACATAGGGCGGGTTCGACACCACAAGATCGATCGTGCCGGCAAGCTCGTCTGGCAGGGCGTCGAACCAGCTTCCGTGGGCAACGCGCCCTCTCGCAGCGCTGAGGCTGAGACCCACGAGGTTGGCCCGGGCGACGGCGAGCGCATCGGTAGATACGTCGGTAAGCCACACATCGACATCAGGGGCCTCGGCAAGAATCGACAGTCCGATGGCCCCGCTCCCCGTTCCGAGATCGACAGCGATGGCGGGGCCAGAGCGGACGTCGCTGAGCTCGTCGAGGGCCCAGCCTGCGACCTCTTCGGTTTCAGGCCGCGGAATCAGCACCCGCTTGTCGACCATCAGGTCGAGCGTGCGAAACGCCCATCGGCCAAGCACGTATTGCAACGGTTCGCCCGTGAGGCGCCTGGCCACCATCGCGTCGAGCTTCGCGACGCCCCGCACGGTCGCAGGTTCGTGCAGCCCGGAATTGAGCTCTGCGTCCTCGAAGCCAGAGGCTTCCTCAACGATGCGCCTCGCGCTCACCGAGGCATCGTCGATCGCACCCTGCGTAAGTCGGGTCTCGGTCTCGGCCAGCAGTTCGCCCCACGAGACCGTGCCGTCGGCGGCTGCGTCACCGTTCGCATGCAGTTCGTCTGAGGCCATGGCCAGTCGTCGCCGTTGGTTCTTGCCGTCAGTCGTCGCCGTCGGCGTCGCCCTGCAGTTGGCGGGTTCGCTCGTCGGTCACAAGCGCATCGCTCACTTCGTCGAGCTCGCCGGCCAGGACGCGTTCGAGCTTGTAGATCGTGAGGCCGATGCGGTGGTCGGTGACCCGGTTCTCTTTGAAGTTGTAGGTGCGGATCTTCTCGGATCGACCACCGCTGCCAACCTGGTCTTTGCGGGTGGCAGACGCCTCGGCGGCCACTCGGTCTTGTTCAGCCTTGAGCAGGCGCGAGCGCAAGACCACCATGGCCCGGTTGCGGTTTTGCAGCTGACTCTTTTCGTCCTGCATCGACACCATCACGCCAGTTGGGATGTGGGTGATGCGGACCGCCGAGTCGGTCGTGTTGACGTGCTGACCACCGGCGCCAGACGATCGGAATGTGTCGATCTGCAGGTCGTTGTGGTCGATCTCGAGGTCGACCTCTTCTGCCTCTGGCAACACCGAAACGGTGGCAGATGAAGTGTGAACGCGGCCCTGAGACTCGGTCACCGGCACTCGCTGGACTCGATGAGGACCAGCTTCGAACTTCATGCGAGTCCACACGTCTGGACCCTTCACCGTGAACGTCACATCGCTGAACCCACCGAGGTCTGACACGTGAGAGCCGAGCGTTTCGGTGGTCCAGCCGTGGCGTGAGGCGTAGCCCTGGTACATCTCGTAGAGGTCGCGAGCGAACAGGTTGGCTTCTTCGCCACCCTCGGCGCCGCGAATTTCGACGATCACGTTGCGGCCGTCGTTGGGATCTTTCGGAAGAAGCAGAACACGGAACTGCGCCTCGAGCTCGGCCACGTCGGCCTCTGCTTCGGCTGCTTCTGCCCGCCACTCATCGCGATCACCAGGATCGGCTTCTGTCACCAGCATGCGGGCCGCTTCAAGGTCGTCTTGACGGGTGCGCAGTTTGCGACCAACACCAACCACCTCGCTCAGTTCGCTATATCGACGCATCGCCTTCACGTACCGAGCGTTGTCGGCTACGAGTTCTGGGTCGGCGAGCCGAGCTTCAAGATCTGCATGCTCGTTCTCGAGTGAGCTCAGCCGTTCCAACATCAGGGCGAGCGTACTTGACCGGCCTGGCTACTCGGACCCTTCGCGAACCTGCGTGCACCCCACCGTCCCCACACGGCCGCAGACCCGCAACTTCGAGGCTTCCCCGAACTTGCAGGTGCGGCAACGTCTCTAGCTGTTGCCGTGCACGCAAGTTCAGGCGGAGGACGAGTCGGCGGCGGCCGACCAGGGAGTTGGCAGGCTCGTAATGGTGATGTCGTCGACCGATGCGGCTTGACGATCAAGAAGCGCGTGGTGGTCGCGCTCTGGCACGACAACAACGAGATCGGCGGGTGGGCCACCTGCATCGAGATGCCTCGTGCGGTAGTCGACGGCCTCAACGACGAGGTCGGTATCGATGCCGACAAAGCACACCACGATCACCGGTTGTCCGCTTTGGTGCTGGCCGATGCCGGCGATCGGAACGGTGCCAAGCACGGTTGAACGAGGCCGCAGTGGGGGCAGCGTGTCGAACGACGACAGGTCGAGCAGGGCGGGATCGGCCAAGACGGTGGAGCGAAGCCAGCGCTCGCGAGCCAACCGATTGAGTGGATGCATGGGCGCACCAGGGGTGCGGTGTTCCGCCACCAGTTCGATGGCTCGAGCCAGCGCCTCGGGGCGGCCGAGCTGGCCGTGCACCAGGTGTTGCAGCTCGCGATCGGCTTGGCCGACACCAACCTCGAGCTGGGGCTCGTCTTCGAGGTTTCTCGTAACTCGGGCCACTTCAAGGCCAGCGAATTCGGCAACAAGGCGACCGTGGTCATCGACGGGACGCCCGCCGCCTTCTTCGATCACGCTCACAAAGGCAAGCTCGTCATCAGGCAGCACAGGTGGTTGCGTTGCGGCGCCAGGCTCGGCGGGTCTCAGCGTCGTGCCGTCGATGGCCCACACGCCGAGCTGATCGGCAAACGGCGCTGACCGGCGAGCCACGTCGCTAACGACTGGCGGGTCGACGAGGATCTCGACGCGATGTCCAATGCGATCGGCCCAGAGCAGTGCTGGCCCAACGGCGCGCTCGGCATCCCCGTCGGGGGCAAGCAAGAACGCTCGGCCCTCGTGAGGACCGGACGCGACGATGCCCCCGGGGGCACCGGGGGCATCGTGAAGTTCAATCTCCGCGTCGGTCAGTGACCGGACCAGGCCTTTCAGCTTGGCCTGGAGCAGAGCCGGAGCGGTCAGCTGGCGTCCTCGGCAGGAGCATCGTCAGCAGCGGCCTCGGCAGGAGCTTCAGCGGCTGCCTCTTCGACAGGGGCTTCAGCTGCAGGTGCTTCGGCGGCAGGAGCCTCAGCAACTGCCTCTTCTACGACCTCTTCGGCAGGAGCTTCCGCTGCGGCCTCGGGAGCCGGGGCGTCGCCGCCCTTCTTGCGCTTGCGAGCACCGAAACGACGCTCGAACCGCTCAACACGACCGGCGGTGTCGACGATGCGCATCGTGCCGGTGAAGAAGGGGTGGCTGGCTGAGGAGATCTCAACCTTGTAGAGCGGGTAGGTGTTGCCATCTTCCCACTCGATGGTCTCCTCGGTCTCGACCGTTGACTTGGTCATGAACGAGAAATCGGCCGACTGATCTTGAAAGACCACCGGTCGGTAGTTGGGGTGGATGTCCGGCTTCATAGCTGCACCATTCTGGCGTGGGGTTCGCGGTCCTGAAACCCCCGGGATGAAATTGCCCGGGAGCCTGTCGTCAACCGTTCTTGGCCAGTTCGGCCAGGAACGCTTCGTTGGTTTTGAAGGTCTTCAGTCGCTCGGTGAGCAACTCGAGGCCAGCAGCCCCGGACCCTTCGTCTGATTCGGCCATGCCGGAGAGCACTCGACGCAGCTTGGCGCCCTGGTTTTTTTCGGCCTTGGTTTGGAGGAGCTCATCGCGACGAGTCGAGCTGCCGTCGATGTCGATGGCGGGGAAGATGCGCTTCTCGGCCAGGCGACGATCGAGACGAAGCTCCATGTTGCCGGTGCCCTTGAACTCTTCGAAGATCACTTCGTCCATGCGAGACCCGGTCTCGACCAATGCGGTGGCCAGGATGGTGAGCGAGCCGCCCTCTTCGAGGTTGCGGGCGGCGCCAAAGAATCGCTTCGGCGGGTAGATCGCAGCGGTGTCGAGACCGCCGCTCATGAGACGGCCGCTGGTTGGGCCGCCCATGTTGTAGGCCCGAGCCAGGCGGGTGATGCCATCGAGGATGATGACGACATCTTCGCCAGCTTCAACCATGCGCTTGGCTCGTTCGATGGTGAGCTCGGCAAGAGCACAGTGCTCTTCTGGCGGACGATCGAACGTGGATGCGGCCACTTCACCGTGCTCGAGTGAGCGCTCCATGTCGGTGACTTCTTCTGGTCGCTCGTCGATGAGCAACACCACGAGATGCACCTCGGGATTGTTCTTCTCGATCGACTTTGCGATGTCTTTCATGATTGTGGTCTTGCCCGCCTTGGGCGGCGACACGATCAGACCGCGCTGACCCTTGCCGATCGGCGACACGAGGTCGACGATGCGGGGCGTCATCTGCAGAGGCTCACGGGTGAGTTCGAGCTGGAGGCGCTCGTCTGGGAAGAGGGGCGTGAGTTCTTCGAACAGCGGACGCTGACGAGCCTCTTCCGGCGTCATGTCATTGATGGTCTCAATGGTGTCCATAGCCGGGTTCTTCTCGTTCCGCGATGCCGGACGAGCCGTACCGACGACGAGGTCGCCCTTCCGGAGACCGTTCTGGCGAACCATCTTGACCGAGACGTAGACGTCGTCTTTGGTCTGCATCCAGCCGGCGACACGGAGGAAGCCGTAGCCATCGTCACGAAGATCGAGGTAACCCGAGACCGGTGCGGCTTCGAGTGCGGCTGGGGCGTCGTCACGATCGCGGCTGCGACCCCGACGGCGGCGGCGCCGGTTGCCCGGCTCGATTTCGTCGTCGCCGCCCTGATCGTTTGATCCGCCGCGGTTGTCGTTCTTGTCCGACCGGTTGTTGTTGTCAGACCTGTTGTTGTCTTGCTTGTTGTCAGATCTGTTGTCGCTCTTGTTGCCGCGCCGGTTGTCTGATCCACGGTCGTTGTCGTTCTTTGAGCGGCCACCCTTGTTGCCAGAGTCGCCCTCGAGTTCGGTCTCCCACTCGGCTGGTGGCTCGGCATTGCCGCCGCGACGGCGCCGGCCTCGGTTGCGGCTAGAGCGTGAGCTTGCGCCGCCCCCGCCCGAGTTGTCGCCAGCGCTGTCGTCGTCCGAGGCATCTTCAGCCGCGGCATCGTCGTCTGAGGCGTCGTCATCGCTGTCGTCGTCAGCGGCATCGTCGTCTGAGGCATCGCTGTCGACGGCGTCGCTGTCGTCGGCCTCGTCGGAGCCGGCTGACTCGTCTGATTCGGCGGCATCGTCGCTGGGGGCAGCATCGCTGGCCGCGGCCGGTGCGTCGCCAGCGTCAGCCTCGGCATCTCCACCGGCAAGGTCGGCTTCGGTGATCACGCCGGAGAGCACGAGGATCTGATCGATCAGGTCGCTCTTCTTGGCTCGGCTGGTGGCCTTGCCACCGAGAGCTCCGACGATGGTCTGGAGCTCGCTTTTGTCTTTCTTCTGCAGATCAGCGCGTTCGACGGTTGCTTGATCGCTCACGGACCCTCCTGGGGTACGCGGCCCACGGGGCGGGGCCTGGGGTGATCTCGGACAGGGCGCACACGTTCGAGGCTCACCACGTGGTGAATTCGACGGGGCGTCACGACCGAGTGGTTGTGACAAGTGATCCGGCGGCCGTCACATTCTCGGGCCGAAGCGGATCTCGGCTGATCACGGTAGCAGCAATCCCGCCCCAGCCCGTTTTCCCACCTCAACTCCCCCACTTCTTGGCCCTTCCCAAACTGGAGGCCGTAGACCACGTTTTCGTGCTCTACAGCCTCCAAATCGCAGCCCTCTCCTGTTTCTGGAGGCCGGAGGGCACGTTTTGGTGCTCTATGGCCTCCAGAACGGGAAAAGCCAGAACGGGGGAAACCGAGAGCCCTAGAAGGAGCGGAGTTGGGCGGCAACAGCGTCGAGGGCGTTGTCGGCCGTGACGTAGTGCTCGGTGCGATCGTGCAGCTCCGAGAGGAAGTCGGGAAGCGGTGGCCGCTCCCCTATCGCCTTCTCAACCGCGTCTGGGAACTTGGCTGGGTCGGCCGTCGACAGCGTCACCAGCGGAACGTCTGGATCCCGTCGCAACCGACAGCCAACGTGGACGCCGACCGCCGTGTGCGGATCGATCACGACGCCAGACTCTTCTTTCACCCGAGCGATCTCGGCCAGCGTGCCATCGTCGTCGAGTCGACCAGCGTCGAACTCGGCCCCCAAACGCTCGACCCACGCAGGATCAACGGCGGCCTCACCATCACGACGGAACTCGTGCAGGAGCGAGGTGATCGCCGCTCCATCGCGCTCGCTCGATTCCCACAGCGCTCGCTCAAAGTTTGACGACACTTGAATGTCCATGCTCGGGCTCAGCGACGGCTCAACACCCTTGGCCGACAGCGACCCTGTCTCGAAGAAGCGAGTGAGCACGTCGTTGCGATTGCTCGCAACGATCAGCTGATCGATCGGGGCACCCATGCGCTTCGCATACCAACCGGCAAGCACGTTGCCGAAGTTGCCCGTCGGCACCGAGAACGAAACCGGCCCGCCGCCCACGCCTTCCAGCCGCAGC
>CALLGK010000194.1 GCA_938009905.1 uncultured Acidimicrobiales bacterium | reverse complement strand
CACCACCGTCGAGCGCACGTCGTGGGATGAAGAGGCTCAACGCTGGACGGTCTTCACCGACCGAGGTGATGCGATGCGGGCTCGCCACGTGGTACTGGCCAATGGCATTCTGACCAGCCCTCGGCTGGCCCGTATCGACGGTATGGAGACCTTTGCAGGCGAGACGTTCCATACGTCGCGCTGGCGTTACGACATTGATCTCACCGGCAAGCGGGTCGGCATCATCGGCACCGGAGCCACAGCGGTGCAGTGCGTGCCCGAGCTGGCGAAGGTGGCTGGCGAGCTCTTTGTGTTCCAGCGCACACCGTCGTCGATCGACGTGCGAGACCAGAAGGCAACGAGCCCTGAGCAGATTGAAGAATGGAAGAGCCAGCCGGGCTGGGCGAAGGAGCGCCGTCGGCGTTTCTCTCGCATCTCCGCCGGCCGAGCGGCCATCCAAGGCAACGAGGACTACCTCGACGGAAAGGTCGACGACTTCCGAGAGCGCAAGACCCACACCGAGAAGCTCACACCGGAGCAGTATCTACAGCGCCAGCTCGACTCCAACTTCCGAATCATGGAGCAGATCCGCAACCGAGTTGCCGACAGTGTCGACGACGAGGCCGTCGCCCAAGCGCTCATGCCGTACTACCCGTATGGCTGCAAGCGTCCGGCCTTCCACGACGAGTATCTGCCGACGTTCAACCTCGACCACGTGACGCTCGTCGACTGCGCACCGCTCGGGGTGCAAGAGATCAATGAGCGGGGCGTGGTGCACGACGGCGTTGAGTATCCGCTCGACGTGCTCGTGTATGCGACCGGCTTCCAGTGGATGGCGACTTCGACGTTCAACATGGTCGAGGGCCGTGAAGGGCGAACGCTGAGCGACAAATGGACAGAAGAAGGAACCAAGACGTTCCTCGGTGTGCACAGCCGAGGGTTCCCGAACCTCTACATCATGACGGGTCCGCAGGGTGGGGGCGGCAGCTTCAACTTCACCGATGCGATCGAGCAGCATTCCCGCTACATCACGTGGATGCTTAGTCACATGCGCGACGAGGGCCATGCCGTTGTCGACGTGCAGGAGAGCGACGAAGAGGCCTACGTCGAGCATTGCGCCGAAGCCGACATCGCCACCGCTCCCCTGCGCGACTGCATCAGCTACTACAACGGCGAAGGCCAAGCGAAGCCCGGCAGCCTCGCCTACTACGGCGGCGGCCAGTGGCATAAGTGGCGCAAGCGGGCTCAAGAAACACTCGAGCCCTACCTCTTCGCCGACTAACAACCCGTTCTTGAGGCCGTAGAAATTCCCGTTCTGGAGGCTGTAGAGCACCCAAACGTGCCCTACGGCCTCCAGTTCGGCGCGCTCGGTCAACATTAGAAACCTATCTCTAGACACAGTTCTCTAATTGAGCTAACTTCCCGGCGGGGAGGTTGACCGATGAGCACGGCAGCGCAGACGCGAGAGCGACTGATTCGACAAGGGCGCATCGCCTTTGCCGCCAAAGGCCACGATCGCGTGAGCCTCCAGCGAGACGTCCTCGAGCCAGCCGGCGTATCGACCGGCAGCTTTTACCACCAGTTCAAAGACAAGACCGACCTCCTGCTCGCCGTGCTGACCGACGGCGTTGCCAAGGGCCGCGTCATGGTTGAACACTCGGTGGCGACCCCTCCTGATGCCCCTCCAGTGGAACGCGTACGAGAACGCATGGCGATGTGGCTCGAAGTGGTCGAGGCAGGCGAAGATTTCTTTCGAATTCACCAACGGGAACGGACCAACGCTGACAAACGGGTGCGCCAACTCGTCGCCGAAGCTCGGCGGCAAAGCTACGCCCCGCTTGCTGATCGACTGGCCAGCGGCGGCTCGTGGATCTCAGAGGACTTCGACACTGACCGCGTCGCACAACTCGTCACCGGCTTCATGAGCGCAGCCATCGCCGACTACCTCGATCTCCCCAAACGCCAACGAAAGCTGGAACGAGACCACCTTGCGAAAGCAATGGCCGAGTTCATTGTTGGCGGCGTTTCCGGCATGGCCGGGCTCACCCACCACTCAGGAGCGACAACCGCATGACCCGTTTGAACGACGTTGCGAAGGCGGCGTGTCTGTTCGCCGCACTGCTCCTTGTGGCCGCTTCGTGTGCCAACTCATCAGCAGAGCAGACAACCCAGGCTGGCGGCATCTTCCTGGCCCAGGAAGACGGTGACGATCGATCGCTTGAGGAGAAGGTCGACACAGACGGCGACGGCGAGATGAGCGAAGAAGAGATCCGGGTGTACGCAACCGAGACCCTGCTGGGGTTCTCACAGTGCATGCGCGACAACGGCTTTCCGGACTTCACCGACCTTGTGTTGGAAGACTTCACTGAGGGCGGCGGTGGCCAGGGCCGCTTCCTTGCCTTGATGTCTGAGCGAGGGGTCAATCTGACCGACGCCAACGCCATTCCGACGCTCCAGTCATGTGGCGAGGGCCTGCAAGATCTCCAGACCTTCGCTCCTCAACCCAGCGATGACGAGCTCCAAGAACAAGAGGCTCTCGTGCTCGAGTTTGCGGCGTGTATGCGAGAAGGAGGCCTCGAAGACTGGCCTGATCCCGACTTCGCAGCCAACGGCGGCAACGGCTACGGGCCAGAGCTCCTTCAGCAGTTCGACGTGCAGTCTGACGAGATTCAGGACGCCATCGCCGCCTGCCAGGCCGAGGTGGGCGCCCTCGATCTCCCAGAAGACGACTCGGAATCCGACGACGACTCTGCTGACGACGACTCAGCTGGCGATGAGGCGGCAGCAGAAGCTACCGATGATGCCGCCGACGAGGCCCAGGAAGACACTGAACCCATCGAGCGGACGCCCATCAGCCCGGTCATCGAGGGCGACACAAGTGATCTCAACAAGGCCACCGTCACACGTCGAGACCTTGTCCAGAGCACCACGCTGGCGGGCACCCTCGGCTACGGCGAAGAACGTCCGTTTCCAACCAACACAACAGGGATCGTGACGGCCTTACCTACGGAAGGCGACACGATCGAGTTTGGTGAGGCGCTGTTCTACGTCGACAACGAACCGGTGCTGCTCTTTGAAGGCGACATTCCGCAGTACCGACGCTTCGACATCAACATGGAAGACGGGCCAGACGTCGAGCAGCTCGAAGCCAACCTCGTGGAGTTCGGGTTCGCGGAGGATGTTGATCTCACGGTGGATGACGACTTCTCCTCGATCACCCGCGATGTCATCGAAGAGCTGCAGATCGACTTCGGTGTCGAGGACACCGGACGGCTTGAACTTGGGCGAGTGGTCTTCTCCCCCACCCCGGTGCGGATCGGCGCCGTGCACGTCGAGCTCGGACAGTCGATCACGCCTCAGGTCAACGTGTTGAGCATCACCGAAAGCGACCAGCGCATCACCGTCGACCTCGACGCAGACGACCGCTCACTCGTGTCGGCTGGCGACTCCGTCGACATCGAACTGCCAGATGGCACTGTGGTTCCCGGCGAGATCACAGACGTCGCTGCGGTGGCAACGCGAACTGTGAACCCGCAAACGGGCGAGTCTGGCGACGCCACCATCGAGGTCACCGTGAACTTCGCCGGCGGGCCACCACCCGATGCGTTTGATGCTGCCCCGGTCGACATCATCGTGACTGACGAGGTCACCGCCGGTGTGCTCACCGTGCCGGTCCCAGCCCTGGTGGCGCTGTCGGGCGGCGGCCATGCGGTTGAGCTCATCGTCGAAGGTGGGACACAGCTGATCGGCGTCGAGCTTGGCGACTTTGTCGATGACATTGTCGAAGTAAGCGGCGACATTCAAGAAGGCGACACCGTTGTGATGGCGAGCGCTGGTTGATCGTGAGCAACGCCGTTCTCGAGCTTCGCGACGTCTCAAAGTCGTACGCCGGCTCTCCACCAATTGAGGTGCTCAAAGAGATCGATCTGACGATCTCCGAAGGCGAGCTCGTGGCCATCGTCGGACCCTCCGGCTCTGGCAAGAGCACGCTGCTCAACATGATGGGCGCACTCGACCGGCCAACATCTGGCGAGGTGCTGATCGACGGCTCGGTCGTGAACGGACTGCGGGATCCGTCGCTCTCAGGTGTGCGGGGCCGCCGTCTGGGCTTTGTGTTCCAGCAGTTCCACCTACTTCCGGGCCTCAGCGCCACGGAGAACGTAGCCACGGGGTTGCTCTACCACGGCACGAAAGGTCGAGCCCGCAAAGCAGCGGCCCGGGAAGCGCTCGAACGGGTCGGTCTTGGCCATCGACTCGACCAGAAACCAGGCAAGTTGTCGGGTGGCGAGCGGCAGCGGGTGGCGATTGCCCGAGCGCTTCTGGGCGACCCTGCGATCGTGCTGGCCGACGAACCAACGGGCAACCTCGACTCGCAGACCACCGCCGAGATCGTCGAGTTGTTCCTCGAGCTCAACGAGCAGGGCTCCACGATCGTGATGATCACTCACGATCAAGATCTGGCTCGCTCGATGCCCCGTGTGGTCGAGATCCTTGACGGTCAGATCCTCGATGGCGCCGATCCTGCTGACCACGATCCTGCTGACCACGATCCCGGTGATGACGATCTCGGTGACGAGCCTGTCGAATCCGAGTTGGAAGCGGCCGATGGGGACACCAACGAGGACGACGCCTCGTGAGCGGCCCCAACGTGAAGAAACTTCGCAGCAAGCTGCGGATCGTCGACGTCGTCAGCCAGGCCGTTCGTGGCCTCACGAGCCGCAAGTTGCGAACCGCACTCACCGCGCTCGGCATCTCGATCGGCATCGCATCACTCATCGCCATCCAGGGCATCACCGAAGCCAACCAGGCCGATGCCAAAGCCGAGATCGATGCCCTCGGGTCGGACTTTCTGTTCATCACCCCCGGAACAGGCGTCGGCGAAGAAGCCGAGCTTCTCCCCTACGCGTCGGCCATGCTCGAGACCCACATCGACGAGCTTGAGTACGTGGCAGCCCTCTATCCCGTCGATGCTCGAGCCAGACGCAACGAGCTCGTGCCCGAGGTGCAAACGGGCGGTGTCACTGTCAGCGCGCTCACTGCAGCCGATCTCGACTTGCTTGAGCCGGTGAACGGTTCGGTTGCGTTCGGGCGGTTCCACGACACAACCTCGGTCGAGGTTCCGTCTGTCGTCCTGGGATCACTTGCGGCCGACAGGCTCGGCATCCGCCACCTCATCGGCCATCCGACGATCAACATCTCGGGAACCGACTTTGCCGTCATCGGGGTGCTCAACGAGTTCGAGATTCTCAATACCGATCTCAACCGCACCGCCATCATCGGGCTGGGCGTTGCCGACACGCTCTTTGAAACGCCAGACAATCCAAGTGCGATCTACGCACAGGTCCCGCCAGAACAGCTCGACGAGGTGCGCGACATCATTCCTGCGCAAGCCAACCCAGCTGCACCGGGTGAAGTGGCGGTGTCACGGCCCACGGAAGCTCTCGAGATTCGCGAAGTGATTGACGAGACGTTTGCTCGCATCCTCCAGGCCCTCGCGCTCATCGTGCTGGCGGTCGGCGGCATCGGCATCGCCAACATCATGGTGATCTCGGTCATCGAACGCCGGGGCGAGATCGGCTTGCGGCGCTCACTGGGCGCGACCCGCAAGCACATCGCATCGCAGTTCATCATCGAGTCGACCGTGCTCTCGCTGCTGGGCGGCCTGCTCGGCGTCGCCATCGGCGTGTCGATCGTGTTTGGTTACGCCCGCTACAAGGACTTCGAAGCCATCATCCCCTGGTATTGGCTCTCGATCGGGCTCGCTGCGGCCTTCGGTCTCGGCGCTTTCGCCGGCCTCTACCCCGCATGGCGAGCAAGCCGCCTCGACCCGGCCGAAGCCGTCCGCCCCGCCGCCTAAATCCGAACTGGAGGCTGGAGGGTACGTTTCGGTGCTCTACGGCCTCCAGAACCGGACCCGTCTTCCGAACTGGAGGCTGGAGGGTACGTTTTGGTGCTCTACGGCCTCCAGAACGAAGAA
>CALLGK010000193.1 GCA_938009905.1 uncultured Acidimicrobiales bacterium | reverse complement strand
GGGCGTACTCGACGAGGCTGGCGCCACGCTCGGTCTTGGCCTGGGCCTTCATCCATGCTGAGAGGAATTCGAAGTGAAGCATTGTATTTCTCCGGGGTGTTTGTTGTTTGGTCCCTACGGGCCTTCGTGGCTCGCTGGGCTTGTAACAAGAACTACGACTCGAAGGTGGCCTCACTTGATGGTTCGCTGGTCTTATCGCGTATAGGTCTGCGTACATCCTCTATTTCAGGGGGATCGCGACCCGTCTTTCTACGAACTGACGGGGCGTTTGCAGCGTCGTAGTACGTGTGAAGCGCCTCCTGGGATTTGCTGTTGTGTTGCTAGCGGCCGCGGTTGGTTGGGCCGTCGTGCGCTCGCAGCCGTCCGCCGCATGGGCCTGCGAGTCAGCCTCCGACATTGCGTGCGCGCACCGAGGGGCGATTGACCTCGGCGACGACGACATCGTTGTGGAAGGCGTCGACGATGTTGCTGTCGACAACGGTGGTGAGCGTTTTGTGGTTGCCGTCGTTGGCCAGCGGCCCTCGTCTGAGCAGACGGGAGCCGTTGCCTTGGTTGATGCGGCGTCGGGTTCCGTTGATCGGTGGCTCGTGCGGGGCGACAGGGTCAATCGGACATCGAACGTTGCGTTCTCGCCCGACGGCCGACTCGTTGGTGTCTTTGTTGTCCGCCTCGTTGATGACGAGGCTCCAGGCGAGTTCGAAGCGGTTGGTCAATTCGAAATCTACGAGGCTGACTCAGGTGACTTGATCAGCGAGACTCGATTGGACTCGTGGTTCGCCTGCAACCGAATGGGTTTCTCGGCTGACAACACCGAAGCGCAGTGTGGGCAGCTGTTGATCGACACTGAGACCGGCCAGCGAACTGAGAACCTGCTGAACGAGAACCGCTATGGCATTGCGAGCCACACTTGGACGTCGTGGGGGATCGGTGACGTGTGGGCCGAAGTGCGGGGTGCGGAACTCAAAATTCGGACTCGTGAACTGGGATGGGAAGTCGGCGACCCGCAAGAAGTCGAGGTGATCGATCTGAACGTTCCGTCGGATCGCGACCCGGTCTGGACTCGCATCGACCACTTGGCCGAGAACGTTGCGACGATGCATGTGGCTCCCGAGCGTTCGTGGTTCTCAACCATCACCTCTCGGGCCTCGGCTCACGCTCCTTCGACGCTCACCTTGGTTGGACTCGGCGCCGAACCGGACGTCAACACGGTTGGCATCGGCTTCGAGGCTCGCTGGGCCGGTTGGTCAACGAACGGCGACTATCTCGTTGCGATCGATGACGCCGCCGACCAGTTCGTCGTCGTGCAAACTCCCTGACGTACCCACGAGCAGTGCCATACTCGCCCGTCGGAGGTGAGTCAGATGAGCAAGCTCGAAGTTGATCTGAGTGGTCGGGTTGCCGTCGTGTCTGGTGGGTCATCGGGCATGGGGGCCGCCGTCGTTGCTCGGCTGGCGGCGTCTGGCGCCGGTGTCGTGGTCGGTGGGCGAGACGAGGCGCGCGCCCGTGCTGTCGTCGATTCTGCCGTGGCGGCGGGCGGTCGGGCGGTTCCCGTGATTGGCAACATCACCGAGTCGGCGACGGCTGACTTGCTGGTGGCTTCGGCGCTCGAGGAATTCGGCCGAGTCGACATCGTCGTGAGCGCGGCCGGCGTGGTTCATCGAGCTGATGCCATCGGCACAGACGATGAGCAGTGGCGTCATGTCATGGCCGTCAACGTCGATGGTCCGTTCTTTCTGAGCCGAGCTGCGATCCCGGCGCTGCGCGACAGCGGTGGCGGTTCGATCGTCAACATCAGCTCAACCTGTGGGCTCGTTGGAGCCTCGGGGCTCGCTGCGTACTGCGCCTCGAAGGGGGCAGTCTCCAACCTCACCCGAGCGATGGCGCTCGACCACGCAGCGGAAGGCATCCGAATCAACGCCGTCTGTCCTGGCGCGGTTGAGACGCCCATGCTCGCCACTGGCCATCCGTCTGGACGAACGATCGATGATGTGCGGGCGAGCAATCTGGCGTCGATTCCCGAGGGGCGCATTCCTGATGCCAGCGAGGTGGCAGACCTTGTTCTCTTCCTTGCGTCCGATTCAAGCCGTCATCTCACCGGTGTCAATCTCTCCATCGATGGTGGCTACACCGCTCAGTAACACCAAGTTCGACTTCGGGTCAGCTCGATCAGCTCGGGTCGGTCGACTCGTTGGTGATCGCCTGTTGCAAGGACCGCAAGAGGTCCGACAGCTGTTGCTGTTGGGTTGGCTTGAGCAACGAGACGATGTGGAGTTCGTTTGCGGCGTGGTCGATCAGTGCGGCGTCGGCGACCTTGCGGCCCTTTGTTGTGAGCGTCACGAGCACCTGGCGGCCATCGTTCTCGTTCTTGTGACGCTTTACAAAGCCTCGACGCTCAAGCCGGTCGATCCTGTTGGTCATGGCTCCCGACGTAATCATCATCGAGTCGAGGAGCTCGCCCGGCGTGAGCTGATGTGGTTCGCCGTTACGGATCAGGGTGGCAAGCACATCAAACTCCCATGCCTCAAGATCGTGTTCGGCGAACACTGCCTCGAGTCTCGATCGAATGACTCGTTCCAAGCGGGTGAGGCGGCCGATGATTGCCATGCCAGACACGTCGATGTCTGGCCGTTCTCGGCTCCACTGCTGAAGAATCTCGTCAACGTGATCTGAGGATCGCGTTTTCTTGCCTGAAGGTTTGTTCGACACATCATCAGTATCTCTTGACATTAAGAGAGTTTCAATCGAGAGTTATCTTTATGTCAAGAGATCTCACTTGCCGCGGCGGCTTTCAACGATGAGCGGTGATCTCGGTTCACGCGGCTCGGTTAGCAACACGCTTCAAACCGCTCTGACTCCCGTGGTGTGGGGGACCACCTACATCGTGGCCACGGAGTTCCTTCCGGATGGGCGGCCCATGCTTGCGGCGCTCGTTCGCGCCCTTCCGGTTGGTCTTGCGTTTGTTCTCGTCCGTCGAACCCTTCCTCAAGGCATCTGGTGGTGGCGAGCTGCCGTGCTCGGCACGCTGAACATTGGCGCCTTCTTTGCCCTGCTCTTCGTGGCCGCGTTCCGGTTGCCGGGTGGTGTTGCCGCCACCGCAGGGGCGATTCAGCCTCTGGTGGCGGCAGTCATCGCTGCTGCGCTCCTTGGCGAAACCTTTGCCCGGCGAACGGCGCTTGCTGGCGTGGGCGGTGTTGTTGGGGTTGGGATGCTGGTGCTCGGCCCCAGTGCCGCCCTTGATCCGATCGGGATCGGGGCTGCGGTCGCGGGAACGTTGTCGATGGCGACTGGCGTTGTGCTGACCAAATACTGGGGTCGGCCGGTCGATCTCATCACCTTCACGGGCTGGCAGCTGACCGTTGGAGGAACCGCACTCGCCCCCATCGTGCTGGTCGTCGAGGGGCTGCCCAACTCGCTGAGCACGACGAACCTGATCGGCTTTGTGTGGTTGGCAACCGCTGGGACCGGACTGGCGTATGCGAATTGGTTCAGGGGCATCCAGCAGCTCCCCGTAGCGATCGTCAGCTTCCTCGGTCTCCTCAGTCCAGTGGTTGCGACAGTGGCGGGATGGGTCGTTCTGAACGAAAGGCTCTCGGCAACCCAGCTCGTGGGAGGTGGCGTTGTGCTTGTTGCGGTCATCATCTCTCAAACCTCACCGTCGGCCACGCAGAGCCGTCGTTTCCGCAGACGAACGACCAGTGGTCAGAGCGCCTTTGTCAGCCTGCCGCCTAATGCCCCAACATCGAGGACCTTCCGGCTCAACGCCCGGCGTAGCGAAACGTCGCCGGACTCCACGAGATCGACCTACGAGTCGAGTCGGCCCGTTGTTGGGTGTCGTTGTGTGAGGCAGTAGAGCATCCCCGCCGGGTCGCGCATCGTGGTCCATACCGCACCCTCCGCCACGAACACGGCGCCGAACTGTTCGTGCCCCTGACGAACCTTCGAAACCTGGTTGCCACACGCAAGATCGAGATGCGCCCGCGTTGTCGTGCCGCCGTCATCCTCTCCGAGGCGTTGAAAGAGCATCCTCAGCGGCAGCGGCTCGGGCTGGGTAAGCACCGCAAACTCGGCACGTTCGCTCTGGTGGAAGTCCCAGCCCGTAAGCGATCGCCAGAAGGCGACCTCTTCGTCGAACCTCGATGCCGGAATGTCGATCGAGATTTGGTCGAGCCGGTTTGGCGCCCCGACATCGACGGCGGATGGGCGGTCTGCCTCGCCGTGATGGCCAACGAAGCAGAACGTGAGTCCGGTGGGCGAGGTCATCACGACGTGCCCGAGGTCAACATCGACGGACGCCCCGAGTTCTTCTGCCCGGCCGCGTGCTTCGGTGATCGACTCGACATGGAGGTCGAGGTGGATGCGTGGCCCAGCGACCGTTCGTTGGGCTCGCAGGTATGCGCCGCCACCCTCGGGAATCAGGGTCACGAACTCACCGTGGTCGCCTCGTGGGGGCGACAGATGCGAACGGGTCACCGCTGTCCAGAAGTCTCGTCCCGCGTCGAAGCGGTCTGCCGGGAGGTCCACGAAGGCCGTCATCCAGCGAATATCCACGATTCGACCGTAGTGGCGCCTTCTTCGGCGTGGCGATGAGTTAGCGGGCAGACTCAGCTCATGATGCCGACGCTGTATTTGCTTTGCGGTCTGCCGGGAGCCGGCAAGACGACGCGAGCGACTGAGGCACGCGAGCTTGGTGCTCGTTGCGAGGTTGTGTTCGTGGATGCCCCGCTTGCGACGCTGCATGAACGGGTAGCGCAACGCAACGTTCATCTCCCACCGGGCACCTTCCACATAGCGCCAGAAGAACTCGACGAGTGGGCTGCATTGTTTGAACCACCGACCGCAGAGGAGCTGGCGGGGGAGTAGCAAGAATCCCTTGACCTCAACCCGAGACGAGGTTCTACGGTCGCCTCATGACCTCCTCTCACGAACCCATCGCCTGTTCGCTGACAGCACAGGACGCTCGAGCACAAGCCCTCGAATGGGCTGACCTTCAGCAGATTGCGCGACGCACAGCCACCCTCCCGGCCGGGGCAACCATGGTGTTCTCCGTTGATGAAGCCCCGAGAGTTGCCGACCTCGTTGATCGTGAGCGAGCGTGCTGTTCGTTCTTGCAGATTGCGACATCGAGCGAGGGCGATGAATTCGTGGTGGAGATCACCGCCGCGAACCCTGATGCGCTCAGTGTGATCGATGCCCTGAGCGGCGTCGTCCGACCGTGAAGCGCATGTGGCACTGCATAACGGCCTCGGAGCGAGACGACAGACCTTGTTGACCGCATTCGGTGCTTCCGCGGCTGTTGTGATGGTTGTGTCGTATGGGCTCGAAGAACGAAGCCCGACGTGGGTGGCGGTGTTCGCCGTCGGCTGCGCCGCTGCGGCGACCTACGCCGTGCTGACGAGCAGTTGGATCTTCGCCGCGCTCGAGGTCGTGTGGTCAGCACTTGCAGTCCAGAGATTCCTGACCCAACGAGGAGCGCTATGAAGTTGAGCAGAAGATTCGCCGTTGTTGTGGGTCTCGTTTGCGGGGCAGAGCTTGTTGTTCTCGCGGTCGTCGGGGGAGCGGGGCTTGGGGCCCTGTTCGGATGGGAGGGAGCGGTCGTCGGCGGGATCGTTGTTGCGTTGCTCGGCATGACCGTGGCGCGGCGGGTCACCTCCGCTCGAGACACGCCCAGGGAGCGAGGACGAACCCTCAGCTGAAATCGACGGGAGTTTGAAACGCTGGTCCAGTACCTTCCGAACATGTCTGGCAACACACTTGTGGCGTTCTCAGCAGCTGCGTTGATTCTCTTGATCATTCCTGGTCCGGGTGTCATGTACATCGTGACCCGCAGCGCAACCCAGGGTCGCCGTGCTGGCGTGGTGTCGGTCTTCGGCATCCACCTCGGATCGGTGGTCCACATCGTGGCCGCGATGATCGGACTCTCTGCGGTGCTCGCAGCTTCAGCTACGGCGTTCACGATCGTGAAGTTCGTTGGCGCCTCCTACCTGGTGTGGCTGGGCATCCAGTCGATCCGTTCCTACCGCAGCGCGTCAACCAGCGACGATCCGCCGGTGGTTGAACTGCGTTCACTTCGGCGCGTCTTCACCGACGGCGTCATTCTGAACGTGCTGAATCCAAAGGTCGCGATCTTCTTCTTGTCGTTCGTGCCCCAGTTCGTTGACTCGGCAACCACAAGTCCCGCTCGTGACGTGGCACTTCTCGGAGCCGTGTTCATCGTGCTGGGCGTTGTGTCCGACAGTGTTTACGCGATCGCTGGCGGTTGGATCGGCAACAGGCTGCGCAACTCCCCACATCTGCAGCGACGAAAAGACGTTCTCGCTGGAACCACCTACATCGGGCTCGGCGCAATGACGGCCTTCAGCGGCAGTCGAACTGATTTGGACTAGCGATGCTGCGACGCCCATTCGCTGCTCGTCATGGTGTAGAGCAAGCCGGTCAGCTCACCCCGTCGATCGTTCGCGGGGATGACAACCTTCCGATCGAAGTGCATTCCGATGCGCTCGCAGACGGCGCTTGACGCCGGGTTACCAGCTTGGGGAACCGATGTGATCTCAGTGAGGCCCAGGGTGGTGAAGCCCTCGCTCAGTGCCGCTCGAGCTCCTTCGGCGGCGTAACCCTGGCCCCAGAACTGCGGCGCGAATCGCCAACCCACCTCGACGGCAGGGAGTATCTCGGGCAGGAACGTTGGCACCGACAGCCCTACATACCCGATGATCTCCTCTGACGGGCCGAGCTCGACGATCCACAATCCGAAACCGCGTTCGTCCCACTGACGCCGTTGCGTGACGAGAAACGCCTCTGTCTCCTCTCGAGTGAACGCTCGGCCGTAAGGGAACTGCCACACCTCGGGGTTCGCAAACACGGCCGCAAGTCCGTCGAGATCGTCGACGTGAAATTGTCGAAGTCGAAGCCGGTCAGTCGATACGTCACCGAGCGGCTTCGCAATTGGCGGTGCTAGGCCGTCAGCCATGTTCGTCACTCCGGTTCTGCAGGTTCTGCTCCAACTGTGGCGGTCACAGAATCGTGAGACAACGTCGAGCGTCCGTGAAAGAGTCGTGGCATGAGTGATGACGTTCGTCTCCCCGTGCCGTCGGTCGTTGAGTGGCCGATCTTTCCGTTCGAGGGCGACTTCCAGGTGCGGAAGATCGAGCCACCACACGACACGGAGCGGTTGCGTTATGGCGACCCAGGCGGACCGCCGTGTGAGTGCGAGAACAACGACAACCCGGAGCCGGTGTGGACCGATGGCACGTGGGCCGTCACGAGAATCCTCTTTGCTGAAGCCGAGGCCGGATTCCCGTCGTACATGCTGCAAACCGTCGAGCACATGGACTTCGGCGAGATGGATGAGGAGCTGGCGGCTGAGTACGGCGTCATGAGCCTGCGAATGGAACGAGCCCTCATGTCGTTGCCAAACGTCGGCCGCGTGCATATGAACCGTTGGGGCGACGGCGGCGCGCACATGCACGTGTGGTTTCTCGGCCGACCGTTCGGGGCGTGGCAGTTCAGCGGCTACATGCTGCCCCTCTGGGGCTTCATCCTCCCACCGCTCGACGAGGAGAGGCTCAGCGAGAATGACCGGCTGGTCGCTGCGCATCTGGACGCGGCAAGCGGCCAGTAGCGAGTAAAGCAACAGCCAAGAAGCACGCCGACCCCCACAGCGCGAGCGTGATCCCGCCGGCGAGGTAGAGCAACCCCGAGAGCAACGTGCCAACAAGACGGCCAGCGGCATTGGCCGAGTAGTAGAAGCCAACGTCGAGCGCGGTATTGGCTTCTGAGAACGCCAGGATCAGGTACGAGTGCAGTGATGAGTTGATGGCGAACGCCAGCCCGAACAGGACGAGACCGATCACCACAACCGCAACGCTCGCTTCGTCGGTGATCGAAACGGCCAACGCAAGAGCCGCCGTGACAGCAAGCAGTAGGCCAAGCCACAAGACGGCCCCTGATCGATCGCTGCTGCTGCCAACGACGCTCGGCGCAAACGACTGAACGACGCCGTACCCGATCACCCAGGCGGCAAGGAAGCCGCCGATCTGTTCGAACGACCAGCCAGCCACCGAGTCGAGAAAGACCGGTAGGGCAACCACGAACCAGATGTCGCGGGCCCCGAAGAGAAATAGCCGAGCGGTTGACAACCAGTTGATGGCACCCGACTTCGACAACACAAGCTTGAGGGGTGTCTTCTGCTTGGCCTGACCAACCCCGCGATCGATGAGGAGAACTGACGCACCCAACACGACCGCAACGGTCGCCGCCATTGCGAGCAGTGATGGACGAAATCCAAGCGTGGCAAGCAACCACCCGCCGACGAAGAACCCGACGCCCTTCAGCGCATTCTTCGAGCCGGTTAGGGCGGCAACCCATTGGAAGAGCCGGCCAGGTTCCTCACCGGCCGCGAACTTCACAGACGTTTTGGCGCTCATCTTGGTGAGGTCCTTGGCGATGCCAGACAAGCCTTGGACCGCCATCACGAAGATCACCGAGGCCACCTCAGCCCAGCTTGCTTGCTGGAAGGACAGCGCCACGAGGGCCACCACCTGAAGGAGTAGGCCGGCGAACAGCGTTTCGTTGAGACCCCGTTGGGACCCGATCCACCCTCCGAGCAGGTTGGTCACGACTCCCATCAACTCGTAGACGAGAAACAGAAAGGCCAGCGAGACGGGGCTGTAGCCGAGGTCGTGGAAGTGCAGCAGCACGAGCATGCGGAGGGCACCGTCGCTGACGGTGAACACCCAGTAAGCCGCCGTAATGAGCGCGTAACTGCGAAGGTTCACGAGGACGGGGCAGAAACCAGCTTGGCCAACTCGACGAGTCGATGGGCGTAGCCGTATTCGTTGTCGTACCAGATCAGCACCTTGGCCATCCGGTCATCGACCACCATCGTTGACGGGCCGTCAACGATGCCCGACCGAGTGTCGTTGGTGTAGTCGGCCGACACGAGTGGGCGAGATTCAAACCCCAGAATGCCGGCGAGCTCTCCCTCCGCTGCAGCGCTGAGCGCTGCGTTGACCTCCTCAACCGTCACGGATTGACCGAGGTTGAATACTGCATCAGTGAGCGATGCGTTCAGCAGTGGGACGCGAACGGCCACGCCGTTGAGTTTGCCCGTCAGCTCCGGATAGATCTGCGTGATCGCGGTGGCTGAGCCCGTCGTTGTGGGAATCAACGAGTTCAGCGCGGAGCGTGCTCGACGCAGATCCTTGTGAGGCTTGTCGACCACAACTTGGGTGTTGGTCACATCGTGAATCGTCGTGATCAACCCCTGCTCGATACCGAACGACTCGTGCAGCACCTTGACGACGGGTGCCACGCAGTTCGTCGTGCACGAAGCGGCCGTCACGATCGAGTGTGAGGGATCGAGGATGTGCTCGTTGCAGCCCATCGCAATGTTGGGAACCCGATCGTCTTTGACAGGCGCAGACACCACGATCGTCGCCGCGCCGGCCTCATGATGGGGTTCGAGCAAATCGACCGTGCGAAACGCACCAGAGCACTCCAGCACGAGATCAACGCCAGACTGCTTCCACGGAATCGACGCTGGTGTCGACGCAGACGTGTACGTCACTCGTTGGTCGTTGATGGCGATCTCAGCATCTGTCGACGTGATGTTGGCCTCGAAGCGACCGTGCACTGTGTCGAACTCGAGCAAGTGAGCGGAGGTCTGGGCGTCGGCGTGACACTCGTTGATGTGGGCGAGCTCAAGTTCAGGATGCAGCGCGAGTGCTCGTACGGCCAGCCGGCCGATTCGTCCGAAACCGTTGATGCCTACACGCACTGTCACGAGGGCATTCTCGCACCGCCGCCTGAACGCCAGACAACATTGCGACGACGACTAAGTGAAGGATGAGCGCGACCGATCGGGTTTGAACGATCGAGTACGAACCGCGATGGCCGCTAGGCGAGCGGCAAGCTTGCGGCGGTGGCGCCGACGCGCTTGGCGAACACGACGCGAACGCCGGCCCGCTCCATCCGCAGTTTGAACAGCAACATGCCCACAACCAAGGTAAGGCCCGTCGTGGCCGGTCCAAGAAACGACTTGAGGATCACAAACGACGTGACCGTCTGTGTCAGCAGCAGATAGAGCGTTACGGCTCCGTTGAGCAAGCTGGTTGCGGCCCAGAGGAGCGAGGCCACCGAGAAGAACTTGTTGAGCTCTGGATTCTCGGCCGTTTCGTCGTCAAACGGACAGAAGTCGCAAATCAGGCGCTCCGCCATTGGGAAGCCCAGCGGCACCGAAATCAGAAACGCCAGCCCGATGAGCGTGGTGCTGATCGTCGGCTGCACGAAGTACACAAAGAGGCTTCCGGTCAACAGCGCAACGATGGTCTTCGCCGTGTTGCCGATCACGCTCATCAACACCAGCCCGGCCACTCGTTGACCCTGCATGCGCTGATAGGCCACAACACCGAGCGACCACGCGAGGGCGACAACAATCGCGCTCGTGACGCCGATGTAGGTGAAGCACCCGAGAAACAGAACGACGGGGATGACCTTGCCGATGATGATCGTGGGCCAGGCATGCCGAATGATGGCGCCCATGCCGGGAATCACGACGCGACTTCCTGCCGCTTGTGAGGTTTCGGTTTCGGATGTCGTTCCGCCAGGAACTGCGTTCGCCCGCTGCTTCACGAAGCCCACATCGGCCTCAGCGTGCCGAAGTTTTGGGTTCCGATCGTGATTGAGGCAGATGGACCACCCAACTTCAGTGACGGTGTGTTTTGAAAAGCCCTCCACGTCCTGCGTTAGCGTCCGACGGGAAGACAGTTATCGCCCCACCCTCGAGGGAAGATTATCGACATGACTGATCCCATCCGGATAGCAAACTGCTCCGGCTTCTTTGGTGACCGTCCTAGCGGAGCGCGTGAGATGGTGACCGGTGGCCGAATCGACGTGTTAACCGGCGATTGGCTCGCCGAACTCACGATGCTGATCTTGAGCCGCATTCAGGCCAAGCACCCAGGCCGAGGCTTCGCCCGCACCTTCGTCACCCAAATGGAAGAGGTCATGGGGACCTGCCTCGACAAGGGCATCAAGGTTGTGTCGAATGCCGGAGGTCTTGATCCTGGCGGGTGCGCAGACGCCGTCGCCGATGTGGCCGCCAAGCTCGGTCTCTCACCAACAATTGCGTACGTCAATGGCGATGACCTGATGCCGCGTGTTGCTGATCTGGCAGCCTCCGGGGCACTTGAGGCGTTCTCCGAAGACGTCGACCTCGGCAACCACGAGGCCTATGTCTCCGCCAACGCCTACCTCGGCTGTTTCGGCATCGTCGACGCGTTGACCAAGGGCGCCGACATCGTCATCACCGGCCGAGTCACCGATGCCGCGGTCGTGTGCGGACCCGCGGCATGGCATCACGGGTGGGCCCGTGATGACTTCGACGAGCTCGCAGGCGCCGTCGTCGCCGGTCACCTCATCGAGTGCAGCGCCCAAGCCACCGGCGGCAACTACTCGTTCTTTCACGAGATCGAAGCCACCAATGAGGTGGGCGGTCGGGCTCGATTCGGATTCCCATGGGCCGACGTCGCATCAGACGGAACCTCGGTCATCGGCAAGCACGATCGCACCGGCGGTCAGGTCTCGCTCGGCACCATCACCTCGCAGCTGCTGTATGAAATCGGTGGGCCGGAATACCTCGGCCCAGACGTCACCGCTCGGTTCGACACCGTCGAGATCGAAGAGGTTGGTCGCGACCGCGTGCGCATCTCAGGCGTGAAGGGTCAAGCCCCTCCAGACACCCTCAAGGTCGCCATGAATGAGCTGGGTGGCTACCGAAACTCGTTCAGCGTTGCCCTCACTGGCATCGGCATCGAACAGAAGGCCGAGTTGGCAGAAGCAACCTTCTGGGATGCCTGTCCGTATCGCCCAGAAGACTTCGCATCGATCACGAGCCGAATTGTTCGTACCGATAAGTCAGACCCTGAGACACAAGAGGAAGCCACCGCGAGCTGGCGCGTCACGGTGAAGGATCCGGACGAGCGCAAGGTCGGGCGAGCCTTCTCCGATGCCATGGTGCACACCGCCTTGGCTGGCATTCCCGGCATGTATGGCCTCGGTGGCGGCCCCGGCCCCGGCAAGCCCTACGGCGTGTATCGACCGGCGAAAGTCTCGTCCGACCTGGTGCCGCAGTACGTCCACATGCGGCCACCGGACGGCAGCGTGTCCACCACACAGATCTCGTCTGTCGCTCCAACCGGCGATCGAATTGACGTTGACGTGGCCGGCCCGCCCGAGCCCTTGAGCGGCGCCACGCTCGATGCCCCGATCGGTCTGGTTGTTGGCACCCGCTCTGGTGACAAGGGCGGCAACGCAAACCTTGGCGTCTACGTCCGGTCAGACGAAGCATGGGCGTGGCTCGACAACTTCCTCACGACCGAAAAGCTGCAGGAGCTTCTGCCTGAGGCTGCCGACCTGGTCGTTGAACGTCATCGGTTCCCGCGAATCCGATCGCTCAATTTCGTGCTGCAGGGTCTTCTGGAGGAAGGTGTTGCTGCATCAACCCGTCAAGACGGCCAAGCAAAGGCAGTCGGCGAGTGGCTGAGGTCCCGAGTGGTTCCCATCCCGCTCGACCTCGTTCCGGCGTCCGACGACTAACCCTGGCCGCTCAGCATCACTGAGGAGAGCCAGTTGAAGAACGATCTGACCGAGATGTTCGGAATCGACGTCCCGATCTTCGCCTTCACGCATTGTCGCGATGTCGTCACGGCCGTGAGTAAGGCCGGTGGCCTCGGCGTGCTGGGCGCCGCCGCTCACACCCCTGAGTCACTTGAGATCGATCTCCAGTGGATCGAAGACGAGCTTGATGGCCAGCCCTATGGCGTCGACGTGATCGTGCCAGCCAAGTACGCGGGGTCTGACGAGGGCGGGCTCAAGGCCAGTGACCTGCAGGCCATGATCCCGCAGAGCCATCGCGACTACATCAACGACATCCTCACTCGTTACGACGTGCCCGAGTTGCCAGAAGACAGCTCGAAGGGGCCGTTCAAGGTCGACGACGACGCTGCGGCTCCAATGTCGGCCGACCAAGTCGGTCCGCAGCTCGACATCGCGCTCGCGTACAACTCATCGATCGTCGTGAACGCCCTCGGGCCGCCTCCCGGCTTCATGGTCGATCAGGTGAAGGCGGCCGGAAAGAAGATCGGCGCACTGGCCGGCAAGGCCCAGCACGCAGAACGCCATGTAAACGCAGGCGTCGACGTCATCATCGCCCAAGGCTCCGAAGCCGGAGGGCACACGGGCGAGATCGGCACGATGGTGCTCATCCCCGAGATCGTCGACGCGGTCGGCGGCAGCACCCCGGTGCTTGGTGCCGGTGGCATCGGTCGGGGTCGCCAGATGGCCGCCTCGATGGCTCTTGGTGCACAGGGTGTCTGGTGCGGGTCCGTGTGGCTCACCACCGAAGAGGCCGAGACGCATCCTGTCGTCAAAGAGAAGTTTCTGAGCGCCACGTCGTCAGACACGATTCGCAGTCGGTCTCGCACCGGCAAACACGCACGGCAGCTCAAGTCGGCCTGGACAGACGAGTGGGAAAACCCCGAGACCCCGATGCCGCTGGGTATGCCAATGCAGCCGGTCCTCATCAACGAGGCCATCAAGCGCATCGATCGGGCCGCCCACCGAGAAGGCTCGGGCGCCGAACAGCTCGCGAACTACTTCGTTGGCCAAATCGTCGGCACGATGAACAAGTCGAAGTCAGCCACGCAGGTGGTCTACGACATGATCGACGAGTTCATCGAAGCCACCCAAGAACTCAACGCCCAGCTCGAAGCCTGAGCATCACCGCCTGCTAGCGGCCAGCGGGCACGGGTGGCAGAGGGCAAGACGTCAGTTCGTAGGTGTCGAGCCGCTTCTTGAGCGCCCACAGCAACAGACCAACAGCAGCGAGGCCCACAGCGGGCTGCACAGGTGCCCACCAGCTCAACGCGCCCGAGGCTCCGACGGCGGCAACGACAAGTTGATTGCACACGGGGCAGCCAACGGCCAAGAACGATACAAACCCACCCCAGATGGCCCGCGACTGTTGCTGTTCATCGTCGGCCACGTGCTCTGCTGTCACTGGAGTCGGCCGGATCGCAAACACGAGTCCAATAAGCAGCGACGTTACTGCCCATATGACGTAGTCGATCGTTCGGATGGGCACGGGGCGACCAAAGATCGGGTTCTCAATGAGGTCCGACGGGAGGCCAATCATGAGCGCGGCGACGGCGGCGACGGGAACCGCCCGAAGGTAGGTTCGAGGCCCCAAAAGTCGCAGCTGCTCGATCACGGGAATCAAGGTAGATGAGCGGACGATCCGTGCCTACTCGCCCAGCAACTCTTTCTGGTTGGGAGAGGGGAAGCGAACCCGGAATCTTGCGTCGGAGATTAACGCGAGGACCCGCTCGATCTCGACGTTGAGCAGCTCTTGCTGCGCAGAGCTGAGCGGCTCGAGCAGTTCGTATGCCAGCGACCCATCTGGTCGTTGGGCCCAACCGCCAACCACCCGACCATCGGCCCAGATTGTCGGGCCGGCGTTGCCGTTGCGGTCAAACACCCGAGGGACATAGTCGTCGTTGAGATACCACGCGCGCTCCTTCCAACCCATCACCGTTGGGTCGAGGCTGGGAAGCAGCGCCACCCACGACTCGTCCGGGGCTTCGTTTGGCGCGGCACCATCCAACAGATCGTCGTCGGCATTGAGCCATGCGGTTTCGTTGTCGTCGAGCTCAACCTCGACCGCTTCGATCTGAGCGAGCGCCTTGCGCACCGCAGTCTTGGTCGAGCCGGTCCACCACGTGATGTCGCGTTCGGTGCCAGGGCCAAATCGGTCGAGCCATGCTCTGACCACCGTGGCCATGCCGGCGGCATCGTCTGGCTCGTCGAACGCGGTCGGTGTCCACCGCTCGATGAGCTCCCACGCGTACTCGGACGAGATCCATGTGGCCGCCGGTCTGGTCCGAATGAGCCGGGCTTCAAACGCAGCCAATGCACCGATCCGGGTGTGGGCTCCGACCTCGGCAGTGAACTTGCCAGAACCGGCCGTGACCTTGAACGTGAGATCAGGATCGAGCTTGCCGATTGCTCGCGTCGAGAGCGGCCCGGCTTCGGTGATGCGAGCGATGAAGCGGTTGGTCGTTTCGGCGAGCGTGGCCTCCGGATCGTCGACACCGGGAGTTTGGCCGAGGTACTTGAGCATCTGCGTTCGCTCGCGCTTGGCGATCTTGCGAGTGCAGGCTGCGTTGGTGGCCTGGGTGATGTCGGGCGTTGCCACCCACACCGTGCGACGCATGGCGTGGTGTCTGAGCAACGTTTTGTCTTCATACAGGGCGTGCTCGATCGTGGCGACCGCCGGGTTCTGCATGCGGATCGCGGCGGAGAGAAACACCGTTGCCGGGTCGGTGGCATGGAGGGCGACAAGGTCGCGAGCGATCTCTGCGACATCGTCAGTTCGCCTCGGCGCTACGAGCCGGTGACGTTCACCAAGGCGAGCCTGTCGTTGCTGCGTGGTGATCTGTGGGCGACCCATCAACCCAAGTAGACAACCGCTTCTAGACAGCCGCAAACGCGAGGCCGGCGCCCACAACGTGGGCGCCGAACTCTCATTGTTTGGGGACTGTTGTCGTTAGACGGCAGCGTGGGTGGGCGGTACGTAGCTACCCGACACGGGGCCGGCGAGGGGCGGGCCGTATGGAGGGGTAAGCGGGGCAGCCGCAACCGGGATGACCAGCCAAGCGATGAGGTAGAGAAGGGGCCCAACACCGAAGGTGAGAGCGGCGAAGATCATCGCAATTCGCACGAGTGCAATGTCAACGTCGAGGTGATGCCCGAGACCAGCAGCGACGCCGCCGATCATGCCGTTGGGGTCACGCTGAAGTCGGCGTGCCGGTCGGCTCGGGGCGGGTGGCGGGCTCTGAGCAGCGCCTGCGTTGTTGACGCCCGGCCCAGCAGGCGCTTCGTCGGCTGTCGATGCTCCACTGTTGGAAGGGCTGTCTTCAAACGAGCCGTCGGCGAAGGGATCGTCGCTGTGGTTGACCTTGTACACCTCGCGCTCAAATGCTTCACGGTCGAAATCACTGTCGACGGTGTCGATCGTGCTGTCGACGGCGTCAACCGTGTCGTTGGTGTCCGTATCGACCGTGCTGTTGTCAGCATCGAGATTGGTGGGTTCTGGGGTGGTTGGGGAAACGGAATCGGTCATGCCATTCACATTGAGGCATCTGGGCCTCTTCGTGAATCAGGGGTCACCCTGATCCGTCCCTGAGCCGACCCCGATCTCGATCAGGGCAACAGCACTGAGGGCTAGAGCGGCTGAATGTCGAAGTCGCCCTCGTAGGTGGAGAGATCCCGGCTAATGACGTTCACCGCAGACGCCGCTTCTCGCCACGTGGCCATGTGGGGTGTCTGTGCGTGGGCCGCCAAGTGATCGCGAGACTCCCAACGCTCGAAGATGCGCATCACACCTGGTTCGCCGATCACCTCGGCGAATTCGTATTCGATACAGCCGTCTTCTTTGTTGCTTTCCGCCACCATCTCCAAGGCCGCTGGGAGGATGGAAGCAAGGTCGCCGGGGTCGTATGTGACTCTTCCTGAGACAATCAGCATCCGCTCATCATGGCCTGTCGGGCTGCGGGACGGCGGTAGCGTCGTAGGGACATGGCATCCAGGCGCGACGAAATCAAAGAGAAACTGGCGAAGGCGGGCGAGCAGGTCCGTCGTCAGGCTGCCGACCGCGGTCTCGACGAAAAGCTCCCCAACTTGCCTCTCACAAACGCGCCAAAGCAGCGTTCGCTCGAGGAGATCCAAGCCGAACTCGACGGTCTGGTTGGCCTTGATTCGGTGAAAGAACAGGTTCGCACACAGGTGGCCTTCCTGCAGGTGCAGGCTCAGCGCCGTCACCACGGTCTCTCCGAGGTTCCCACCAGCCAGCACCTCGTATTTCTGGGCAACCCTGGCACGGGCAAAACCACCGTCGCTCGTCTCATCGGCGAGATGTACGGCGCCATTGGACTCTTGAAGAAGGGCCACCTCGTCGAGGTCGACCGGTCTGGCTTGGTCGGTCAATACGTCGGTCACACCGCGGCCAAGACCAACAAGGCGGTCAAGAAGGCCATCGATGGTGTGCTGTTCATCGACGAGGCCTATGCCCTGAACCCGAGCGGCATGAAGGGGAATGACTTTGGCGCCGAAGCCATCGAAACCCTCCTCAAACGCATGGAAGATCATCGCGAAGAGCTGGTCGTGATCGTTGCCGGGTACCCGAAGCTGATGGAGTCGTTCCTGCGCTCCAACCCTGGACTGCGCTCTCGGTTTGCCCGCGAGATCGAGTTCCCCGACTACAAGCCAACCGAACTGGTCGAGATCTTCACCAAGATGGCGGCCGACGCCGACTACCGCACAGACGACGATGTCAGCTCAGCGCTGTCAGAGATCTTCGATCGGGCGGTTCGCAACGACGCGTTCGGCAACGCTCGCTACGCCAGAACCTTGTTCGAGCAGGCAATCAATCGCCAAGCCCTCCGGTTGTCAGAGAGCCAGAATGTGAAGGCGCTCGACCGCATCGCCGTGTCGACGTTGAGAGGCGCCGATGTGATCGACGCCGCGAAGCTGCTTGACGCCGACCGGGCTGCCTCATCGCCGCCCGCGCCACGGCCTCGCCGACCGGGCAGCCGTCACTAACAGTTCCGCTGCGGGCCCAGGTGCCTACGGTCAAGTAAACAACAGGGCGTCGAGCTCACTCAGGCTCGCCACCACGATGTCGGCGGCCAGCCTGCTGCGTGCCTGGCCATCAGGATCAAGCAGGCAGAACGTGATGCCGGCCGCCGCCGCAGACTGAACGTCAGCCCACGTGTCGCCCACCATGAGTGCCTCGTCGGCTGCGATGTCGAATCGATTGAGAACACCCATGAGCATCCCGGGTTGCGGCTTGGCACCGAAACCTGAGTCGTAGCCGACGATGGCGGCAAAGTGACCTGTCCAGCCGAGCTGCTCGACCTGCGCAGCGGCCGAGGCTTCGCTGTCGTTGGTTGCCATGGCCACGGTGATCTCGCACGCTGACAACTTCGTAAGCAGGTCGTTGGCGCCGGCCATGGGAATGACCCCTGCGGAAACGAGTTCGGCCGTTGTGGCCTCGACCCGCCGGCCAAAGTCGGGCTCGCTTCCGCCAGCCACGTGAGGGGCGAGTCGAGCGATCCACTTCTCGTTGCTCTCCGCGAGCAGATCGGCGTTCGGCAGGAATCGCCGTCGTTCGAGGTCGTACTCGAGCGCTGATGCTGCGGCGCGGCGCTCGGCGTCGGTGGCCGCCAACCGGTCGATCAAGTCGCCGGTCACTGCATCCCACGTATTGGCGTCAACGAGCGTGCCGTCCTTGTCGAAGATCACAAAGGGCCAGCGATGAGACGTCAGCGGTCAAGTCCGATCACGCTGATGAACTGGATGAACGTCAACTCGAGCAAGAGGTCGTTTCGTGCATCGTCGACCGGCTCGGGAGCCCGGTATTGCGTTTCGGACACGGTGCGACCTTGGCGAATTGAGGTTTTGAGTGCGTAGTTCACTGGCACGCCGTCGAGCGAGAGGATCACGCCCGATATCAAGATCTCGTCACCGAGCCCTGTGACTTCTTCACCGTCCGGAATGATGAATTCTGCGGTGAATGTTTGGCCGTCGATCTCGAGCTCGCCGCCAGGACAACTGCGAAAGAGCTGTCGTTCTCGTTCCATGAACGCCGCAGCGTCTTCCTCGGTGGCAAAGACGAAGCTGCGCGACTCGACTCGGTCGATCGCGTCGCCTTCACCCTTGTCGAAGAACCGGCCATCGATGTGCACCGGCGGAACCGGCAGGGGCGAGTCGCAGAGCGGGAAGGGGTTGTAGTCGGCACCAACATTCTCGGACCAGCCATCGCTTGGCGGGAAGTCGCTGAGCTCGAGCAAGGTGCGCTCGATATCAGATGCCGTTGGACCCCCATCTGGCGCCACCGTGTCGTCAGGATTCGAGGTCGGCGGTGCAGTCGTGGGAGCGGTCGTTGTGGGCGCCGTGGTGGTTGGGGCAGTTGTGGTCGGTGCTGTGCTTGTGGGGGCCGTGGTTGTTGGCGTCGTCGTTGTGGTGACGGTCTGGCGCTCGATCACGATGGTGGTGCTCGGAGCGGTCGACTCGCCGTCGGGGCGCAAGGCAACGACCAGCGCTCCGCCGAGAAGCACGACGCCCGCAACGGCTGCGGCAATGAGCGGGAGCCGAGAGTTTGAGCTTGGCGAGGTCGCTGCCGGTACTGGCTGTGGCGATGCCGCCTGGTGAACGGGAACTGGTTGTGGCGCGGGCTGTGGGGCTCGGCCCGCTGGGGTTGGCACACCGCCGTGCTGAGCGTGGGTTGGAGGAGCCGGCGCAGGGGATGGGGTCGGGGGTGCGGGTACCGGCGGTGCCTGAGCCGCTGGTTGGGGTGGCTGAGTGCGTGTTGGCTGGGGCTGGGGAGCCTGAGCTGCTGGTTGGGGCTGCGGCGGCTGAGTGCGTGCTGGCTGGGCCGGAGCCTCAGTTGCGGGTGCCCCAGTTGCCGGCTGCGGGGGAGCGGCAGCCGGAGGTGCGGTTGCCGAGGTGTCTGGCGTTGGGGGCGCCGTTGGCGCGGCGTCTCGACCTGGGCGAGTCGGTACGGCTGGCGACGGCTGGGTGCCTGGGCTCGCGGCCGCGGTTGCTGGCGCGACGGGTCGGGTTTCGGCCGCTGAAGTTGCGGCCTTCGCGGCACCGAGGGCGACCGCCGTTCGTGGGTCGCCGAGCTGGTGGATATCGACGCCTTCGAAGGCTTTGCTCACCCGCTCGCGGATGATCGGCATCCGACTTGCACCGCCAATGAGGTGAATGGCGTCGAGCTCTCGTGGCTGAATGCCCGCATCGGCAATCGCACGGTCGAGCAGCTCAACAGATTCGTCGATGTAGGGAGCCACAAGGGCATCGAGTTGGGGGCGTGTCACCCGATGTTCGATCAAACCCGTTGGATGCCCAACGGTGATGTCGGCGTAGGCGGACGTGGTGAGCGCCTCCTTGACCCGTCGACACTCGTTGAGCAGCCGCATCCGCGTCTGAAGCCACTCGGGTTCGTCGGAGATCTGGAGGTTCTCCCAGATGTCTTCGTCGAGTTGCTCACCGACGTGGTTGAGCAGGATCTCGTCGAATAGCTCACCGCCAAAGGCAGGATCGCCCGTTGGGCGTCCGATCACCTCGTAGCCGCCAGACGTCGAGCGAACGATCGTGGTGTCGAACGTGCCACCGCCGAGGTCGTAAATCGCAACCTCGGCGCCAGCCGCTGGTTGACGGGGAATCGAAAAGGCAGCCGCAACCGGCTCGGTGATGAAGATGGGCTCGGGCAGACCAGCGGCGCCCGCAGCCTCGGCCAGCCGAGCCTGCATCGGCCTACTCCACGTAGCCGGATACGTCATGCGTACCCCGCTCGGGTTTGAGCCCATCGAACGAATGGCCGCGTCGGCTGCGAACCGAAGTATCTCGGCCACAAGGGCGACGGCTCGAAAAGCGTTGCCGGCAACGATCAAGGGCGTCTGGTCACCGAGCCGTCGTTTGGGAGCCCGAATGATTCGAGTCGGATGGGACCGTGCAAGATCGACGGCGACCTGCCCAACTACCCACGATCTGTCGTCGTCTTCTAGGAGCAGGACGGACGGAATCCGCCGTTCGCCGTCGACCTCGATGACTTCGACTTGCCCGTCGGGTGTCGACGCCACGACCACCGTTGATGACGTGCCGAAGTCGATCGACAACGTCCAAGTGAGGGAGCCGGCAGGGCCCGATGAGCGATCAATAGTCATGCGTTAGTGCCGTTCTGGAGGCACCAGGCCACGAAAATCGCGAGTAACGGCCTCCAGAACGGCAAGAAGGGGCTACTTCGGTGGCATCCGGATGCCACCGTCAACCCGAACGACCTCGCCGTTCATGTATGGGTTGGTGATGAGCTCGGTGACCATGAACGCCAACTCTTCGCCGTAGCCAAGACGCTTCGGGAAGAGCACGGACTGGCCGAGGTGAGCCTTGAACTGGTCGGACTGCTCGCCCTCGCCGTAGATGGGCGTGTCGATCAGGCCGGGAGCGATGGTGTTGACGCGCACGCCGACCGCTGAGAGGTCACGGGCGATCGGGAGGGTCATGCCGACGACGCCACCCTTCGAGGCTGAATACGAGGCCTGACCGATCTGACCATCGAAGGCGGCGACTGACGCCATGTTGACGATGGCGCCTCGGGCGCCGTCTTCGTCGAGCGGGTCGGTCTTGGCCATGGCGGCTGCACTGAGGCGGAGCATGTTGAACGTGCCGAGCAGGTTGACCTTGATGACGAAGTCGAACGTCTTTTGCTCCATGGGGTCGTTGTTGCGGTCGACGGTTCGAGCGGCCATGCCGATGCCAGCAGAGTTCACAAGGGCGCGCAACGGGCCCATCTCAGATGCGGCTGCAACAGCGGCGGTGCCGTCTTCTTCGCTGGAGACGTCGCACTTGACGAAGAGGCCTCCGAGTTCGGACGCAACGGCCTGACCCTTCTCTTCGTTGAGGTCGGCAATGACGCAGCGAGCGCCCTTTTCGGCGAGCTGGCGGGCAGCAGCTTCACCGATGCCGGAGGCACCTCCGGTGACGACAGCTGATGCTCCGTTGAGATCCATGCGAGGCATTCGTTGGCTTCCTTTCGACCTAGATCGGTCATGAGAGTTCAGCTCGGAGTTTGCCAGATTCGCAGGCGGATGCAGAAAATCAGGTGGCTGGTGGGCTCACACGATCTTGTTGGCCCCGTCACCCCGATCGGCCCAGTACCGATCTCGGAGCTTGCGCTTGTAGAGCTTGCCCGTCGGAAGGCGGGGCAATTCGTCTTCGAAGTCGATCGAGCGAGGCACCTTCTGGCGTGACAAGTGTTCTGCACAGAAAGCCACCAACGTCTGCGCCAATTCATCGTTCGGCTCGATGCCTGGCATCGGCTGCACCACAGCCTTGACCTCTTCACCCAGGTCGTCGTTTGGCACGCCAATCACGGCTGCGTCGTAGACCAGGGGATGGGTGATCAACAGGTTCTCCGTCTCTTGCGGATAGATGTTGACGCCACCCGAGATGATCATGAACGTCTTGCGATCGGTCAGATGGAGGAAGCCGTCGTCGTCGACGTAGCCAACATCGTTCACCGTCGTCATCGTGCCGTCTGGCGAGGTGGCTTCGAGCGTCTTGGCTTCATCGTTGTGGTAGGCGAAGTCAGATGCTGTCTTGAACCAGATCGTGCCAGGTTCGCCGTTGGGCAGTGGCTGCATGTCGTCGTCGAGAATGTGCAGATCACCAAGGATCACTTTGCCGACCGTTCCTCGGTGAGCCAGCCACTCTTCGCTGTCACAGGCCGTGAAACCAAGGCCCTCGGTTGCGCCGTAGTACTCGTGGATGATCGGACCCCACCATTCGATCATGTCGTCTTTCACCTGAGCAGGGCATGGAGCAGCAGCGTGGATCGCGATCTCGAGTGACGAAAGGTCGGCCCGATTGCGGTCTTCGTCCGGCAGTTTGAGAAGGCGGCTGAACATCGTCGGCACGAGCTGGGTGTGGGTCACCTTGTACTTCTCGATCAGCGACAGATAGGTCGCGGCGTCGAAGCGCTCCATGATCACGGCCGTGCCACCCGCTTGGATCGTGAGATTGTTCGCCGCCTGCGGGGCCGAGTGATACAGCGGTGCGGGCGAGAGGTAGACCATGTCTTCCCGGTACTGCCACAGGTTGGCCAAGAACGTAAAGAGCGCGAGCGGCTCGGTCGGCGGCACATTGGGAAGCGGACGCAGAATGCCCTTTGGCCGCCCTGTCGTGCCAGACGAATAGAGCATCGACGTGCCGAGTCGCTCGTTTGCGATTGGCTCGGTTGGCTTGTCGGCGATGGCCTGGGCGTAGTCGACAATTCGTGAAGGCCCAACGCTTGCTCCGTCTTCAAGCCCGTGCGCAGCAAGCCCGTCGGCATCGCCGCCACCGACGACCAACGTCAGCGTTACCTTCGGGCAATCGGCCAACGCATCAAGCACCACGGCAAGCTTGGCTTTCGACGTGATCACAACCTGCGATTCTGAGTCGTCGATGATGAACGCCAGTTCCTCGGCAGTGAGAAACGAGTTGATGCACGTGTAATAGAGCCCCGACCGTTCGCCGGCACCGCAGGCTTCGAAGTAGCGGTTGTTGTTCTCCATGATCACCGAGTAGTGGTCGGTGCGGGCGAGGCCCTCATCTACCAGAAGGTGAGCGAGCTGGTTCGATCTGGCCTCGAACTCGGCGTAGGTAACCGTCTCACCGGTTGACGCCATGATGAAGGCCGGTCGATCAGGGTGCGCAGCAGCAATGTGAGGTGCATACATGCGCCTGATCGTGGGGCGGGCGACGCCGCGTCGTCAAAAAAGCCCGCTGGCAACTGCCGATTGGCTAGGTCGTTGCGGGTGCAAGGGCCCGCTTGGTCATCCCTGCACTGATCACGAGCCCAATCACCACCATCACCACGACGGCCACGATGACGGGTCGCTGACCAGACGCGTCAGCCAGCCATCCGGCGGCCGGCGGGCCGATGAGTCCGCCCATGCCGAATGACAAGAACAGCAAGCCGATGAGTCGGCCAACATTGGCCGTGCCAAACAGCGTGATCGTCACTTCTGGTGCGATGGCGACGAAGCCGCCGTAGGTGGTGCCGAGCACAAGTGCGAACAGCACAAGCAGGGCCTCGTTGCCTTCGGCCAAGAACCAGATGGCGTAGGCCACCGGTTGGAAGACGAGCATCAGCCGATACAGGTTGATAGGCCCAAGCTTGCCTGCAAGACCGGTGAGGCCGAGCCGGCCCACGATGCTGCTCAGCCCGATCAAGCTGAAGATCTGGGCTGCTCGTCCGCTCGAGATGCCGTTGTCTGTCGCGAACGGGATGATGAAGGCGAACGCGCTGAAGAGCCCGATCGACATGAACGTCGCCGATCCAAACAAGCTGCGGAACACCGGATCAGCGACGAGTTCGCCGGTGGAGTCTGTCGTTGCCGGTTGGCTCCCACCGGTGGACCGGGCGGGGGGACGCACGATGGCGAACGCCGCGATCACAAACCCGACGAGGCCAATGATGGCGAGCCACCGATAGGCGACCCGCCAGCCGTAGTCGTCGATCAACCGTTGCGAGAGTGGGATCAGAACGAGCGTGCCCAATCCGTTGCCGGCGGCGATCACGCCCAGCGCAGCGGCTCGTCGTTTCGTGAAGAGAGCACCGCCTGCCCCCGTGAGCGGCGCAACAAAACAGCCGCTTCCCAGCCCAACACCAAGGCTGTACGTGATGTAGCCAAGCCAGAGTTGGTTGACGATTGACGTGAGCAGCAATCCGGCCACGAAGAGCCCGCCGCCGGCCAGCAACAACGGGAGCGGCCCGTGGCGGTCATAGAGAGGTCCTGAGACCAGCCCAAATCCGAAGAACAGCAGAAGCGTGAGGGCGAAGATGACGGCCGTGGAGCCCCGATTGGCGTCGAACTCCTCGGCCATGGCGTCGAAAAACGTGCCAAATGTGTAGGCAGTACCGAACGCGATGCCGTTTGCCAGGGCGATGCCAACGACCGCCAGCCACGCTCGCGAAGAGTCAACGACCGACTCTGAGGCGTGGGCGGTGCTGATCCCCATTCCCCGAGTCAATCACCGATAGGCGGGCGATACCGCTTCGTACGTGCGCTGTTGGGGTCCATTTCCGTTTCATGGGTCGTTGTTCCCAGGCTCTGAAGTTGACGGGGTGCCCTGCCGACATGAAGTGCAATGTCTCTTGCAGCTTCTTGGCCTCCAGCGGGCGATCTCCGGATCGACCGGGACCGCCTGACCGGTTTGTACAACCGGTCGGCGCTCATGGACGTGCTCTGCGACTGCCTGGACGCTGAGACGGAGGATCGCATCCCTGTCTCGGTCATCTTGATGGACATCGATGGCTTCAAAGGCATGAATGAGCGCCTTGGCCATCGCGTCGGAGACCTTGTGTTGATGCGGGTCGCTCAGCGACTCGCAGGCTTTGCTCCGGAAGCCATGATCAGCCGGGTCGGTCCCGACGAATTCATGATCGTGATGGTCGGCGAAGAGGACGAGCAGCGAGCATCACAGCTGGCTCATCAATGCCTCCAAACGCTCGAAGATCCGATTGCACTTGAGGGTGGCCACAAGCTTGAGGTGTCGGCCCGCATGGGTTTGGCTGCCTCATCGAACCCGTCGTGGCTCACCCCGACCGAGCTCTTGCGACGTGTTGATCTTGCTCTCTACGAGGCGCGCGACCTTGGGCCCCAGTCTCTCGTCGTGTTCGACCAGCGCCTGCACGATTCGTACATGCGTCAGCTCCAGATCGAGGACGGCCTCCGCACGGCGATGGCCGAGAACGAGGGCCTCGAACTTCACGTGCAGCCCATCGTTGCCACCAACGGCGAACTGTCGGGCTTTGAGGGACTGCTTCGTTGGCAGCCAGACGACGGCCCGTCGATCTCGCCCGGTGTCTTCATTCCCGTCGCCGAACAATCTGACCTTGCCCTCGAAGTCGACGGCTGGGTGATTGCCCGAGGCTGCGACATGCTGCGCGAATGGAAAGACGACGACCGTCTGCGGGCATGCACGCTCTCACTGAATGTCTCGGCCCGGCATCTTCGTGAACGCGGGCTGGTCGAACTCGTTGATCGCGAGCTCAACCGCACGGGTGTGAACCCGGGCCAACTCGTCGTCGAGATTCACCAGGACGACCTTGGCGCTCATCTTGAGAGCGGGCGAGCTGTGCTGGCCAGCCTTCGCCAGATCGGTGTTCAGGTAGCGATCGCCGGCTTTGGTGCAGGGCGTTCGCTTCTGGGTGACCTCAGCCAGATCGACTTTGACCGCCTCAAGATCAACCGCAACATCATCTCTGAACTCGACTCGCCGGAAGACCGCACGGTCGCCTCCGTGCTCGTGGCGCTCGGTCGTGAACTCAACCTTGAAGTTGTGGCTGAAGGTATTGAGACCTGGAACCAGTTCGCATGGGCTGAAGGCGCAGGAGTTACTCACGGCCAGGGCTACCTGTTTGCTCGAGCCACGTCTCCCGACAACCTCGAGAAGATGTTGCTTGACGTTGATGCGGAGCTCGCAGAGCTACGTCGAAGCGGTGAGATGCCGCTGCTCGAAACGGCCTGATCGGCAGCCCACGGTTCGTCCCGAGACTGTCGAACAATCAGACGGGGACAAAGAGGTGCACCTGATCTTTTCAGGCCAAGATCAGCGGTGTGTCTGAGCCGTCGCCACCCCCGATCTCGTGGTTCAGGCTGCTACCCCTCCTCCTTGGTGGCTTCATGGGGCCATTCGGTACCGCGATCGTGCTGCCGATGTTCCCCGAGCTGCGGGAAGAGTTCAACGCCAGCACCGAGCAAGTGTCGCTGTCGTTCAGCGTCTACCTCTTTGTGATGGCCGGCATGATGCTGGTCTCGGGGACGATCGGCGAGCGCTATGGCCGCCGTCGCGTGGTTCGTTTGACGTTCATCACCTACGGCATCGCATCGCTTCTCTGTGTGCTGGCGCCGACGCTCACGTGGTTCTTGGTAGCACGCGCCCTCCAAGGGGCAGCCAATGCCTTCATCACCCCATTGCTTCTTGCCGGACTGGCCGAGGTTTTGGCCGGCAGCCAGGTCAGCAAGGCCGTCGGCGTGTACTCGAGCTTTCAGGCGCTTGGGTCTGCCCTGTCGCCGTTCTTCGGCGGCTTCGTCGCCGAGTTCGACTGGCGCATTGCGTTTGTCGTCGCCGCGGTCGTCGCCTTTGTGCTCTCGTTGTTTCCACCGCCGGGCGAACCGCGGGTTGGCGTTGACGCTCCGCCGATCAAGGCCCTGGTGTCGAAGCGGATGCTGTTGCTCGGTGCCGCCGCCTTCACAGCCGCCGTCGGACCAATCGGTGCTGCCGTGCTTGTCGGAGTGAAAGCTCGGGACCAACTCGGTCTTGGCCCAACCGAGACAGGAATCGTGCTGCTCATCTCCGGACTGGGCGCCATGGTCGCTGGCCCGATCTGGGGCGAGTTGATTCAGCGGGTCGGTATCAAGCGTTCTTCGATCGGCGGGGTCGCCGTCGTTGTCGCGTTTGTCTTTGCAACTGGCGCAGCCTCATCTGGTTTGGCGCTGGCCGCGACGTGGCTTGTGGTTGGCGCTGTCAGCAACTTGATTGTGGTGATCTTGCAGCTCTCCGCCGCCATCGCCGAGCCGGACAATCGCGGTGGAGCCGTGTCGTTCATGCTCGCTTTTCGCTTTCTGGGGCATGCCGCCGGGCCACTGTTGTTCGTGCCGGTGTTGTCGACATCTGTGCAGCTGGCGTTTGTGTTGGCCGGCTCCGTTGGCGTTCTCACAGCTATTGCCTTGGTGTTGTTCGCATCCCAGCCGCCCCGAGCGGCCACAATGGCCCAGTGAGCGCCCCACCTCCTCCATCGCCCAGTGTCGGCGGCACGGTCTCGACGGCCGGCTGGTACCCCGACCCGTGGTCAGCAGCACCGTTTCGCTGGTGGGACGGTCACATGTGGACAGCCCACGTTGGTGGGGTGGCTCAGAAGAAGCCCCGGCTGCCAGCTTGGCTCAGCGTCCCCGTGCTCGTCTGTGGCATTCCCACGGTGCTCATCACGTTCTTTTTCGCAATCTCGTCGCCGGCCGCTGTGCTGTTGGGATTCGTGCCGCTCATCATCGTTGGCCCTGTGCTGTGGTGGCTCGATCGAGTTGAGCCGGAGCCGCTTCCCGCTCGCGTGCACGCGGTGCTTTGGGGGGCAACCGTCGCTGCATTTGTGTCGAGCATCGTGAACAGCATCGTTGCCTTCGGCGCTGGAGAGGCCGTGGCGGCCGTGGTGTCTGCGCCTCTCATCGAAGAGGCAACCAAGGCCCTCGGCATCTACTGGGCCCTCAGACGAAAAGAGCTCGATGGCGTGATGGATGGCGTGGTCTATGCCGGATGGACCGCGCTTGGCTTTGCCATCGTCGAAGACTTCCTCTACTTCGCAACGGCCGCCGAGCAAGACCAACTGATCGCTGTGTTTGTCGTGAGGGCACTGCTCACGCCGTTTGCCCATCCGCTCTTCACAGCCTGGATCGGTCTTGCGATCGGCTACGCCGTTTCGAAGGGCAAGCCGATCATGCCGTACGCCATTGTTGGCTACGTGGCCGCGGTGTTGTTCCACGCAGCCTGGAACGGTTCGCTCGTGGCCTCAGACAGCTTGGGCAGCGGTGCAATCGTGGCCGTTGCCGCGCTGCTGTTCGTGTTGCTCTTTGTGGTGGTGGCGATCGCCCTCGGCGTGTTCCGCAAACGTGAACAGGAAGCGTTCACCGAGATGGTGCCGTTCCTCGCCACTCGTTACGGCCTGAGCCCTGGTGAGGTGCAGGTCTTCAGCGATTGGCGTCCGATGCTGAAGATGCGGCGAGGGTTGCCGAAGAACCAACGCAAACACTTCGACGGTGTCCACGCCGCACTGGCCCGCCTCGCCCTGCTGCATCGATCCCAGCCGGTCGACGTCGTCACAGAAGAAGTGCTGGCCGCCCAGCTTCTCGAAGCCCGCCGCGCCCCTTCGCAGTAACATTGGCACTGCTGTCGCAGAGCGCTACTCGCGATCCGGGACTTGCTCAAGCGTCGCTCGTCCCTCGCTTCGCGTCGACAGGCAACTCAGCGGGCTGCCCTCACCTTGACGGCGGTCTCTAGTCGCCTGACCACACTGGTGGGCGTTTCTGGGCGAAGGCGGCGGGGCCTTCCTTGGCATCGTTCGACGTGAAGACTTCGGCCATCACCGGCTGTTGCATCTTCCAGAACTCTGCTTCGGTGTGCCCCTGTTGCGCCTTCAGCACCTGCTTCGATGCCGCCACCGACAGCGGAGCGTTCTTGGCAATACGTTCGGCCAACTCCATGGCACTGTCGACCGCTCCACCCTTGGGTGCCACCTTGTCGATGAGCCGCACGTCAAGGGCTTCTTGAGCCGAGATGGGATCGGCCGTGAGCGCCAACTCCATGGCAAGTCCGTATGGCACGCGTCGCGGCAGGCGCAACAGTGCGCCGCCGGCCGCAAAAAGGCCAACGCCAGCCTCGGGAATGCCGAACTTCGCATTCTCGGCCCCAACGATCAGATCGCACGAGAGCGCAATCTCGAGGCCGCCCGCGAGGGCGAACCCCTCGACGGCTGCGATGAGCGGCTTCTTGCAGCCATCTTCGATGAACTTGTTGAACCCCTTCGGTGGACCCTCAGCGGCAAAAGCCTTGAGGTCCATGCCGGCCGAAAAGCCACGACCTGCGCCGGTGAGTACCCCAAGGGTGAGGTCGTTGTTCGAGTCGAGTTCGTCAAGCGCCGCCAACAGCTCCTGCGCAAGCGCGGTGTTGATCGCGTTCATTGCGTCTGGGCGGTTGAGCGTGATGAGCAGGACGCGCCCGCGAACTTCGGTTAGGACATTCTGGTTCTCGGCCATGGCGAGGTATCCCAGCACGTCCGGCCGATTGTTGCCATCCGGGGAAGGCTGCTCTGGCTAGGCCGAAGGGAATCTCTCGCTGAGCCGAGCCATTTCGACTGCGACGAGGGCTGCTTCTTCGCCAACATTGTGCCCGCCGGCGCCGGCACTTCGAGCCAGCGCTTGACGCATGTTCTCAACCGTCACCAGGCCGAAGGCCACAGGAATGCCGGTATCGAGCTGCACCTGCTGCACGCCTCGCGCTGCTTCTTCCGAGACCAATTCGTAGTGTGTTGTCTCACCCCTAATCACCGCACCGATCGTGACGATGGCGTCGACCTGACCAGACAACGCGATGGTGCGACACGCAAACGGGATCTCGAAACAGCCGGGAACGCTCGCGGCCACGACGTCGGTCACGCCGAGGTCGGACAGCCCTCGCCGAACGCCGTCGTCGAGTCGGTCGACGACGTCGGTGTTCCAGCGAGCGCGCACAATGGCGACCCGGAGGCCGCTTCCATCAAGATCACTTGGGGCGAGCGCCCGATCATCTCCCGAAGCCATCTGCTCAGGTTACGCGGAGCGAGGGACGAGCGACGCTCGAGCGAGTTCGGGATCGCGAGTAGCCAAACAACACCGCTCAGCGGTGGTAGATGACGGACTGCCAGTCGAGTAGCTCGGTCTGGCCTTCCTCATCCTCGCGGTAACCCTTGGTGAGGATCGTGAGCATGTGGCCGTCGCCCGCTGGTTCCGCGGCTTCAAGCGTGTGGGTAAAGCTCACGTGGTCGCCCTCAAACGCAGGGGCGACGTGGTTGCATCGACCCCAGCCGAGCACGGTGACCATGCCGGGTGTCGTGCGCGACAGCGAGGCCTGAGCCAGCGCGATCACGTGGCCGCCAAACACCAAACGTTTGTTGTACGCGCTCGCCGTTGCACTGCGGTGCACGATGGCTTGGTTGAACGTCATGCGGGCGAACCCTGGCGCATTGTCGATGTGGTCCCACATGGGGTCGGCAAACGTGGAACCGACCTCCCAGTCGAGTGGGGCGAGGCCCGAAAGATCCCAACCGGTTGGGATGGCACTCGCGTAGTCGGGAGCGGGGGCTGAGTCGGCCGAGCCAACATCGTCGCTGTGCCCAGGAGCATCACCCCGGGCGGGAAGAAGCGCGCACCGTTGATACGACGCGATCGGACCGTTGGTGCCGACTGTCTCCATGCCGAGCAGCACCTTGCCTCGGTTGAGGTCGCCCTTTGGCCTGCTGTCTGACATGCCAAGCACCGTGGTTGTGGTTGAGATCGTCTCGCCGATCTCGACGGCCCGGTTCACGAGCACGCCTCGGTAGAAGAGGTTGGCGATGGCGTGACGAGTGGCGCTGGTGCTGAGCCCCATCGACAGTTGAAACACGAGCCCTGGGTTGGCGAGTTCGCCAGATGACCCGCTGGCCGCTTGGTAGGCCGCAACGTCAGCGGTGAGCCGGTTCTCATCGCCCGTGATGGCGCGATAGGCAAGATTGTCAGCCTGCGTGAGCGTCGCCGATGGCAGCGAAGGGAGCACGGTGCCCACGCTGAGGTCGTCGTAGAAGGGGCCTTCGAGTCGATGCATGTCCTGATTGTGGCAAGCCTTGGCTTGCGGACCTCATTTGGAGCGGTGATTCTGGACCGATGAGCACCACCGACCCGATGCGTACGAACGGCGAACGACTGTGGTCTCGTCTGATGGACATGGCCCAGGTTGCGCCAACGGCAGCTGGTGGCTCGAACCGTCAAGCGCTCTCGGACGATGACGCCGCTGGGCGCGCCCTGTTTGCGAGCTGGGCCGAGGCAGCGGGGTGTGAGCTGTCAACAGACGGTGTCGGCAACTTGTTTGCTCGTCGACCTGGACGCAACCCCGATGCAGCACCGCTCATGATGGGGAGCCATCTCGACACCCAGCCAACCGGCGGGCGGTTCGATGGCGTGTACGGGGTGCTCGCTGGGCTTGAGGTGGTTGAGACGCTCAACGACAACGGCATCGAGACCGACAGCCCGGTCGAAGTTGCGGTGTGGACCAACGAGGAAGGCTCGCGATTCTCCCGTTCGATGATGGGGTCTGGTGTGTGGGCTGGGGTGATGGAACTGGAGGAAGTCCGATCGATCACCGACGAGAAGGGCATCACGGTCGGCGAGGAGCTCGATCGCCTGGACTGGGCTGGGCCGCTTGAGTTCGGCCGTCCAGTTGGCCACTATCTCGAGCTCCACATTGAGCAGGGTCCGATCCTTGAGGGTTCAGCCACCGAGATCGGCGTGGTCACGGGCGTGCAGGGGCTTCGGTGGTTCACGATCAAGCTGGAGGGTTTCCCGGCTCATGCTGGGCCAACGCCAATGGACGGTCGTAAAGATCCGTCGCGGGCGCTCGCCGAGATCTTGTCCGCCATCTATTCGGTTGCCGGTGATCAAGCCCCGTGGGCCAGGGCAACGACAGCGCAGTTCCGAAGTGTTCCGGTGTCGCCAAACACCGTGCCGGAATCGATCACGTTCTCGCTCGATCTTCGGCACCCTGACCGAGAAGTACTCGACGGGATGGAGCAGGCGGTGCGCGATGCCATTGCCGCCGCGTGCGAGACGCACCAGATCGGATTCTCGATCGCGCTCGACAACGACTCAGCCCCGATCACCTTCGACGGTGACTGTGTGGCCTCAGTTCAGCAGTCAGTCGATGCCCTCGGCTACAGCCACGAGCGCATGGTGTCTGGCGCAGGACACGACGCCTGTTACGTCGCCAAGCTGGCGCCCACATCGATGATCTTCATCCCGTGCGCCGATGGTCTCTCACACAACGAGGCAGAATCGATCGAACCAGACGAAGCGACTCGAGGGGCCGACGTGTTGCTCGGGGCGGCCCTACGACTGCTGCACGTCTGAGCAGCGGCCGGGCCAAACGTCACGCCAGCTCGTAGGCGGTTCGATCACAGATCGAACGCAACGAGAAGCTGGACCGAATGCGATTCACATGGGGGAGTAGTGCGAGGTGGGTCCGGTGGATCTTCTCGTAGTCGGGTACGTCTGCCACCTCCACCCGCACCAGGTAGTCGAAGTCTCCAGCCATCAAATGGCAGGTGCGGACCGCCGGATGTTGCACCACCTCAGCTTCGAATTCGTCGAGGATGCTCTCTTCCTGGCTGATGACGGAAATCTCGACCCACACAGTGGTGGCTCGGTCGACCGCCGTCGGGTTAATGAGTGCTGCGTAGCCTTCGATCACGTTGGCTTCTTCGAGCGCTCGCACCCGGCGGAGACACGCTGACGGAGAGAGACCGACGTGCTCGGCGAGTTCGGTGTTCGTGATCCGTCCATCGGTCTGGAGCCGCTCAAGAATGGTTCGATCAGCAGCATCTATGTTCATGCACGCAAGTATCTTGCGAATAGATATGAATTTGCAACCAGATCTTGCGAATCAGATGCTCTGATTCGGTGATTTCGCAATCGTGTTCAAGCCAATATCTGGCAGAGTCGATGAAGGGCACAGAACACCAGCGATTGGAGCATCACATGCGGGTCGGCGTACCAACCGAAATCAAGACGCTCGAACAGCGAGTAGGGCTCACCCCCACGAGCGTTCGCGAGCTCATTGCGCGTGGCCACGACGTGATGGTGCAATCCAATGCCGGTGTCGGCATCGGAGCGGCTGATGCGGACTACGTGGCTGCCGGTGCAGTGATCGGTGCTGATGCCACCGAGGTGTTCGAGTTCGCAACCATGATCGTCAAGGTCAAGGAGCCACAGGCGATCGAGCGAGCCATGCTTCGCCCCGACCACGTGTTGTTCACCTACCTCCACCTTGCTCCCGACGCCGAGCAGACCAGCGATCTTGTTTCGAGCGGAGCAACCTGTATCGCCTACGAGACAGTCACCGATCGAGCCGGGGGTCTTCCGTTGTTGGCCCCCATGTCGAAGGTGGCCGGTCGGATGTCGATTCAGGCTGCGGCCAATGCACTCGAAGCGCCCAACGGTGGAGCAGGTTTGTTGATGGGCGGCGTTCCCGGCGTTGCCCCCGCCAAGGTCGTGGTGATCGGCGGCGGCGTCGTTGGCTCGCACGCGGCCGAGATGGCGATCGGCCTCGGAGCTGATGTGTCAATCCTCGATCGCAACCTCGATGTGCTCGATGAGCTGTCTGCCCGATTCGGCACCGCGATCAAGCCGATCTACTCGACCACCGCCTCGCTCGAAGAGCTCGTCGAGGACGCCGACGTTGTCGTCGGCGCCGTCCTCGTCAAAGGTGCGCGTGCCCCCCGCCTCGTGACCGCCGACAACGTCAAGAAGATGCGCGCTGGTTCAGTTCTAGTCGATGTTGCGATCGATCAGGGCGGCTGCATGGAAACGTCGCGGCCCACGACGCACGCTGACCCCACCTATGTGGTCGACGACGTCGTGCACTACTGCGTTGCCAACATGCCCGGCGCCGTGCCGAAGACGTCGACCTACGCCCTCAACAACTCGACGCTTCCGTTTGTGTTGGATCTTGCCGACAAGGGTGCTCCCGCTGCGCTGAAGGGCGACGCGCACTTGCTCAACGGACTCAACGTGATCGATGGCAAGGTCACCGAACTGGCCGTGGCCAAGGCGCTCGACTACGACTACGTCGAACCGCTGACTGCGCTCGGGTAAAACCCGCTCCTTCACTGCGGCGCCGGCTCAGTTCCCGTGGCGGCTGCCTCAGTTTCCGTGGCGGCTGGCTCAGTTTCCGTGGCGGCTGCCTGTGGGCGGTTGGTAGGTGCCGTGCACTGCCGCAAACGCTGACGCATCAAGTTCTGCATCCGTCCAACGGCCCTCGATGGCCAGCGTGGCCGCCAGTGCGCCAAGCGCGTCTGAGCTCTTCGCCGCGTGCCCGTTTCCGCCAAACACAGCGGTGAGACCCGGCGCCACCATGTCGACAAACGGTAGATCGCTTGTCGTGTCGGTGATGAGGCAGGGCTTGGCACTCCACGAGATGAACTCGACGTCGGCCAACACCGATGTCAACACGTCGCGCATGGCATCAATCTGCTCCTCGGCTGTGTTGCCCTGCATCCAACCCGAGAGGTCGTTGGCATCGGCAACCGCAGCCGCGCCGGCCCGTGAGCCACCGATTTTGATGTACCACTTGCCGTCGGGATACTTCGTCGGCGGCACCACGTAGACGTCGTCGAGAAGGTCGTTGTCGAGCAGATAAATGAACGAGGGCATCTCGAGCGAACGCGCCGTCTCCTCGCTCACCTCGCCCTTCACAATGGCCTCTGGCCGAACAGCGGCGGCCAGATGAGTGGAGGGCAAGAGCGAGTTGCCGTAGGCGCCAGCCGCAACGATCACCTTCGATGCCACGATCGGTTCAGCAGACGAGCGAAGCGTCAGGTGAAACGCGTTGTCGATCGTTTCAATCTGTTCGACGACATCGTCAACCGTCGCAGCGCCAGCATTGCGGGCCGCACTCAGCTGGGCGGCGACGAGCTTCCGCGGATCGACGGCGCCAGCAGGGGCTGGCTCGTGCAGCGTGGTGTAGCCATCTGGAAAGTGCAGGTGGGGAAGCGAGGCTCGCCTCTGTTCCGACCCTTCGATCGTGATCGGAATGTCGAGTTGGTCTGCGACGGCCCGCTGGTTTGCGATGCCGGCTTCGTCGTTTCGGACGAACATGAGTCCGCAGGGGTCATGAAACCGAATGCCGCTTGCCGCTTCGATGATCGGGTATTGATCGATGGCACGGGCGGCAAGAACCGCCCACTCACGCTTCGCATCAAGCCGCCTGGTGATGCGACCGCTGTCGTAGTGGCTGGCAAAGGGGCCGTCGTGCGTCGCCCAGTCGACGGGTTCCGATGGGCCGATGCCGACGACCGAGCCAACGCCGGCAATGGCGGCATGGCGAGTGGCTCCACTGCCAATCAGCCCGAGGCCGACAATCGCAAGATCAAACCCCTGGGTGGCCATCTGCAGAATCTAGACCCCACCGGTACTGGCCGACGCAAAAATGGAAGACACCCCCGCTCGTTTCCGGCTTTCGCTGGTCCCGAGGCGGGGGTGTCGAGTTCGGTTGAGTATCCACCACAGTCGAACGTTCCGGCAGTACCGTCTGCCCGACTGTTGATCACTGCCCGTCATCCGTTTGGACTTGCGTCCGCTCGGTTGGCGGGCAGTGTGCGTTTTCCTTCCGGTGTCTGACGCCCTGCAAGCAGGTTGTCTTCGCCTTCGGGAGTGGCGCCCGAGTTGCCAGTCTTCCTGTGCTTCTGCTCCGGTTTGACCCTTCGCCTCAACACATTCGTTCTGACCACCCATTGGGTGCCGAACCGGTTCCAGCGTCGGCCGAAGCCTCCGGTGATACCGGTGTTCCCACGATTCGCCGGTGAGGGTGAACTGAGGGAACAAGGTGAATCTCACACCTAACCGAGCGGCGTTTCCTCTGGATCGTTCCGCAGTGTTCCGGACCGTCCGTCCCCGATTGCTCGGTTGGTCTGGTGCGGTGCCTGTGGAGTGTTTCCGTTGGCCGTTTCGCTTGGCTGAGGAGCACTATGCGGCCTGCGTTTTCCCAGGTCAAGGACTTTTTCTGAATCCCCATGGTTATCCGCAGGAATTCTTTCTTGTCCGCAGGAGTGGGTGAGTTGTCCACGAGTTTTCCACCGCGAAACCCACAAGGGGTGCATCTCTCCCAGCGTGACTTCGGGCAACTATCGCACGCCGAGGCTGAGCGGTGGTGGATGCAGGCGAAGCCACCGTGTCGATCGACGCGAGTTGATGCCAATGTCGGCCCATTGGACCCCCGAGTGGTGCATAGGCTTCGCCTCATGGCCGTCCCCTCAAGCGCATCGTCCACCCGCTCGCCGTTCGATATCGACCTCATCCGATCCGAGACGCCGGCGTGTGAACAGGTGCTTCACTTCAACAACGCAGGGGCCGCGCTCCCACCAACCGTCGTGCTCGACACGACGGTTGAATTTCTCAAACACGAGGCGTCCGTTGGCGGGTACGAGTCGGTCGACGATCGGGCCGACCAGCTCAACGAGGTGTATCGAGCCGGCGCCCAGATGTTTGGGTGCTTGCCGTCAGAGCTGGCGCTGACCTCGAACGCGTCTGAAGCCTGGTGGCGTGCGTTCACCTCGGTTCCCGTTGCGGCTGGTGATCGCGTGGTGACGGGCAACGCCGAATATGTCTCGAACGCATTCGGACTCATGCAAGCCCAGCGGCGTGGGGTGGAGGTGATCGTGGTGCCAGACGACGAGCACGGCCAGATCGACGTGGCCCAGGTGGCCGAGGTGCTCGACGAGCGGGTGAAGCTAGTGGCGCTCACGCACGTCCCAACAAGCTCGGGCTTGGTCAATCCGGCTGCCGAGATCGGCGCGCTGGCCAAGGCCAACGGCAGCCTCTATTTGTTGGACGCTTGTCAGTCAGCTGGCCAGATGCCGGTGGATGTCAATGAGTTGCAGTGCGACCTGATGTCGCTCACCGGTCGCAAGTTTCTTCGAGGCCCACGGGGCACAGGCTTGCTCTACGTCCGTTCGTCAGTCATGGACGAGTTGAACCAGCCCCAGTTCATTGACGGCTATTCAGCAGACTGGACTGAGGCTCACGACTATCAGTTGCAGCCAACGGCGAAGCGGTTCGAGCTGTTTGAGACGTCGTTTGCCGGTAAGGCTGGCCTCGGCGTGGCTCTCCAGTACGCCAACTCCATTGGTCTCGACGTCATTGAAGAACGAGTGGTTGGGCTGGCCACGCGGCTCCGCACGGAGCTCGACTCGATCAGCGGTGTGACGGTGCACGACCAAGGGGTCAACAAATGCGGCATCGTTACGTTCTCGATCGATGGCGTTGATTCGCTGGCCTTTCGCGACGATGCCAGGAGCAGAGGCATCAACGTCAGTCAGGCTGTGGCCAGCGTTTGGCAAGTCAGCCAGGGTGCGACTGAGCTGCCGCTCGTCCGCAGCTCGGTGCACTATTACAACACCGACGAGGAGATCGCCCGCTTCTGTGAGCTTGTGGCCGCTGCTGGGTAAGCACCGGTGCGTGGCGCTGTCACTGCGCCCCTCTACCTTGTGGCCATGGGGCTGAGCGATGAGTGACGCAACACGGCAGGGCGACCAACCAACCGTTGGTCGCGTCATCGGTATCGACGACGCGACACCACTCGAGTTTTGGGTTGCCGTCGACCCTGCACACACGCTGCAACTCGACGATGTGGTGGCCATGGACCGCACGCTGCCCGACGGCACCGTCGTGTCGATCTACGGGGTGGTCACGCAGGTGCGGGCCCGCCATGAAGGCGCACGCTTTCAGAGCGACGTGTTTCTGATCTCCGACGGCATCCTGCCGGCCGAAGTCAGCGAAGCCGCCCTCGTGCAGCCGACCCGGTTCGAGCCAGAGGTGCTCCTGCCACCTCTTCCCGGCAGCGCTGTGCGCATCGCAACCGAGAACGAGCGCGACACCGCACTTAGCTTCGACAACGTCGAACGCAAGCTGCCGGCCGGCCTCAGCCGCAGCGATGAGCCGGTGTTCCTCGACCTCGACTTCATCGATGGCACCAAGGGTGCCCACATCAACATCTCGGGTATCTCGGGCGTTGCCACCAAGACCAGCTACGCCACGTTCCTTCTCTACTCGTTGTTCACCTCCGGCGTGCTTGGCGCGGAGGCCACCAACACCAAGGCGCTGATCTTCAACGTCAAAGGCGAAGACCTGCTGTTTCTTGATCATCCAAACAGCGAGCTCACCGACGAGCAGGCTGATCGCTACCGGCCGCTCGGTCTTGGCCCTGCACCGTTTCGTGATGTCGGCATTCTGGCTCCGCCGCGCAAGGGCGACAGCAACGCCACGCCAGCGACCGGCTCGCGCTCGGTTGGCGTTGCGCCGTTCTTCTGGACGATCGCCCAGTTCTGCCAACAGGGTTTGTTGCCTTTCCTCTTTGCCGATGCAGAAGACGAACGCCAGCAGTACACGATCGTTGTGCAGTCAGTCGCTGCGCAGCTGTCACAGCTTGAAGACGTTGGCGACGGCGCGGTCCGGCTCGAGGGGCAAACGATCCGCACCTTCCGTGAGTTGCTTGATGCCATCGAAGAGAAGCTCGTGCCGTCAGATCCAGACGAAGGGCCCGACCCGAAGTGGTCTGGCCGAGCGGTTGGCACGGGAACCATCAACGCCTTCATTCGTCGCCTGGCGTCGTCGCGGCGTCACGTCGAGCAACTCATCAGGGCCGACATCGGGCAGGCCAATCGCCACGCACTCGATCTCGATGCGCATCAGGTGACGGTCGTCGACATCCACTCGTTGCACGATCGAGCGAAGCGGTTCGTTGTGGGCGTCGTGCTGCGACAAGCGTTCGACGCCAAAGAAGCAAGCGGTGTCGCGAAGCCGCTCCAACTCATCGTGCTTGACGAGCTCAACAAGTACGCGCCGCGTGATTCAAGCAGCCCGATCAAGGAGATTTTGCTTGATGTGGCTGAGCGTGGGCGTTCGCTGGGAATCATCTTGATTGGAGCCCAGCAGACAGCCAGCGAGGTTGAGCGTCGCGTGGTCGCCAACAGCGCCATTCGTGTGGTCGGACGGCTCGATGCCGCAGAGGCCCGCCGCGACGAATACGGCTTTCTGCCAGCCGTGGCTCGAGCCCGGTCAACGATTCTGAAACCGGGCTCGATGTATGTGGCCCAGCCCCGGCTTCCTGTGCCGCTCCTTGTCGAGTTTCCCTTCCCGGCGTGGGCCACCAGATCGGCTGAGGCCGGTCGGAAGTCGTCAGGCGCCAACGGCTCAGACCCAGGTGCCGAAACCGCTGAGCAAGATCCGTTTGTCGGTCTGACCTGAGCGACGTACCCTCGCCCAGCATGGGCGCGACTGACCACACTGACGATTCGGGACTCGACGACGGGCCTAGTCCATCGATTGATCTCGACGATCTACTTCATCCAGAAGAGCAGCGACGATTTCGAGCCTTGTGCCTCCCCACCTCGTCGTTTGAGCTGGCGGAGTCGATTGAGACGGTGCGACTTCACATCGACCATGTGCGCACCCATGCCAATGCGTCGACCGATGTCGACATGGCCGAGCGCATTGCTAGTTCATTCGAGGCACTGCTCGATGCCGAAATCGGCTTCGCCGACGATGAGCGAGCGCTGATCCGAGGGGCGATCGAATACTTCTTGCTCGACGACGATGCCGACGGCGACATGGCCGATCCGCTGGGCTTCGACGACGACGTTCGAGTGCTCAACTCGGTACTCGACCGCATTAATCAGCCCGGGTTTAAGATCGAGCTGTAATCATCAGGCGATGGGATCTGCTCGGTACGACACAATCGGTCGGAACTATTCGCAATTTCGCCGCACCGAACCCAACTGGGAAGCACAGATTCGTGACGCACTCGGCGGCGCTCAGAACGTGTTGAACGTCGGTGCCGGTACGGGAAGCTACGAGGGCGCGGCTCGGTCGATCACCTCGCTCGAGCCATCGAGGGTCATGATCGACCAACGGAGCGAGGGTGCCGCGCCGTGCGTGCAAGGGGTGGCCGAGGCACTTCCGTTTGCGTCGGACACCTTCGATGCAACGATGGGTGTGCTCACGATGCACCACTGGCCGGATCGAGTAGCCGGTCTGCGCGAAGCCGCTCGTGTTGCGCCTCATCACGTCTACACCGTGTACGAGACGGCATCGGCCCACACCTTCTGGCTCACTGACTACTTTCCCGAGACGCGCCTCCTCTCAACGGAGAAGCAGGCCCCCAATGCCGATTCGATCGACGAGGTGCTTCGGGTGGTCGACGAGCAGGTCTTGTGGGTTGAGCGGGGCTGTGTCGAGGGATTTGCTGCTGCGTCGTGGGCTCGACCGCACGACTATCTCAATCCCGAGATGCAGAACGCGATTTCGCTCTTTGCGCTTTCCGAACCAGAGGTTCGTGAGCGTGGAACAGCTCAATTGCGAGCCGACCTTGAGTCGGGTGCCTGGCACGACCGGTATGGCGAGTTGGCGGAGCTCGAGCGGGCCGACTTTGGGTACCGCCTCGTGGTGGCTGAGCGGCGCTAGCGCCGGTTAGGCCGGCGGTTGTGCTGGTCCAAACAGCGGCTCGTTGCCCGTCAGCGCAGCCCAGCGCCTTGTCCCGTACTCGAAGTGCCACCACTCGCAGTCGAGCAAGATGAAGCCAGCCTGCCGCATCGTCCAGTAGAGCATTCGGCGTAGTTCGCGGTTTGGTCCTGGGTCGTCTTCGAGGACGTCAGCGCGCGCTCGCTCAGTGAAGTCGTCGAATCCTGCGCCGAGGCCGAGTGGTATGCCGTCGATGGTCAGACTGCAATCGACGGTGCCGCCGGTGAGGTGGGGTGGGGGAGTGGTCGGGTCAGCATCGGGCACCGACACAAAGCCAGGCGGCAGGTCTGGATCGGCGTAGGCCGACTCGTAGAGCTCGGCTTGCAGCGGCAGTGGCCGCCAGGCGTCGAACACGCACAGACCAAACCGATCAGGAAGGGCCTCGACCGCTCGGCCGAGTCGTTCGAGCGCTGCCGCTCGGAGCCAGGTGTGGGCAAGCGCTGCATCCCACCCGGCGCGGTGATAGTTGCCGAGCACAACGACGCCGGGGTGGGTAAGCGCAACCAGAGGATCGTCCGATGGGTTGGTCACGGGTGGAAAGGCGTCCGGTTCGACCAGCGGCGGAAGCGCCGGTTGCGGCGCAATCGTCAGCTTGAGTTCAGCGACGACGTCGGCACCGTCTCGGGTCAGATGTGGTTCGTCGAAGCGAGGCATCGAGTGCGACGGTAGCGCCGTAGGACACCTACGATCGGACCTATGACTGCGCCGTCAAAGCCAACGAGCACTCGGCGTGGCGCCGACGCCGAGATCATCGTTGTTGGTGGCGGTCACAACGGCTTGATCTGCGCCGCGTATCTCGCGAGAGCGGGTTTCGATACGCTGCTGGTGGAGGCTCGTTCGTCGGTTGGCGGCTGTGCCTCGACCGAAGAAGTCTTTGGCGCTCGAGTCAACATCTGCCACTGCGATCACACGCTGGTTCGGGCCATGCCCGTGATCGATGAGTTGGAGCTGACGGGCCATGGTCTGCACTACCTCGAGGCGGATGCTGGTTCGATCAACGTGTTTCATGACGGCAGCGAACCGTGGGTTCACTTCCACGAGGTCGATCGCACGCTCGACAGTCTCGGGTCGGTGTACCCGGCCGATGTCGACGGATATCGACGCTACGTCGCCGATGCCATGCCGGTCGCGCAGCTGGCCATCGATATGGCACGCACCATCCCGTCCAGTCCGCGGATGATGTCGTCGCTTGCTGGCCGCCGAGGAGCGGGAGCCCGCAGACTGCTCGAGTGGAGTCGACGCAGCGCAGCGTCGGTGATGTCCGACTACTTCACCCACTGGCAAACCTGGATGCCGGCAATGGGAGCCGGCCCGACGGTGTGGGGTGTGTCGCCGACGGTGCCAGGCACCGGACTCGCCGCCGCCATTTATGCCAGTCGCCACCTGGTCAAGACGGGACGCCCGCAGGGCGGAAGCGGTGCGCTCACCGATGCCGTGCGAGCCAGCTTCGAAGCCGCCGGTGGGCGGGTGGTGTGCGAGTCACGGGTTGAGCGACTGCTGCTGCAAGACGGCGCCGTCGTTGGGGTGCGACTCACCTCAGGCGATGAGTTTCGCTCGGCCACGGTGGTGGCAGCCTGCGACCCGCAACGTGTCTTTGTCGACTGGATCGATGAGGCACCACCCGCCGCGCGCAAGATCGTGACCAACTGGCGCAATCGTGAAGTACACGACGGGTACGAATCAAAGATCGATGCCGTGCTCGATGGTGTCCCTCGACCGATCTACGCCGATCAGGTTGAGCGTCATGTGCCTGGTATTGACTTTGGCGCACCAACGACGGTTGTGTCGCCAACGCCCGAGGGTCTCGAAGAGGCGCACCGGCTCCGAGCACGGGGCCTCGTCGCTCCCGATCCGACGATGTTGGTGAACATGCCGACCACGCTCGACGACACGATGAAGGATCCAACTGGTCGACACGTGCTGAGCCTCGAGGTGCTGTTTACCCCCTACGCCCACCCGGACGGTTGGGCCACGTCCGATGAGCCCGACCGTTGGCTCGACGTGTGGGCCTCACTGATGGAGCCGGGAGCCCGAGAGTTGGTGCATGACTGGCGAGCGATGACACCCGAGGTCTATGAGCGCGAATTTTCGATGTATCGGGGACACACACCGGCCTTCGCTGGTTCGCCTCTGGCCACTCTTGTGGGGCGCACGCCAGAGCTCACTCGATACCGCACGCCTCTCGATGGGCTGTATCTGAGCGGCGCCGCGACGTATCCAGGTGCTGGCATTTTCGGAGCCTCCGGCCGCAACGCCGCCGCGATCGTCACCGCAGATTTGCGGGGATCGGTGCGGCGTCGGGTGGCGCCAGCCCGTCGTCAACTGAAAAGGCTGGCTCCGGTTCGAGCCAAAGGGTGATTGGATAGGGCTGTGCCTGCAACCTGGTTGACTGAGGCTCGGCTCGCCGGGCAGTCCGATGCGCTGATGGATGTCGAGATCACCAATGGGTTGATCTCGGCGATCGAACCGCACGTCGTCGCCAGATTCGACGACGGGGCCGTGCTCAACCTTGGAGGGTGGCTCCTCGCGCCATCATTGGCAGAGCCGCATGCCCATCTCGACAAGGCTCTCACCGCCGAGCTCGTGCCGAACCCTAACGGCGATCTGATCGGCGCCATCGATGCCTGGACCGAAGCGTCCGCAGCCGGGCTCATCACGCATGACGGCATTGTCGAACGGGCTAAGGCTGCGATGGACCTCTTGCTAGTGCATGGCGTGACGGCTGTTCGTACCCACGTCAACGTGCTTGAAGCGGTTGGGGCATCGGCGGTTGTGGCGCTGCGAGAGGCGGCGGCGGCCTTCGAGGGAGTGCTCGACGTACAGATCGTGGGTCTTGTCGGTTTTCCGATTACAGGCACTGAAGGGGCGGGAACCAGGGCCGCATTGGCAGAAGCCCTCGAGGTTGGCCTCGATCTCGTTGGTGGATGTCCGCACCTCGATCCAAATGGTCTTGGGCTCATCGATCTTGCCCTCGAAGCAGCAACCGAGGCCGGTATCGGCATCGACTTCCACGTTGACGAGGTGCTCGATCCATCGATGTTGAGCTTGCGAGACTTCGCCAAGCGGGTCATCGACACGGGCTTTGCGCATCCGGTGACTGCCAGCCATTGTGTTTCTCTCGGTCTGCAAACGCCCGAGGTGCAAGCCGAGGTGGCGGCGTTGGTCGCCGAGGCCGACATGTCGATTGTTCCCCTTCCTCAGACGAACTTGTTTCTGCAGGGTCGAGACCAGCCAACCGCGACGCCTCGGGGCCTAACGGCCGTGGCTGCGTTGCAAGAGGCCGGGGTCAACGTGGCCGCCGGTGGCGACAACGTGCAGGACCCGTTCAATCTCGTCGGCCGCAGCGACCCGCTTGAGACAGCGGCGCTCATGGTGATGGCGGGCCATCAGCTGCCGTCTGATGCGTACGACATGGTGTCTGGCAATGTGCGAAAGGCCCTGAGCTTGCCACCGGTTTCGCTGACGGTTGGATCGCCGGCTGACCTCATGGCCATTGATGCACCGTCGGTTCGCGGCGCGATGGCCGATGCGCCCATGTCTCGCCGAGTTTTCCGCAGGGGGAAACTCGTGGCCTCTGCCGACCAGACCACGGTGGTTCATCGGGCATCCTGAGGGATGCCTCTTCGCGATCACCTCGCCACAGATCTGGTGCTTAGTCCGTTTGCGGCGGATGGCGCCGAGTTGGTGGACATCGCACGGTTTGCTGACGAGCTGGGGTTCGACGGCCTGTGGACGCTTGATCACTTCAGTGGATCGATGCTGGGCCGGCCATGGTCTCGAGACCCATTCACCCTTCTTGGCGGGTTTGCTGCTGCGACGTCGTCACTCAGAGTTGGCCCGCTCGTGGCCAACATGATGAATCGCCACCCCGCCTTGTTGGCGTCTGCCGCGTCGACGCTTCAATCGATGGCCGAGGGTCGAGCGGTGCTGGGCGTAGGGAGCGGTGCAGCTCCAGGGTCACGGTTCGCTGGCGAGCAGGATGCGATCGAGCGGGCGCTGTATACCGCACCAGAGCGGCGTCGGTATCTGACCGAGACAATCGAGGCTGTCCGACTCATCTGGGCTGGCGGCGGAGATTACGACGGCGAGTTCGTCCGGTTGAACGGTCTCGACGGCGTTGTTGGTCCAGAGCCGTTGGTGCCCATCGTGGTGGGAGCCAGCGGCCGTCGAACGGTTGAAGTGGCGTGCGAGCATGCTGACGGACTCAACCTGCGTATCACCGATGCCGCTGATGAGTTGCTGCAGTTCGCCCGATCGGCAACCGCAGGTCGAGCGTTCGAGATCAGCACGCACGAGGATCTGGATGCAGATCACCCGCTTGGCGGCGAGGTTGACCGCTGGATCGAACTTGGAGTCGATCGGCGCACCCTCGTGGTGAAGCAACCCGTCGACCGAGCAACCCTCGAGTCAATCGCCACCCGCCTCAACGACTACTAGGCCGCGTTTTCTCGCTGGCGCTCGAAAACGCGCCCGGTGCTCTCCTCAAAACCCGAACTGGAGGCCGTAGAGCACGAAAACGTGGCCTACACCCTCCAGAACCGGAAATGCTTTTTGAACTGGAGGCCGTAGAGCACGGAAAGGTGGTCTACGGCCTCCAGAACGGTGTTTTTGAAGGGGCTAGAAGCCGATGCTCTCGTCGATGAACTCGTTGGTGAAGAGCTCTGAGGCGTCGTCGACGACGACGTCGATGCCGGCATCACGCATGGCTTGAAGCACGCGATTGACGCGATCGGCGTCCATGTTGCCGACTGTGGAGTCTGGGCCGTTGCCGACCAGACCGAGCTCAACCTGCTTCTCGACCGACCAAGCAGCCAATTCGGGGGTGTAGACCCAGAAGTCGTCGATCTGCTCAATGACGTCAACGATGATGGCGTTCGCCCGGTCTGGGCTGGTGGTGTAGCTCACCACGGCACGCTGCATGACCGGGACCAGCTCTTCGAGGCAGGGGCGAAGGTCTTCGAGCTCGCCGGCGCGCACGCTGATCATGGCTGCGTACACCTCGAATCCAGCGTCGTGCAGGAGCTCGAGAGCAACTGGCTTACCCCACTCTTCGAACACGTTCTCGTAGTTGAACGGCTCTGCTGAGGCGAAGCCCTGTTGAGCAATGGCGCCACCCTCGGCGATGAAACGAGCTGGACCGCCGTCGTAGGACGGGTCGATCTGGTCTTGGTTGAGGGTTCCGTCGGCCACGAACACGGTTGGCCACTCGCCACCGGCGAAGACGTTAACCGTGACGCCAGCTGCGCCGAGGTCGGCGATGGTCTTGACGTCTGGGTAGGTCTCAGGATCCCACATCACCATCTGGGGGTTGATCTCGAGCGGGGCCATGACGGCGTACATCGGCGTGTCAGCGAACTGCTGGGCCTGGGCCTCAGTGTTCGTGTACGACAGATGAATCGCATCGTCGGTGTACATCACGGTGGCGGTCGGCTGGAAGCCGATGGCCGGTCCACCCATGCGGATCTCGAAGTCGATGCCGACCTCTTCGCCCTCTGACACCATCGGACCGGAGGTGATCTTGTTCTCGACGTCGACCGTGTAGCCCTCACCGATCAGCTCGTAGAGCATGCCGTGCTCGGCTTCGGCGAACCAGTCGGTCTGGATGACAAGCGGGCTTGGGCAGACCCCGGCCAGGGCACCAGAGGCGCTCTCACCATCGTCTTCCATCGCGTCGTCGTCGGAGTCGCCGTCGGAGTCGCCGTCCTCACCGGAGTCAGTGCCGCCGTCTGAGCCGGCGTCACCGTCTGAGCCGCCGCAGGCCGCGGCGATCAAGGTGAAGGCGAAGAGCATCGCCAACATTTTGAGCAGTGTGTTGTTTTTCATATCCCCTCCCAGGGATTGTGAATTGCGGGAACTTTTGCCGTCCGTGGTGTGCGCTCGGGCTATGTCGGGGGCTGAGCGCTTCCGGCGTCGTACCACTTGCCGACGATCAGGTCTTGAAGCTTGGTGAACAGCAAGAACACGGCGACACCGAGCGCAGATGACAGGATCACCGCGCCGATCAGTTCTTCGCCCTGCAGCTGGTTGGCGTACTTGGTCACGAGCTGGCCGATGCCGACTTCGCCTCGGCCAAAGAAGAAATCGCCCACGATCGCACCGATCACCGACAGTCCTGCCGAGATACGCAGCCCGGCAAACATGGCGGGCAAGGCGGCAGGAAACATCAGCTTGCGAAGTCGTGTGAACCGACTTGCGTGGTGCAACGTGAACAGGTCGTGCATGCCCTTTTCAGCTGAGTGAAGGCCAAAGAGTGTGTTCACGATGAGTGGGAACACGGCGATGATCACACAGACCACCACGCGGCTGGTTTGGCCGCTGCCGAACCAGAACACGATCATCGGTACGAGAGCAAGAATCGGCACTGCCTGCAAGGTGACCAGGTAGGGGAACAGGGCCCGCTCGATAATCTTGGTCTGGCTCATGATCGTGGCCAGGAACAGGCCGATGGCGATCGCGATGGCGAGACCGACGGCTGCCACCTTGGTACTCGACCACAGCCCTCCGAGCAGCTCCGACAGTGCTTCCCAATCGAGAAATGCGTTGTTCAGTACCTGGTGCGGCGGTCGAAGGAGGAAGCGCTTGCTTTCCTCGAGCAGCACGTAGGAGATGAAGTACCAGACGCCGATCAATACTGAGCCGAAGAACAACGGTGGAAGGAACGACGCGGCCAACGATCCCGACTTCGTGCTCGAACTTCTGACCTCGACAGGCTGATCGTCGCGGCCCTTGGGCAGCGATGCCCTAGCACGGTCGGAGCCCGATTCGACGGTTTGCGGATCGACGGTTGTCATGAGTGGCCTCCTCGCAGGGCGTGCGAGATCTCGCCGCTAAGGCGGGCGAACTCGGGATCAAAGCGCAGATCGGGATGACGTGGGTAGTCGAACGGGATGTCGTACTCGGCGACGATACGTCCGGGACGGGCCGACATCACCAGCACACGCGTGCTCATGAACACCGCTTCAGTGATCGAGTGGGTGATGAAGAGGCCGGCAAACCCTTCGCGCAGAAACAGCTGTTGCGTCTCGTCGTTGAGGTGTTCCCGGGTGATTTCGTCAACCGCACCGAACGGTTCATCGAACAAGAAGACCGGAGGCTCGAGCGTGAGTGTGCGAGCGAGCGAGGCCCGCATCTTCATGCCGCCAGAGAGCGACTTTGGATAGTGATTTTCGAACCCCGTCAGACCGACGAGATCGATGGCCTCCTGCGCAAGTTTGCGGCGGGTGGTGGCGTCAACTGCGTGGAGTTCAGCGAGGAGTTCGACGTTGCCCATCACGGTGCGCCATGGCAGCAACGTCGCATCTTGAAAGACATACCCGAGGCGGTCGCGATCGACGTTCACCCGACCAGCTGTTGGCTCGAGCAGCCCCGAGGCGATCTTGAGCAGGGTCGACTTTCCGCAGCCTGATGGGCCGACGACGGTGACGAATTCTTCGCGCGATACATCGAAACTGATGTTGCGGAGCGTCTCGGTTCCGTCGGGGAATGTCATCCCGATGTCGTCAAAGGACAGCGACCTGACGGCAATGTCTGACAACGAAAACACCTTCTCCCCAAGCCTCCGACCGGCTCGACGGTCGAGGGTAGGCGGATTCAGTGGCGATGCCTGCATGCGTGAGCCGTACGTTCACGGAGCAGAAACATCAATTCATGACATCGCGTCGCAAAAAGGGTCGTTTGAACTCAGAAATCGGCAGCCGCCGTCGTTGATTCGACAAGGAACGCCACTGTTCCCTAGGTCCCTCGGCTTGGGTGACTGGGTGCTTTTGCCATCAAGTACGGGGTACTACCGGCCGAAGTAGTAACTATGAGTCGTCAGAGAACGTCCGAGCGTGGCGCGGTCATGGTTGAGGCCGTGTTCATCACACCGCTTCTCTTCATTGCCATTTTTGCCATTCTCGAATACGGCCTCATGCTGTACAACGACAACTCGACGGCAAACGCCAGCCGCACTGCGGCACGCTCAGCCAGTGTCTACGGCACCGATCTGTCCGCCGACTACGAGATCATCCAGAAGGTCGTCGAAGAGATCGATGTCCTTGGTGTCGAGAAGGTCAACTACGTCGTCGTCTACAACATCGCGAATGTCGGCGATCCCATGCCGAGCGGGTGCCACACGAACTCGGTGATGGGCGTCTGCAATCGCTACACCCCGGCCGACTTCAACCTCCCCCTGGACGACGCGTTCGGCAACCCGTCGCCTCACTTCCGTTGCGGTGGCACGGCACTTGACCGCTTCTGGTGCCCGGGTAGTCGCGACACAACCTTGGCTGGCGGCACCGACCTGATCGGTGTGTACGTCAACACAACCCACACCTATGCAACTGGGTTCTTTGGCGACAGCAAGATCCTCGAAGAACAGACCGTTATCCGTCTCGAGCCGGACACAACCTCATGACCTCCTCTCTTCGACATTCGCTGGCCCGCCTCAGGTCTCGCGACGACCAAGACCGTGAGCGGGGTGCTGCGATCGTCGAGTTCGCGATTGTCATTCCCTTCCTGATGATCATGGTGCTCGGCATGGTCGAGATCGGCACCGCCTGGAAGGCCAACCAACAGGTGGTGCAGGCAGCCAGGAGCGGTGCTCGAACCGTGACCCAGCTTGGTCCAACCGACATCGCAGACCAGCAAGCGTTGCTGGCCGTCACCGCAACCTTTGAGGATCAAGCTGATCGCATCCTCCAAGTCGTCATCTTTGACGCTCCCGCGAATGGTCAGGTGCCGCCCGGCTGCCTTGACGGCATTGCCGCTCCGTCCGATCCGTGCAACATCTACGACGCCAACGATCTGCTTTTCGTCAACTCACCCACCTACTTCGATGCGGGTTACGACCCGCTGAACCCAGCGACACTGACGGATGGGTGCGGTGCAGCAGGAGCATCACGCAACTGGTGCCCGAGCAGCAGAAGTAGCACGCAGGCGACGGCCACCTTTGTTGGCGTCTACGTCGAATTTGAGCAGAACTACTTCACCGGCTTCTTCGGTGTCGACACCTACACCATCACCGAAACCACCGTGATGCGGATTGAACCGGACACCGGACCGTGACCACGCGCATCCCCACCTCTGTTGAGGAAGACCCCACCATCGCCATGACCTCTCACCTCACCGAGCACGAGAACGACTCCGAGCAGGGCTACGTCTTGCCAATGACGGCATTGCTGCTCATTCCCATGATGATCATCGCCGCCTTGGCCGTTGACGTTGGCGGCTTCTATGTCAAAGGTCAGCAGATCCAACGGGCAACCGATGCCGCTGCACTTGCTGCGGTCGTGTGGATGCCTGACGAGGCAACGGCGACCCAGGTTGCGCTCGACGTGGCTGCGCGCAACGGCTTTGCCGATGCGACACCACTTGATCAGACCGACTTCGATGACCCCAACGCCCCGCTGCCGCAGGTCAGGGTGACCCGCACCGGTGCGCAGCGTCTTGAAGTGGCCATCCGCGACGAAGGCACGTTGTACTTTGGAGCGGTTGTCACAACCGAGAGCCCAGACATGACGCGCTCCGCCGAGGCGGAGTACATCCTCCCCGTTCCGATGGGGAACCCCACCTCAGCACTTGGCACCGGTGTCGACACCGGTTACGGCCCGGCACCGGACAATTTCTGGCTCCGCGCAATGCCGACGTGTGAGATTCGCATCAATGGCGATCCGGTCGGTGCTGGCCAGATCGAGCCGTCATATGCCTCTTACGGCAACCCCACGCCGTGCGACCTAGCGAATCCGCCGAACCCGAACCACATTCCTGAGGGCCACGCCTTCATCGTCGACATTCCAGCCGATGCCATGGGTAACCCTGTCGACAACTATGTCGTGCAAGCTCGAGTGACCTGCTGGGTGCAGCGGCGAGTCAACGGAGCCGGCAACGAGTACTGGGCCCAGGGTGACTCAAATGGCCAGATTCGAGCCCGCCTCTACGAGCCCGACCTCACGCCGCTGAACGACTACGACAACATCGTCAATGATCCGTTCCCGGACCAAACAACGGTGCTCCGATCCGGCAACGGTACGTGCGGCAACGCCGGAGACAATGCGAGTCCGCTGAACTGGCTGACCGCTGGCCCGAACCCTGGTGATCGCACCGGTGACCCTGCGCCGTGGGTCGACCTCGGCAATGTCATCACGCAGCCAGGACGCTGGGTGATGTACATCAAGAACGACTACAGCGAGACCAGCGGTAACACCGATATTCGACGGGCCAACTACAGCCTGCGGATCGTCACGCAGGCTGCGGCGACGGCGAACACCGACTGGAGCTGCTCCCGTATCGGTCCAGGTGCCTATGCGGAGTGCCCGAACCTCTACGCCCGTGACTTCATGACTGCTCACACAGCCGGCACGATGTACTTCGATGGACAGATCGCCCCTCCAGGACCACTGTTCGCCGAGCTCTACATGGCCGAGATCGCCGAAGTGCACGCTGGCAAGACGCTTGAAATCAAGATGTTTGACCCTGCAGACGGCATCGAGATCGTTCGAATCCTCGACCCAAGTGGCAACGTCGTACCGGTGCAGTGGGAGACCATTGACCAGGCCGAGTTCGGGTATGACTCTCCCGATCCGTTGTGGTCGGCCGACAACTTCGCTGACATCCCGCTCACGAGCCAGACCTGTGGTGGCACCTCGTGTATCGCCTCGAACCCTGACAGTGGGCCTGGCGGCTTCAACTTCCAGGACCGGACGATCCGAATCCTGGTTGATCTGCCAGACACCTACACGTGCCAGACCATCGCTGCTCAGCCAGACAACTGCTGGTGGCGAGTGCAGTACGAAGACAGCAATAGCAACGCAACCGAGACCACCACGTGGTCGGTGCGAGTGCTTGGTGACCCGGTCCGGCTGACGGACTGATCACAAAGAACGTTGCACTGGGATGTAGCGCTGGCTTACGAGCCAGCGCCACATCGCCAGTGCGGCAAAGGGTGGCGCCACTCCCTGGCGCTCGATCGTGGCGTAGCCGATGCGTCTCCCGAACCGATCGGGTCGGCAGGTTGACCCTGCCCTAGAGTCGCCATATGCGTACCGGAATTTTCCTGTTCGGCGGTGTCGAGATGGACGATGCGGGAGCCGGAGCTCCTGCACCAACCGATCGGCGGTACGGCCACAAAGAGGTGTGGCACGCGACCGAGCGGATTCTCGACATGGGAGTGCTCAGCGACAAGCTCGGGTTCGACTCGTTTTGGCTGACCGAGCATCACTTCCAGTACGAGGGTTACGAGGTTGTACCCAACGGGCTCATGACCGGGGCGATCCTCGCCGAGCGCACGAACAACATTCGCATCGGCACCATGTTCAACGTCGTGGGCCAATGGCACCCACTAAAGCTTGCTGAAGACTTCGCAACGCTGCACAACATCTCTGGCGGTCGTGGCGTGTTGGGTATCGCCCGAGGCACCGTGCCGCGCGAGGCCGAGAATCTCGGCACCAAGATCGGCAGCTTCGACAATCCAGACTCGGCTGCCGCAGACGAGATCAACCGCAAGCAATTCGATGAAGCCGTCGAGGTGATGCACATCGCCCTCGACAACGAGAGCTTCAGTTATCACGGCGAGATCTTCGACTACCCGGTCGCTGGCATCCCCGACCGAGGGGGCTTCGTCGAAGAACTGAGCCTGCTTCCTCGCCCGCTGTATCCGTATGAGACGTGGCAGGCCATCACCTCGCCACCCACGCTCGAGACGGTGCCCGTGAAGGGGTGGGGCGGTGTCATGTGGCTCAAGCACTACTCCTTCATGAAGATGTACTGGGATCGATTCGCCGAGCTCTATGCCGAGACGCACGGCACAGAACTCGCGCCGGGTGAGAAGCGAATGCTGGTGGTCAATACCTGCGTCGAAGACTCACGAGAAAAAGCCATCGAGTCGGTGCGAAACGGTCACGACGAGTACTGGAAATTCCTCGGGCCATACGGCTGGAGCAAGGGCTACATGGGCGAAGGGGGCAAGCCAGCACAGGCTGGTCTGATCCCAACGCTCGAAGAGTCACTCGACAACAAGGTGTGGTTGGTCGGCACAGCAGAAGAGGTCGCCGAACAAATCAACTGGTACTGCGACTACCTCGGCGGCGTCGAGAACCTCACGATCTTCCCCGGCATGCCAGGTGACAGCTACGACAAAGTCGGCGAGCAGCTCCACCGGCTCGCAGAAGGCGTCGTGCCCCACCTCCCCTCCTAGGGGTCAGGTACAAAACGTCACACGTGGGTAGGCCCTGCGGGTAGGTTCGGCGGCGATGGCTGACCAACCGATGCGCATGGCGCTGTACCTGCAAGACAAGCACGACATTCGCTACGAGCTTGAGCTGGCCAAGTACGCGGAAGAGAAAGGCTTCAGCGAGATCTGGCAGGCCGACACTCGTTTGGCGCGTGACTGCGTCGTAATGATGAGCGCGCTGCTCACCGAAACCAGTCGCATCAAGATCGGCTCAGGTGTGTTGCCGATCTACACGCGCAACCCGGCCGTGATCGCGGCCTCGTGGAGCACCATGTGGGAGCTCGGCGGCCTGACCCCGGAAGGGGAGAGCCGCGTGATGCTCGGCCTCGGTGCGTGGTGGGAGCCCATCGCAGGCCGCGTTGGTGCAGATCGCCGCAAACCGCTGACGGCGATGCGAGAGAACATCGAGGCGATTCGCCAGCTCTTCACCATGGAAGAGGTGTCGTACAACGGCGAGTTTGTGCACCTCGACCGAGTGCGACTCGACGTTGCCTACGGCGACACCTCGGCCCGCGACATCCCGATCTACATCGGTGCAACCGGACCCAAGATGCTCGAGTTGAGTGGCGAAGTCTGTGACGGCCCCGTCCTGAACTACGTGGTGTCGACCGATTACATCAGAGACGCTGTCGAGCGGGTACGGACTGGCGCCGAGCGGGCGGGTAAGACCCTCGACGACGTCGATCGACCCGAGCTGCTCGTCTGTTCCCTCAGCGATCACGACCCAGACGAAGCGGTGATGACGGGGAAGTCTCTTGTGGCCTACTACCTCGGAACCGAGCCGCACATCATGGAGGCGTCCGGTGCCGATCCAGAGCTGGTCGAGCGAGTGCAGGAGATCGTCGGCTGGCCGGCAACGGAAGCCGACTACCGCAAGGCCGCTCACCTCATTCCTGACGATCTGGTTCGCAGCCTGATGGCCGTTGGCACGACCGCAGAGTGTCAGGCCAAGGTGGCCGAGTACGTCGATGCTGGGGTGACCTGCCCGATCCTCTATCCCATCATGGACGACATCAAACCGGTCGTAGATGCCTTTGCAGGATGGGCGCCGACATGACGTTGCCAGAGCGGCCTGAAGGTGGTCTGGTGATCGACGGCGGGGCGGTCGTGACCGTCGATGACCAATTCACCATCCATGATCCGGGCTGGGTTCACATCGTTGACGACGTGATCGTTGCCGTCGGGTCGGGTGCTGCTCCCGGTGACGTGCTGGCAAACGCGGGGCGAGTGATCGATGTGACCGGATCCGCAGTCATGCCGGGCATGACAAACGCCCACACGCATCTCTTCCAAACGTTCTTTCGCGGTCTTGCAGACGACAAGCCGTTGCTTGACTGGATTCGGGAGTGCATCTGGCCCGGAGCCGTTCACCTCGACGCAGTATCGGCGCACCTAGCCGTGCTGGTCGGGATGATTGAGAACCTTCGTGGCGGGGCGACATCGATTGTTGATCACCAATACGTTCATCTCGAGGCAGTGGATGGCACCGAACACATCGACGATGCCGTCGCCCGCGCGGCTGAGATGACAGGCGTGCGGTTCTTGCTCGCTCGGGGCTGGGCCGACCGCAACTATGAGCCGTCGATGATGGAAACCCCAGAGGTCGTGATCGAGCGAACGGCTCGGGTGCGGGATCGTTGGCACGGCGCAAGCGACGGTCGTATCCGTATCGAGCTCGCTCCGCTCATCCCATGGGGATGCTCAGACGACGCAATGCGGGCGACGGTCGATCAGGCCAGGGCTTGGGGTGTCGGCACACACATCCATTGCGCAGAGACAGCGGTTGAGGTCGAGATGAACCTCGAGGAGCGAGGGATGAGGCACGTTGAGTGGCTTGAGCACCTCGGTGCCTTGGGTCCCGACGTGCAACTGGCTCACAGCGTCTGGCTCGACGATCGCGAACTTGATCTGATCGCCGAGAGCGGATCGGTCGTCGTCCATTGCCCGGTGTCCAACATGTACCTCGCATCTGGCGTGCCGCGCATCGTCGACATGGTGAACCGCGACATCACGGTGGCGCTCGCGAGCGACGGCCCCGGCTCGAACAATCGCCAAGACATGTTTGAGGTGCTGAAGGCCACCGTGCTGTTGCAGAAGATTGACCGACTCGATGCCATGGCCCTTCAACCGGAAGACGCGTTGCGAATGGCATGCCGAGGTGGTGCAGCCGCTGCTGGCCTCGGAGACTCCGTCGGCGTTCTTGCCAGCGGTGCCAAGGCCGATCTCATTGTGGTTGATCTCGACTCGGTGTTCGTGGCGCCAGTCCACCGCGTTGCCAGCGCTCTGGTCTTCAACGCCACACCCGCGAACCTCACCCACTCGGTGGTTGACGGCCGGATTCTGATTGATGAGGGCGAGATCACCTTCGCCGATGAGGTGACGGTTCGGGCCGAGGCCCACATCGCGGCCCGGAGTGTCTTCGAGCGAGCCGGTATCGCCAGTCGCCTCACCAGGTGACGCCGGGCAACTGTCGGCGTCGAGCGGCACGACGTAGTGTCGACTCATGGCGCTTTCGCTCGAAGACCGACTCGACATCATGGAGATCCCGGGTCGCTACGGCGACTCAATCGACGATCGCAACTGGGACAAGCTGCGACGCATCTTCACCGAGGACGCGGTCTTCGATCTGACTGGCGTCGGATCACGAGTGCTCAACGGCATTGAGGACATCGTCCACTTCATGGAGGAGGAGGCGGCGCACCCTCGCACTCACATGATGACGAACATCTATGTCGATGAGGTCGAGGACGGCGTC
>CALLGK010000192.1 GCA_938009905.1 uncultured Acidimicrobiales bacterium | reverse complement strand
GCATCGACGAAGTCTGGACCGCCGGGCAGATCGAGAGCGACGAGTTCAGCCATGGCCCGAGGCTATGCAGGAGCGCCGATGGGCGCACCGACCGCACGGCGCTGATGCCTTGTAAGGTCGGGCCGTGAATGTCGACGCAGGACTTGCCTGGCGAGACGGTGACGTAGTTCCGATTGCCGAGGCAACGTTGCCGGTGCTCTCACATGCCGTCCAGCGTGGCACCACCGTGTTCGATGTGTTGCGGACCGTCGATGTCGACGCCGATTCGTCATTGACCGTTGGCGATGCTGCTCTTGCCGCCTTTGGACTGCGACCCCACGTGGCTCGGTTCTTTCGCAGCATGGGGTTGATGGGCATGACTCCCACCTTGTCTGTCGGTGACGTCGAGCAGGCCGTGCATGAGGTGGCGGCGGCGTTCGGTCGCCCGGCCGTGATCAAGCTCATCGCCGCCTGGGCCGAGGTGCCACCCTCAGCCATGCCAGTGTCGACTACACCATCGATCTGGGTCACCGCAACCGACGGCCTGCCGCAAGGCGACCGCACGAAGACAGTCAAGACAGCCGTTGCGCCAAAGCTCACGCCCGAGATGTTGCCGCCGAGCCTCAAGGTGGCCGCGAGCTACACCATCGGCGTCAGAGAGAAGATGGCGGCGATCGCCGAGGACTTCGACGATGTGATCTTCAAGACGGTCACCGACGATCTCGCCGAGGGCACAACACAGAGTGTGTTTGTGGTGATCGACGGTTCCGTTGTGGTTCCGCCACTGGATGCTGTGCTTGATGGCATCACCCGACGCATGGTTCTCGACGTTGCCGCTGCCGAGGGCATCACCGTCGACGTCCGGCCGATTGCATGGGACGAAGTGCTTGCAGCCGACGAGCTGTTCTGCTGTTCAACAAACGGGCCCGTTGAACCGATCACTCGACACGATGATCGCGAGCTTGCAGCGCCCGGGCCGGTCAGCAAGCAGCTGCGAGCGGCAGTTGATCTGGTGCTCTCCGGCCAACATGCGCTGTCGACCCGCTGGCTGGCACCGATCTCATAGCAACGGCGTGGTCGCCCGCTATGCCGCTCACGAAGCGGCGTAGTCGCTCAGCTTCTGTCCTGCGTCGTGAGAGGCAGCATCGAGGATCGCTTCGAGTGGTCCGCTGAAGAGCTTGCCGTCGTAGGAAAGTTCCATGGCGACAACGGACCCTGCTGGCCCTTCGGTGACCTCGGAGGCCATCGTCCACGCCGAGTGATCGCGCCGATCAACCTCGCGGCGGTCGAATCGAGCGCCGGTGTCGGTCGACTCAGTACGCACCATGCGAAGTCGTTTCGAACGAGCGAATGGCCCGACCTTGGCTCGCAACGTGACAAACCACGCAGGTCCGGATTCGTCTGACTCGCTCGGCGCTGGTTCGACACTCGTGACGAGATCGAGCCATTCGGCGTAGGTCGACAGGTCGGACACGATGTCGAGCACGCGTTGAGGCGTGGCAGTGACGTCGGCAGTGATCGTGCGATGCATCACCAAAGAGTGTGCCGCCAATAGCCTCCTGTGTGTGACCTCGCGGACCGTTCTGTCTGAACACGACCTCGATCCAGTGAGGATCGGTGCCCGTTCTGGCTTGTTGTGGTCACGAGGCGACTTTGCACTGGCCGGGATCGGTGAAGCGGCCAGAATCCCGGTGTCGCGCCCAAGCGGTGCTGACGAGGCTCAGGCCAAACTGGCGGAACTCGCCGGTATTGATGACGTCGATCGGCCAGGTAGCGGTGTTGTCGGGTTTGGGGCCTTCCCGTTCGACCGAGAGGTAGCAGCCGAGCTGATCGTTCCCGAGATCATCGTTGGCCGCGACGACGACGGCACGTGCTGGATCACGACTGTCGGCAATGTCGACGATCCGATGGCCCGCATCGAGGCGGTGCTACAGCAGCGAGTGCCCGCAGGCCCGGAAGCAACGGAGCTATCGCTTACCTCTGTACTAGCGCCCGAGATTTGGCGAGATGAGGTGCTCGGCTACGCGATCGAACGAATCAGGAGCGGAGCCCTCAGCAAGGCCGTACTGGCCCGCGAGCTCGTCCTTCGGTCCAACCAGCCGATCGACGCCACCATGGTCATCGAACGGCTGTGGCAGACCCACCGTTCTGCCATCGTGTTTGCCGTCGATCGGTTCATTGGTGCGTCGCCCGAGCTGCTCATCTCACGGGCTGGCGACACCGTTCGAGCGCATCCGCTTGCTGGCACCGCGCCGCGGGCCTCAGACCCGTCCACCGACGCCGAGCTCGCAACGGACTTGCTTGCCTCGTCGAAGGATCGATGGGAGCACGCCATCACGATCAACTGGCTGCTCGACACGCTGCTGCCGTTTTGTTCCTACGTCGATGCAGAACCAGAGCCGACCATCGTGTCGCTTCCCAATGTGCATCACCTCGGAACCAGAGTCGAGGGACTGCTGTCGTCACCCGCTGCATCGGTGCTCGAACTCACGGCTGCATTGCATCCAACCCCTGCCGTAGGCGGCGATCCCCAAGATGTGGCGCTTGATCTGATCGAATCGATCGAACGGGCTGATCGTGGTCGCTATGCAGGCCCGACGGGCTGGGTCGACCATCGAGGAAACGGTGCGTTCGCCGTGAGCATCCGGTCGGCTCAGTTGGGATCTGCGAGCAGCGGCCCGAGCGAAGTTCGCCTCTTTGCTGGCGTCGGTGTGGTCGGTGACAGCGATCCAGAGTCGGAGCTGGCAGAGACCCGATCGAAGTTTCAAGCAATGCTCGGAGCTCTGCTGCGCCCCTGAGGCCGCCCGGTCAAGTGCGCTCGACGGCTTAACCCCCGCAGATTGATGCCGACGGGATTGTCATGTTGCGTCGTTCAAAGTCTGCTCGGGCTGCGCTCGGAGCTGCCGGGCCCGCTATTGCCGTGGTTGGAGCGGCCGGCCTTTTCGTTGCCGCCTGCTCCTCGTCACCAGACGAAATCACCTTCACCGACGATGGCAGCCCTGCCGTCACCGTGGCTCAAACGTCGACGACGTTGCAGTCTGTCGACCTCAACATCGACTTTGAGGTGCTGCAGGACGCCTTCCGGGAGCTGAACGACAACCCCGCCGCCACCACGACCTTCAGCGTGTACGAAGAAGACAGTGACGTCCCGTGGATGATCTACGAGGTCAGCTACGTGCCTCGCTCGCAGTGGCGCCACGGAGTGGGCGAGTACCTCACCTACTACCGGCCAAACATGGAGGCCTACATCAACCTCGATGGCGACGTCGTCATGAGCGTTCAGGCGCTGTTCGAAACACAAGCGTGGATCAAGAATCGGGAAGCGCTTGAGAGTGCAGGATTGGACCCGAACCAGATTCCCGACCCTGCCGATCTTGCCTTCGAGGTGCGCCCAGATCTGAAGGAGATCGAGGGCTTCGTCGAGTTTACGAACTACGACATCTTGCAGCCGATGTTTTTGGTCGAAGCGGCACCGGGCCCACTTGTTTCCGGCTACGTCATTGAGAATCGAATCGTGGCTGACAACGCCGAGATTCGCGAGATCCGAGAAGTCGATGGCGTCGCAGAGTTCGAAGTTGTGCCTAACAACGATGAACCAGGCCGCTACTACGTGATGCGCATCGACAAGGAAGGTCGCATCGTGATGGTCGACTCTCGTCTTGCCGGCGTGTCACGCTCCGTCGTCCAAGAGATCAGCTACGACACGACAGAAGAGTCCACCGAGCCTCCTGACTACATGTCGGCAGACGAGCTCTTGGCCATTGCCGGAGAACAAGACTCCTGGCTAGTCGCCATTGAAGGGGCGGACGGCGAAGCCGCAGAGGACGCGGTCGACGAGTAGTCGAGCCTCAGTAGTAGTACGGGAAGGCTGACCAGTCGGGGTCGCGCTTTTCGAGGAACGCGTCGCGTCCCTCCTGTGCCTCATCGGTCATGTAGGCGAGGCGAGTGGCCTCACCTGCGAACACCTGCTGGCCGACCATGCCGTCATCGACGAGGTTGAGGGCGTACTTCGCCATGCGCTGCGCCGTCGGGCTCTTCTTGCAAATCTCACTCGCCCATTCGAGCGCCTCGGTTTCGAGATCTGCATGGTCGACCACAGCGTTGACCACACCTTGCGCGTGGGCCTCTTCTGCGGTGTAGGTGCGTCCGAGGAAGAAGATCTCGCGGGCGAACTTCTGACCAACCTGGCGGGCCAGCAAGGCGGATCCAAAGCCACCGTCGAAGCTGGCCACGTCGGTGTCTGTCTGCTTGAACCGGGCGTGTTCGCGGCTGGCGATCGTGAGATCACACACCACGTGGAGGCTGTGCCCGCCGCCGGCAGCCCAGCCGGGAACCACACAGATGACGACCTTTGGCATCATCCGAATGAGCCGCTGACACTCGAGGATGTGAAGGCGACCGCTGCGGGCCTGGTCAATGCCGTCTGCTGTTTCTGATTCGGAGTACTTGTAGCCGTCTTTGCCTCGGATGCGTTGGTCGCCACCGGAGCAGAACGCCCAGCCGCCGTCGCGACTAGATGGACCGTTGCCGGTGAGCAGCACGCAACCGACGTCGCTCGACATGCGGGCGTGGTCGAGTGCCCGATACAGCTCGTCGACGGTGTGAGGCCGAAACGCGTTGCGAATATCTGGCCGGTTGAAGGCAATCCGAACGGCCGGCACCTTCACCGCCCGGTGGTAGGTGATGTCGGTGAAGTCAAACCCCGACACCTCTTCCCAAAGGCTCGGATCGAAGATCTCAGAAACGGGGTTGGTCGGGACGCCGTCGGTCATGGCTCCTAACGTAGGGCGCAGCGGTCGTTTTCACGAAGATGCACATCGCACCTCAGACAGCCGCCCTGATTCGTCATGGAGCCAGCGATGCCAGCCGGATACTCGGGAACGCCGCTCCCAAAGAAGCTTGGCATCAAGCCAGGCCATGTCGTGAGCATCCTTGATGGCCCTCCCCACATCGAATCGCTGTTGGATCCGTTGCCGGACGACGTCTTGTTGCGCATGAACGGTCGAGGTCGGCCCGATGTGTCGCTTGTCTTCTGCATTACCGCAGCGCGCCTCAAACGCCGAGTCGAGCAGATGTGGACGCTGGCGTTTCCCGATCGCTCGGTATGGGTGTGTTGGCCAAAGAAGTCGAGTGCGTTGTTCATCGACCTAACAGAGGACGGGGTGCGAGATGCCGTGTTGGGCCGAGGCCTCGTCGACGTCAAGGTGTGTGCGCTCGACGATGACTACTCAGGCTTGAAGCTCATGGTGCGCAAGGAGCTTCGGGGGACCTGATCGCGTTATGGCCTCAGAGTCGCGAGGCGACGGCAGCAACGAGCGCATCGTGCAGCGCCAAGTTGTTGGCCCGGTCTGAGCCAACACGAACGACCTTGACGCCAGAGGGTGTGAGGTCGGCTGGTGCGTCCTCGGTCCACTCGGCGAACGCAAGGCCGTGAGCGAGCGCTAACGCGCCAAGGTCGGTGCCGTGCGGGGTGCCAAACAGCTGCTCGTAGCGTTCACGCTCGAGCAGTGAGTGCTGGGGGAGAAACGAGAAGATTCCGCCACCGTCGTTGTCGGTCACCACGATGGTGAGGTCGACGGTTCGGCCGGATAGTGCCACCAGCGAGCTTGCATCGTGAAGGAATGCCACGTCGCCAACGAGACACACGGTTGGTGTGCCCGTCGTGGCCACGCCGATGGCTGTCGCCATGGTTCCGTCGATGCCGTTGGCCCCTCGGTTCGACAACACCGAGATGTCGTCACGACTCTCGCCAAACCACTCGACGTCGCGCACGGGCATCGACGACGCCATCACGAGCGCGCCGCCTGTAGGCACGGAAGCCAACGTTCGCCGAGCGATGCTCGGTTCGCTCAACGGATGGGTGGCGAGGGTCGCGTCGATCGCGGCTTTGGCGGCTGCGTCTACCTCACGCCACCCATCTCGGCCGCCGTCGTGACCGTCGCCGCGAGGCTCGATGTGATCCAGGAGTTCAGTAAGAAAGCCGGCTTCGTCAATCGAATGAGAGGCGACATCTTCCGGATCGATATGTCGACCCCACGGTCTCGTGGCGACAACGACAGAACCAGCAGATGCGGCCGCCGTGATCCACTGGCTTGTCGACTTGCTGGCAACAATCTCGCCAAGTCTGAGGATCAGCTGCGGGCGTTGGGCATCGGCAAACGTGGACGAACGGAGCAGTGCATCGAAGTGCTGGATGGCATCACCGCTGCGAGCGCCAGAACGATGGTCGGCCAAGACCGGCCAACCGAGACGGTCGGCGAGTTCGTGCACCTCAGCTGGGGATGACTGGCCCCGGCCGGCAACGATGACGCCCGTCGTGCTTGCTGCCACCAGTTCTACGATGTCGGCGAGCTCGCCGAGGGTGCTGGCTGGAGTGGGGTGGGTGGCCTCGACATCGGCCGCCGGTGGCAAGTCGCCTGGGCGTCCGGTCAACGGATCTCGGAAGCTCAGGTTGAGGTGTACCGGGCCAGGCCTGCTACCGCTCGCGGCGTCGAACGCCTCGATGGCGAGGGGCCGCCAGTCGCGTGGCTGCCCATCGTCTGGCGGTCCGGGCTGGAGGAAGGCCCTCACGGTGTCGCCAAACATGTTCGTCTGGTTGATCACCTGCGGCGCCCCTCGATCCCAGAGCTCTGGTGGCCGATCGGCGGTGCACACAAGCATCGGGACAGCCGAGAGGTCGGCCTCGATCACGGCGGCGAAGAAGTGGGCGCCAGCAGTGCCACTCGAGCACAACACCACCGCAGGGGTGCCCGAGGCAAGACCATGACCAAGTGCCGCGAACGATGCCGACCGCTCGTCGTGGAAGATCTCGATGGACAGGCCTGGTTGCGCCGAGAGTGCCAGCGCCAGCGGCGTTGACCGTGAACCGGGGGCGATGAACGCGTGGGTGAGGCCCCGGCGCATCCATTCGTCGACCAACGTGGCGCAAAACGTTGCGTTTGCAGTGATCGGGACGGCGTCAGTCACCAGCCGAACCTACCGCTGCCGATAGCGTCAGAGGATGACGTCGAGATGGAATCGAGCGCTAGTTACGGGTGCATCGAGCGGGATTGGCCGCGAGATCGCTCGTCAGCTGGCTGCCACCGGAACCGACCTTGTTGTGGTTGCTCGCAACGTCGAGCGGCTCGAGGCGTTAGCCGAGGAACTCCCGGTTGATGTTGAGGTGCTCGCCGCTGATCTCTCGAACCATGAGCAAACGTTGCGAGTTGAGGCTCGGCTGGCTGACAACGAACGGCCAATCGACCTCCTGGTGAACAATGCAGGCTTTGGTCGTGGTGGCCCGTTCGTCGACAACGACCGAGACACCGCAAGCAGCGTGTTGGCCGTAAACGTCGCCGCCGTCCTGCGCCTGTCGCATGCGGCCGCCGTGGCCATGGTCGACCGCCATCGAACCACCGGGCAACGGGGCGGCATCCTCAACGTCTCGTCAATGGCCGGCGACCTCGTGTCACCCAACTCGGCGGTGTACGCAGCGACGAAGGCGTTTGTCACCAGCTTGAGCGAGTCGATTCACCAAGAGCTTGCCGGCGAAGGCGTCGTGGTGACCGCCGTGCTCCCCGGGTTCACACACACAGAGTTTCAGGAGCGGGCAGACGTCGACGTGTCGGACATCCCGGCATGGGCCTGGAACGACGCGGCCGACGTCGCGGCACAAAGCTTGGCGGCACTCGACAAGACCCAACCGAGAGTGGTCACCGGCCAGATCAACAAAGTCTGGGGAGCCATCTCGCGCACGCTGCCAACAGCTGCCCTTCGAGCCGCCGGACGCGTTGCGATGAAGCGACAGCTGGCCAACGCCGAAAGCGCCTGAGTGGCATCCCCGCTTCACACGAGAACGCTCGGATCCGGACCGCGCCTGGTGCTCGCCCACGGATTCACACAGAACGGTGAGTGCTGGGGTCGCTTGCCCGACCTGCTGGCCCAGCAGTTCGAGGTTGTGCTCGTTGACCTTCCAGGCCACGGCCAGTCAGGGCACGACGATGCCGATCTGTGGCGGGCTGCTGAACTGCTTGGCGAGGCTGGCGGTCCCGCCATCTATGTGGGCTACTCGATGGGCGGACGGACGGCGCTCCATCTCGCTCTAGCCAACCCCGGTGTTGTGCAAGGGCTGGTGCTAATCGGGGCAACGGCTGGCCTCGAGAGCGAGGAGGAACGAGCCGCTCGTCGGTCAGCTGACGATGCGCTGGCCGATCACCTCGGGGCTGTCGGACTTGCGACGTTCCTTGATGAGTGGCTGGCCAAGCCGCTCTTTGCTGGGCTGGACGACGTTGCGGCGGCACGAGACGCTCGGCTCGCGAATCGAGTTGAGGGCATGCAAGCGTCGCTGCGCAACTGCGGCACCGGCACGCAGGCCGCGTTGTGGCCCCGGCTCGGTGAGGTCGCGATTCCAGCCCTGGTGATCGCGGGCGCAGACGATGCCAAGTTCACGACGCTTGGCCAGCGGTTGGCCAACGAGCTGCCGGCTGCTCGCTTCGCTTCGGTGCCCGGCAGCCATGCCGTGCATCTGCAATCACCGAGTCAGACGGCCGAATCGATCTCGACCACCGTCGAGGCGTGGCGACTCGAATAGCGGGCCAGCACATCGAGATCAGGATCAGGAGCGATTCCCGGGTCGGCAGGCACCGTGATCTGCCCGTCCACAAGCTCAAGGTCAACCCAGGGATCGTCGGCGAGCCACCGGCGGGCGGGCGAGATGTCACCCGTGATCGAGAATCCGTCGAGCCCCGCGACGGCCGCGAGGGCGTGACGACCAAGACCAGATTCGAGCATGCCGCCAGCAGCGGCAGGCAGGCCAACAACCGACGCCCAATCGATGAGGTCAACGGCTGCTTCGATGCCGCCAACCTTGGGCGGCTTGATGACGAGTCCAGACAGCGCACCAAGCTCGAACAGCTCCTCGGCGTCCTCAAGCGAGTTGATGGGCTCATCGGCCAGCACCGGCACGGGCGTTGCCTCAACAAGGTCGATGGCGGCGTCAAGGTTGTCGACGGCAAACGGTTGCTCGATCGCGTCGAGCTCGGCGTCGTCTGCCAGCTGGGCGAGCGCATCAACATGTCGGCCGTCAAACGAGCCATTGCCGTCGACCTGAAGTTCGAGCTCGGGGAATACCTCACGCACCGCGGCCACAACGCCAAGGTTGGTCGGAGTGACCTTCAGCTTGAGGCGGTGATAGCCGGCGGCCACCAACTCGGTGGCTCGGCGCACCGCTTCCTGTGGTTCGACGAGGCCCAGAACGGCCCCGCCCGTAACGGTGGCGGCGGCCGCTCCGATGTCGGAGGCCAGCGAGGTGCCAGAGGCTTTGAGGTACAGGTCTCGGTAGGCCAGATCGAGCCCAGCAAAGGCCATCGGCGAGTCAGTCGGGTCGGGCACGTCTCCGGTCGTCAATTGCTCGAACGCCCCCTCGGCCCACTCATGCGTGTAGGTCGGCTTGTTGAGTGCACTGCACTCGCCCCAGCCTGTTGCGCCGGCGTCGTTCTCGGCCCGAAGCACCACAAGTTGGCGGCCTGCTGACGGTTCGCGATCGTGCGCGGCAGCCAGTGTGTCGACGGTTGGAAGCTCGAGGAGGTACACATCGAGTTTGAGCCGGACGGTCACGCCGCCACGGTATCTGTCGCTCCGAGGCGGACCGGTACAGTGACCCGATGGCCGACGACCAGAACGAACCGCCCCTCGAAGCACCCGACAAATCAGGGATGCGCACGGCTCCGTCGCTCGTTCTTGTCAACACGGGTCATGGCAAAGGCAAGTCCTCTGCAGCCTTCGGTGTAGCGCTGCGAGCGCGGGCTATCGAGTGGCCCGTTGCGGTTGTGCAGTTCCTCAAGAGTGGCGACTGGAACACGGGCGAAGAGAAGATTTTGAGCAGCCTCGGCGTCGACTGGTTGGCCGCCGGCAACGGATTCACCTGGGACTCAGAAGACCTCGACGAGAGTCGGGCTCTTGCCCGCGGCGCCTGGGCGAAGGCCAAAGAGCTCATCGCCGCTGGCGACCATCGTCTCGTCGTGATGGACGAGATCAGCTACGCCATGACGTGGGACTGGATCGATGTTGCCGACGTTGTCGAGTCGATCAAGAACCGCAGCGAGCGCACGAGCCTTGTGCTCACCGGGCGCGACATGCACGAAGACGTGATCGCCGTTGCCGACACCGTCACCGAGATGACGAGTGTGAAGCACGCGTTCGAAAACGGCATTCTCGCCAAGAAGGGCATCGACTATTAGCGGGCAAGCGGCGAGTCCGAAGAGTCTCCTCCTGCTCGGTGGTGCTCGGTCTGGCAAGTCGGGAACAGCAGAGCGGCTCGCACTTCGAGCCGCGGCCTCAGCCGGCAACAACGTCTCGATCGTGGTGACGGGGGTTGCGGTTGATGACGAAATGGCCGCTCGTATCGCCAGGCATCAGGACGATCGTCCCGACAGCTTTACGACCGTCGAGGCGCCGCTTGATCTTGTCGGCGCGGTCGAGGCCATCGACAGCGACGATGTTGTGATCATCGACTGTCTCACCGTGTGGCTCTCGAATCGAATGATCGACGGTGCCGACGAAGATCAGTTGGCAGGCGAGGTGACGCGGCTCGCAGCAGCGATCGCTCGCCGAAACGGTCACACGATCGTGGTCAGCAACGAGGTTGGGCTCGGGATCGTGCCCATGAATGCGATGGCCCGAGAGTTTCGCGACATCCAAGGCCGAGCGAACGCAGCGCTGGCCGACGCTCTCGACCAAGCAGCGTTCATGGTTGCAGGCCGAGCGCTCACGCTCTCAGACCCCATGGATCTGTTGTCTGACAGTTAGCGCTGGGCCATCGCGGCCTGCGCGGCTCGCTGGGCGAGGAACTTCTTCCTGGTGCGTCCAACCATCGTGAGCATGAACCACAGGCCGCCAAAGAAGATGATTGGACCCCAGAACTCTGGGCTCCATCGCTCGACGAGCTCGTAGCCAAGACCTCGACCGAATCCGACCGCCGTCACCAGCATGGCGGCCACCTGCACCCTGGCGTTGTAGGCGAAGAACCCGAGGGCTTCGCCGCCGTAGGCCACGGTTGCCGGAATGCTGAGGACCCAGATCGCGAGTGGATCCCAGCTCTCAGGCCACATGGCCACACCGAACGCGCTGGCGAATGCCACGAGGAAGCCGAAGGGATACAGAGCAGCGCATCGGCGGCATACGTGACGGCCGCCGACCACGGCACACCGTTCGGCGTATTCGTCCGGCCAGTGGTGCGCGAGCCACATGTTCTTGCGGCCAATCAGTTCGTTCTGCTGGGCTGCGATCGACGCCAGTTTGGCGTCAAACATCGCAAGTGCCTTTTCGTTGCCACCGAAGGGTTCGCCTTCGGTGACCGTTGAGTCAGAGGAGGCCACGTAGGCCTATCGGCCCATACGGCTGGCAGTTAAGCGTCAGGCGTTTCATGGCCCCAAAAGGGTCTTCAGCCAGCTATTCGACACAGTCGGCAACCGCGGCGTCAAACGCCTCTTGAAACCCGTCGATCTCCTCGGGCTTCTTCGCTGCCTTGTTCAATTCGTCTTGGCTGAAGGCGTCGCCTGCTTCACCTTCTGCGTTGTAGAACACGTCGGCAACACAGTTGGCTGCATCGTCAGAAAGTTCTGACACCTGGGTGAGCGAGGTGACGAGGTCGTCCCGCTCAGCATCGCCTTCGCCACAGGCTGCGAGCAGCAGTGGCGCGGTGACGAGAACAGCAACGAGCTTGCGACGGGAACGCATTCCGACAGTCAACCGTCACCCCTCGCGAAATCCAAGGGCAGTGCCCGAACGAAAGGCCAACGGCTACTGAAGACCGCCAGCGGCGCCACCATCGATCGGAATGGCGGCTCCGGTAATGAACTTGGCCGCATCAGAGCAGAGGAAGGCGGCAACCTGTCCGAAGTCGTCCGGATCACCGAAGGTCTTGGTGGGAATGCCGGCAGCGGCGTCCGGGGGAACGTCGTCGCCGTAGATCGCCTTCACGCGATCGGTGAGGTGAAGGCCTGGTTGCAGGCTGTTGACCGTGACTCCATCAGCCGCAACTCCGGTGGCCAGCGTTTTCAGGAAGGCGGTGGCTCCGGCTCGCGCCGTGTTCGACAAGATGATGTTGGGAAGTGGCTCGCGAACCGAGATCGAGGTGATGGCCACGATGCGGCCCCACTTCTGTTCCTGCATCGTTGGGATGGCAGCCAGCGACATGGCGATCACCGACATCAGATTCAGGTCGAGGGCGTCTTCGTACATCGGCAGGTCGGCGTCGTTCCAACCGGCAATGGGCGGTCCGCCAGCGTTGGTCACAAGAATGTCGACACCACCAAGCTCCTTCATCGACTCTCCGACGAAGTCGGTTGCACCGTCGCTTGTGCTGACGTCAGCCACGATCGGAATGGCGTTTGGCACGTCGGCGGCTGCGGCCTCGATCCGTCCCTTGGTGCGGCTGCCCATGGCCACGATGGCCCCTTCAGCTGCGAGTGCCTTGGCGCAGCCAAGACCAAGCCCGGCAGATGCCCCGGCCACGATCGCTCGCTTGCCCTGAAGTGAAAGCTCCATTGAATTGCCCCTCGTTTTTGTTTCTTGTTCAGTTGCACAGCGTTCGGTTACGCAGGCGTGCAGTTGTCCAGTTGTTTGCAGCGGTATCGGTGTTGATGCCTAGCTCGCTCGCCGGCTTGAGATCACACCGGTGTCGAATCCAGCGAGGTGGAGACCACCTGCGAATCGTGCGTGCTCGATCTTGGTGCACCGGTTCTGCACCGCGTTCATTCCGGCGTCGGTCGCGAGCTGCATTGACTCGTCGTTCTCAATACCGAGCTGGAGCCACAGCGTCTTGGACCCGATGGCGATCGCATCGTGAGCAACACCGACACAGTCTTCTGGGCGTCGGAACACGTCAACCAAGTCGGGAACGACAGGGAGCTCCTCAAGCGACGGATAGCAGGTGATGCCGTTGATCTCGGTCTCGCGGGGGTTCACCGGATACAGCTCGTAGTCGCAGGTGGATGACGCGAGGTAGGTCAGCACGAAGTTGCTGGCCCTGGCCGGGTTTGACGAAGCGCCGACCAGCGCGATCGATCGGGTGCTGTCGAGGATCTTCTTTCTGGCGACCGCGGAGGGTGGGGTCCATGTAGTCATCGAGGTTCTCCTATGAGGCAGTCGCAGTAGCGAGCGCTCGGTCGAGGTCGTACAGAATGTCGTCGAGGTCTTCAAGGCCAACGGAAAGTCGGATCATGTCGGCGCCAACACCGGCGGCAACGAGTTCTTCGTCTGTCATCTGCTGGTGTGTGGTTGAGGCCGGGTGAATCACCAGCGTGCGGGCATCGCCGACGTTGGCGAGGTGGCTGATCATCTCGAGCCCTTCGATGAACCGACTTCCAGCGTTGCGGTCGCCCTTAACGCCAAACGTGAAGATGGCGCCTGCGCCCTTCGGTAGATACTTCTGGGCGAGGTCGTGATAGGGCGATGCCTCGAGATCGGCGTGCGCCACCCACGACACACGAGGGTCTGCGTCGAGCCACCGGGCGACGGCCTGCGCGTTGGCGACGTGAGCATCCATGCGGAACGGCAGGGTCTCAATGCCTTGCAGGAGCAAGAACGAATTGAACGGCGAGAGCGATGCGCCGACGTCACGAAGCCCCTCTGAGCGCAGGGCCATGCAGTACGCATATTCGCCGAAGTTCCCAACCCACTGAATGCCGTTGTAGGTGCTGACGGGTTCGGTCATGCGAGGGAAGCGGCCAGAGGCCCAGTCGAACGTGCCTGACTCACTGACAACGCCACCGATCGTGGTGCCGTGGCCCCCGATGAATTTCGTGGCCGAGTGAAGAACGATGTCGGCGCCGAACTCCATCGGTCGGCACAGATACGGCGTGGCGAACGTTGCGTCGACGATGAGGGGGAGTCCATTGGCGTGGGCGACGTCTGAGAGCACGTCGAGGTCGGCCACGGCACCGGATGGGTTGCCGATGATCTCGGTATAGATGGCCTTGGTTTCTGGCCGGATGGCGGCTGCAAAGCCGTCGGCGTCTGTGTTGTCGACAAACGTCGTCTCGACGCCCATCCTCGCCAGCGTGGTCGCCAGCAATGCGTAGGTGCCGCCGTAGATGCTGGCGGCGGCAACGATGTGGTCACCTGCTCCAACAATGGTGGTGAGCGCCAGGAATTCGGCGGCTTGTCCGCTGGAGGTCGCCACCGAGCCGATGGCGCCTTCGAGGCTGGCGATGCGTTCTTCGAATGCAGCCGTCGTTGGGTTTGAGATGCGGCTGTAGATCGTTCCGTACTTCTGCAGGGCAAACAGATCGGCCGCATCTGCGGTGTCTTCGAAGACGAAGCTTGTGCTCTGGTAAATCGGCACCGCCCGCGCTCCGGTGGCCGAATCGGGCTGTCCGCCCGCATGCAGAGCTCTGGTTCTGAATCCCCAGGCTCGGTCTTGATCGGTCATACGGTCCTCAGCTTCGTTGTCGTGGGCCAACCCGCGGGTGGGGCGGATCTCTTTGTACAACCGCGAAGCACCCGCTCATCATCCACGAATCAGGCAAGAAGAGCCACTGCGGCAGCAACAACGAGCAAGGCAACGTTTCGCGCAAGGGTTTTCGACGAGACCGGCTCGGTGGTTGCCCCGCCGAAACACCGGCAGCTCACCGGCCGACCAGACCGGACGAGTCCGGCCAGAAAGACCGTGAAGCCAACGAGCGTTGCGAACGCGGCAATCGATCCCCAACTCGGCGTCGCAACCAACGCGACCGCGATCGCCAGCTCAAGGGCAATCACCAACCAAATCGCAATGCGAGGAGACGGGATGCCAAGATCGGCAAATCCGGAGACGGTGTCATCAATGCTCAAGAGCTTTGACCCGGCGGCCACCGCAAAGACGATTGCCAAGACGATCGCAAGCGCGAGTGCGATGCTCATCGGTCGGCGGCGATGTCGTCTCGGGCCATGACGCGACGACGGTACTCGTGTCTGGCAGTATCAACATTCAGTCGAATTGGCGAGAAAGCACTCATGAGGGATCAAGACACCACAGCACCATCTGCGTCGCGTTTCAGAATCGTGCGATTCGCGAGCGCGGTCATCGCGATGGCCTTCGTGACGGTCGTGACCACGCTGGCCGGCATTGCCCCTGCGGCTGCGGAGGCCGATGTCTCCGAGTCGGTATTCGACGAGCCCATCTACGCCGCAGCAACGGTCGATGCGGCCGAGGCAGAACCGGGCGTTCGCGACTCCGTCGTTCGCCTCTATCTCGCCGTCTTTGATCGTCAACCAGACGCCGCGGGTCTCGACTACTGGGTCGGGCGATACATGTCTGGCGAGCCGCTTGGCGACATCGCAAACTGGTTCATCTCGTCGCCGGAGTGGCAGCTGACCTACGGCGAACTCGACGATGCCGAGTTTGTCGGCGTGCTCTATCAGAACGTGCTTGATCGACAGCCCGATCCCGAAGGCGAATCGTTCTGGCTCTCGCAGCTGTCCGCATCGGCAACCCGCACGGATCTGCTTCTTGGCTTCTCCGAATCGGTGGAGTTTGTCGCCGTCACGAACACCGCAACGCCGGTGGCCCCACCGCCGCCTCCGATCGAGTACCCGGAACTGCCAGCGAACTCTGGCGTTGGGCGACGGCTCGTCTATTCAAACTCAGAACAGCGCGTGTGGTGGGTCGACGAACACGAGCAAATCGTCAACAGCTATCCCGTCTCGGGGCGTCGGAACACCCCTGCCCCCGGCACCTACTCGGTGTTCTCGAAGTCAGAGAAGGCATGGGCTGGACACGACGGCATCACGATGAACCACATGGTTCGGTTCACGTACGGCCGCACCCTCGCCATCGGGTTCCACAGCATTCCCCGCTACCGCAACGGCACACCAATGCAGACCGAGGCCGAGCTCGGGAGCTACCAGTCGGCCGGGTGTGTTCGCCAGCGCGACGACATGGCCGAGGCGCTCTACAACTGGGCCGAGATCGGCACCACGGTTGTCGTCACTCCCTGATGGTGAGATCTTCGTCTCATCAAGATCGGAGATAGTGCAATTCACCCAGTCAATGAGCGCAGACGCGTGTCATTGAGTGTGGTTGAGCGTCAACAACGAGCGCAAGAGGCTGGTTTGCCCGAGCCATATGATCCTCCCGACTGACCAAATTGGTGGCACCATGGAGGATGTGACGGAGACGCAGATTGCCGAGTTGATTGCCGGACTGAAGTCGAAGATCGACGGTGAGTTGATCGATCGAGGACGGGTGATGGATCACCTGCTCGACGTACGGCTGAGTTCGGAACGCCCAGGGCTCATCGCCTTGGTCGACGAAATGCTTGCCGACCTTCCGGGTCGTTCGGTTGTCGAGTCTGCCTGGTGGTCTGACGCACTCGACCGCCTCGCCGAGCAGGCTGCGGTTCTGCCGGCCTAGCTGCCCTAACTGCCCTTGCGGCGCAGCAAGCGATCAGCCCCGGCGTCGATGCCGGGGAGTTGCGGCTGCACACCGTCGCTCTTTGCGACGAGGTCCATCACGATCTCTTCAACCTCGGGCCATGAATGGGCCCGCAGGCCGCCGAGCTCACGGTTGTACGGCTGATCGAAAACGATCGCCGGGTTTCCGGTGGCTCGAAGGGCCGTGATGTTGTGCGAGGCATCGTCGATGTACACGTCGGCCTCGACCTGAGGCTTGGCTCCCAGGAAGCAGATGTCGCGGTACGGAATCTGCGCGTCGTCGAGCCATGAGACCGTGTCGCCAACCACGATGGCGTGACCCCAGTTGACGTAGAGCCGGTGGGTGATGATGCGTATCCACACTCCGGCGTCCGAAAGGCGCCACAACGCGTCTGCGCATCCTTCGAAGGCTGGCAGGCTCGCCATCATGCGTTTCTCGGTGACAGCAAACTGATGGAGCTCAGCGAACTCGTCGCCGCTCAGCCCCCACTCAGCAAACGACCATGAACGCTCGAGCGGGAGCGACTCTGGGTCGACGCCCTTGACCTCGGCGACGATCTCGCGGAAGCCAAGCGTGTAGTCGGCGCAGACGCCGTCGAGGTCGACACCGAAAACGAAGTCGTTCACGTGCACGAACGGTAGACGCTGGACCCCCTCGAGATGTGCGATGGAGGGGGTCTGTAACGCGTCAACTTTTTGTTGAAAGGGCGCCAGGTTCGCGCTGCTGCAGCTCGGGCCGGTCATGCTGGTCGCAATGGCGAGAGACAGAGCGGTTGTGGTCGGGCCCGCGCATGTCGACGACGCAGGTTTCGGCCTCGTCGCACGGGCGGCAATGTTCGATGTGAAGGT
>CALLGK010000191.1 GCA_938009905.1 uncultured Acidimicrobiales bacterium | reverse complement strand
GTCGAGCAACAGCGGCACCGCAGCACCAGCGTCCGAGCGAACCTGATCAGCAAGACGGCGAACACGAGCACCGAGGTCCTCGGTTGGCACGCCTTCGTCTGCGCCTTCGGCCCGAGCGACCAGCGCTTCGAGGTTCATGACACGCTCAGCGGAGGCTGCTGCTTGCGCCTCACGGCGGTCGATGCGAGACATCGCCCGAGCGTGACGCTGGAAGCGAACCTCAGCCCGCTCGAGATCGACGAGCATCTGCTCACGATTTGGCTCGTCGCCAATCAGCATCTGCAGTTCGTTGCGGGCGGTCCGCAGCCAGCCATCGGCAAGGTCAGGAAGCTCGAACGGATCGACGGCTTCGATGGTTGCGCCTTCGATGCCAACGGCAAGCAGCTCGCCAACCAGATCACGAGCAAGGGCAACCCATTCTGGGTTTTCCTTCTCTTCGACAAGGGCTTCAAGTGCGCCACCGAGATCTTCGGGGAGCATCATGCCGAGGTGACCTCGGGCTTCGTCTTTGATGCCATCGAACTCTGCGTTGAGTCCTACGAAGGTTGGGTCAATCGACAGAGCCGCACGGGACTCTTCAACTTCGGCCTTGCTGGCTTCGACCTTTGCCGTTGCGAGCTCAAGAGCTTGCAGATGCTCGGCAGAGGGCTCTGGCATCATGCGATACATGACGTAGCTGGCGAAGGTGGTCTGTCCGACCTTGGCCAGGAGCGCCTTTGCTTCGGCTTCTTCGTCGTCTGAGTTCTTGCGACCGCGCTTGCGCTTGTCGATCGACTCGGTGCTCAGCTCGGTGAGGCGAGCATCCTCTGCTGGCGAGAGCACGACAGGAACGGCCATCGACTTGGCGTGGGCGTGGTCTTCGATTGCCTGGGTCAGCGCCGTCTCAGCGTTGAGGATGCGCTGGTTCATCTGATCGAGGTGCGACTCAGCAGCCTCGGTCGATGCCTTGTAAGCGTCCCAACGACCGACGAGGCCAGACACCTCGGGTGGGGTCTCACGAACGATCGGGTTGACGGCACGGATGGCCTCAACCGACTTCGAGACAGATTCGATGCGACCTTCGGCCTTGACGACCGCTGGGTCTCGCTCGACTCGACCTTCGAGAGTGTCCTTGATGCGCTGAAGATCAGCGAGCGCTGACGGCACAAGGTCGGCCCGGGTTTCTTCGACGTACACAGCATCGATCTGAGCTTGCTTGCGAGCTTGGTCGAGCTCGGCAATTCGGCCGGGCAGATCAAACTCACCGGTGACGGCGTCGTCGACCATGAGGACAACGTCCTCGGTGGTGAACGGGCCGATGCCCGGGGCCAGGTTGCCCTGCAGTTCGGTGAGCTGTCCATCAACCTCAACGAGGCCGAATGGCAGATCGCCAGAGCCAGTAGTGATGGCTCGCACCGCCGCGATCAGCGCTTCACGCTGTTCGGGACGAAGACTGTGAATTTGGGACATGAACGGGTGAAGATCAACCGTTCCGAGCTCTTGACCGAGGTCCAGACGAAGGAGTCGCATAACCATTCTTCGACGCGTTCTCGGCGTGACTCAAGAAACAATTTCCTGAGTTTTTGACCCAAGGGGTCGTTCAGGGGATCTACGGGTTTGAACTCTCGACCCGAGCACAGAATTCGGCGAGGGCGGCACGCACGATTTTGCCCTCTGCCCGGCGCTTCACGAAGCCAGGCAGCGGAACCGCAAGGTCGATAATCAGCTCGTAGGTGACGTCGGTGAGATCTGGTGCGGTCGTCGACGCATCAAAGCGGTATTCACCGTCGATCCGACGCATCAGATCGCCCTCGACCAGGCTCCAGGAGAGCCGATGAGGCGCATCGGAGAGGTCGTAGGCCAGCGAATAGCGGGTGCGCCGTCCGAACGACTCGGCAACGAACGTTGCCGCAATAGGGCGGCCCTGATCGTCGCGCTCGGTGATCGACACGCTGGTGATCCCGTGGGCCCAGTCTGGATAGGCCTCTAGATCGGTTGCGACGGCGAAGCATCGCTCTGCCGGCGCGGCGATCGTTGCGTGAACGATGCGCTCCTCGACTCGAGATAGTTGGGACACAGCTCGGATCGTAATGCCCAAAGGCCGCCATCACGAAGCGCAGTCTCACATCACGGTGTTACGGCCCGTGTTCGTCCCTGCGCTCGAACCGTCCGTATCGAGCGCCGACGAGGGCCATCATCGCTAAACCGGCGAGAGCAACGAGCACGCTGAAGGCCACTGCCGTGAATGGCCGGAGCGACGCACCCACAATTCCGACGATCGCTTGGATCACGGCTGCAGCAGTAAAGATGCGCCGGTCAGTTGGCGTGACGGCACTGTCACCCAAGAAGAAGGCGCCAACGGTGCTCACATGTTCATCTCGGCTGCGATTCGCCGCCGTGAAGAACGCAGCGACAAAGGCCACGATCGACACCAAGAAGATGACGACAAACACCACGGCGATGACGCCCCGCGTGGTTCCAGCCGACACAACAGCGACCGCCGTGAGCACGGCATGCAGGGCGGTCAGGCCGATGGCGCTCTTTCGCAGCGCATCGGGTGCTGGGCGAAGCTCACCTAGCGCGGGCGTCGGCTGCGGTGAGATATCTGCGTCGCTCATCGGAGCCGAGCGTTGTTGATTGCATCGACGAGCTTGGTCGCCAAGAAGTCGTAGCTGAACGATTCTTCGGCCCTCGTCCTTGCGTTCGCTCCCATTTCCGCTCGGAGCTCTGCGGAGTCGAGCAGAGCGCCGAGCCCGGCGGTGACCGCTGCGACTTGCCGCGGCCTCTCGACGACGATGCCTGTGGTGCCAGGTTCGACCGCCTCGGCCGCTCCCCCGCTCGCTCCGGCCACCTGAGGAATGCCGCACGCAGCCGCTTCAAGAAACACGATGCCGAAGCCTTCTTGTTCGAGTCCGAGCCACCGGTCGTAACAGAGCATCGCCATCACGTCTGTGGCCTGGTAGAGCTGCACAACGTCGTCGTCTGTGATGCGTCCGAGAAAGTCAACGGGGGCGTCGAGACTCGCGGCGAGCTCCTGCAAACGACGCATCTCTCGACCGCTTCCGCCAACCACACACCGAAGTTCAGGTCGGGCGAGCGACAACCGCTTGATGCTCTTGATGAGCACGTCCATTCCTTTGCGAGGCACGAGCCGGTTCACAGACGCAACAACAAGATCATCTGGCCCAAGTCCGAAGCGGGTTCGAGCCGCAGCTCGTTGCTCGGCACTTGGCACCGTGAAGCGATTGGTGTCGACCCCGGGCGGGATGATCTCCGACGGAAGCACGTGGGTGGCACAGCGTTCGGCCTCGGTCAGCGCGTATTGTCCGGCCGCAATCACCAACGACGCACTGTCGAGCACTCGCCGCAGCGCCGCCTTCGTTCCCGGGACTCGGGCCGGAATGGTGACTTCTGCGCCGTGCAGCACAACGCCGTACGGAACGCCAACAAACGGGGCGATCGCCCCCAACGGAAGCGCCGGGTCGAAGATCACGAGCTCGGCCTCGGTTTCGGCCACAACCTCGCGAATGCGCGACACCAGCCACGGGTAGGGGCCAAGCACCGGCTCTGGTGATCGCATGATGCGAATTGGCGACTCTGCGTCGAAGGATTCCGCACCGTCGTAGGGCGTCGTCATGACGGTGACGTCGTCTGCTGGCAGCCGTCGCCAAAGCTCCCACAGGTACGACTGAATGCCGCCGACCTTGGGGGGAAAGTCGTTGGTGACGAGCAGATGGCGTCGCACAGCGTCAGTCTGCCGCGTCACGAAGAGCGGGCCGACACCGGACGGGCCAGCTCAGCAAGAATGACTGGATCGGCTTCGGCGGCCGACGCCTCGGCAACCAGATCGTCGAAACCCAAACGACGGGCCGCCCAGATGGCGTGTTGGCGCAGCAGCACGGTCTCAGAGGCCACGAAGGTTGCCACCAGCCTTCGCACGGCTGGGTCGAGTGGATCGGCACTGTTTCCCAATGCTACGAGGGCTGTCCTTCGCACGATGTCGAGATTTCTGTCTGCGATGTACCACCGCCCCACCCGCGCAAGAAGCTCTGGGTCTGTTGCCTCGAGCACCCAGGCCAGCTCGACCCACGCATCTGCGTCGGCCTCTGCCGGGTCTGGCGGATCGAGGCGTCGATTTGGCGGACAAACCTCTTGGCAGTCGTCACACCCGTAGAGACGGTCATCGAGAGGTTCCCGAAACTCGACCGGTATCTCGCCTGGGGCTTGCACCAGCCAGGCCAGGCACCGTCTGGCATCAACGACTCCGGGAGCCACGATGGCTCCGGTTGGGCAGTCGTCGAGGCAGCGTCGGCACGGACCGCACCCATCGGCCTCTGGCATCGGAGCTTGGTCAAGTTCGGCGTCGGTCACCACCGCCCCGAGCACAAACCAGCTTCCCGCTCCTGGAATCAGCAGGTTGGCGTTCTTCCCGTACCAGCCGAGTCCGGCCCGATAGGCCACGTTGCGATCGACCAAGTTGTTGTCGTCGAGGTGAATCCGGGTCGTAAACCCTTCGTCTTGCAACGCCCCGGCCACGCGCTCAAGCGCAACTCGCAGCTCACCATAGTGATCACGCCACGCGTAGCTCGCCACTCGTCCAGCGGCGACGGCTGGAGCCTCGATCGGCGCTCGCCGGTAGCTCATTGCCGCGGCCACGATGGATTGCGCCGTTGGCAGGGTGCGGGTTGGATCCGTACTTCTCGCGGGGTTCCGGTAGGTGAAGTTCATCGATCCAGCGAGACCCTGCTGCTTGCGGAGGGGTAACACGCTGGCAGCAGGCTCCAGAACCGCCGCGCTTGTCACGCCGACCGCATCAAGACCGGCGGCGCGACCAACCCCAAGAACTCGCTCTGTCAGCGTTGCGCTCGAGCGATCTGAGGCGTCGCGATCTCGGCCTGCCATCGCTCCATGGTGCCCGACAAGCGCCGTGGTTAGACGATCTTCGCCTCGTGCTGCAGATCGGGCACCATGCCAGCCGATTGCAGACGCTTCAGCGCCGCAAACTCCGCGACATCAATCACAACGGCCTCATCGGGCTCCCGCGAGGTCAGAAACATCACGACACAGTCGTCGCAGGTCGAGGTGTGTTGCCGGACGCAGCTGGAGCAATCAATCGAGAAACTCATGCCTCGAACAGTAAAGACGGGGTGTGACAGTCACATTGGGTCCGCTGTCGCAGACCGCTACTCGCGATCAGGTTTCACCCTCTTGCTTCGCTCGTCCCTCGCTCCGCGTTGCCAATCGTGCCGCTTCTCGTACAAACCCGAGGCTGAGGGAATACGCTCAGGCCGGTGAAGGCACTGGAGTTCAGCAGGCAAGAAGGTCGCTATGTGGCCGCGGCGATCAGCTCCCATCTGCGGCCCGGCAGTGGCGCCACCACGGGCCCACTCGACCTCGTCGAGACCGACGCTCCCGAACTCCCCGGTCCTGGCTGGAAGCGTGTGACCACCAGGCTCTCCGGTATTTGCGGGTCAGACCTCTCCACCGTCGACGGCCAGTCATCGCGCTATTTCGAACCGTGGATCTCATTCCCGTTCGTGCTCGGCCACGAAGTGATGGGCGAACTCGACGACGGCACCCGAGTGGTGGTCGAAACCGTCCTTGGCCACGCGGCACGAGGCTTCGAACCACCATTCGAGGGCGCAGGCCCCGGCGACACAGACGACTACCGCCACTTGGTTGCCGGCGATCTCGACCCCGGCATCCAGATCGGCTACTGCGCCTCAACTGGTGGCGGCTGGTCAACCGAGTTCATCGCCCACGAATCGCAGATTCATGCCCTCGACGATTCAGTCACAGACGAACAAGCCGTCGTCATCGAACCGACAGCGGTTGGCATCCACGCCGCACTACGAGTGCCAATCCCCGAGGGCGCAACCGTCGCCATTTTAGGGGCCGGCACGATGGGGCTCACCACGCTGGCCGCCCTGCGGGCCTTCACCGCAGCCGGCACCATCATCGTTGGTGCCAAGTATCCAGAACAGGTCGAGCTCGCCCGCAGTCTCGGGGCCGACCAGGTCGTGGCCCCAGACGAAGTCGCCCGATCCGTCAGACGGGCCACCAACAGCTTCTTCATCGGCGACGACCTGTCCGGTGGCGCCGACGTGGTGATCGATGCAGTCGGCAACGAGGCATCGCTCGAAGAGGCCATCGGCATCTGTCGGCCAAAGGGCAGTGTTGTGCTCGTTGGCATGCCGGGTCGGGCCACCATCGACTTCACGGCGCTTTGGCACCGCGAAGTAGCGCTTGTTGGGGCCTACACCTACGGCACAGAAACGCTCAGCGACGGCACAACTCGAGCCGCGTTCGATCTCGCCCAGGAGCTCGTGGTGTCTGCTGATCTCGGACGGCTCGTCGGTGCGACCTACACGCTCGATGACTACGAAGACGCTCTACTTCACGCCGCCAACAGTGGCCGACGGGGCACCATCAAGGTCTGTTTCGATCTTCGCTGACACCTTCGGCTACCCTTTTCCTCTATGGAACCGAGCGCAACCGCGGAAACCGAAGAGCTCAGCGCAGCACCAGAGACGTCTGTCGACACCTCTGCAGACGACTTGATCGCCGACGAGCTGCTCGTCGAAGAGATCTCGATCGATGGGATGTGCGGGGTCTACTAAACCCGAACCGCACCGCGAACCTTCTGAGCGTGACCACTTCTGAGACGGTCCTGACGGATCAGTCCCCTGCGAGTCAGTTCTCTGCCGACGACCACTGGCAGCTACATCCACGAGTTGCCCTGCGCCCCGAACCATTCGGGGCGCTTGCGTATCACTACGACAATCGGCGACTGAACTTCGTTCGTTCGCCCGACCTTGTTGCGCTGCTCAAGACACTGGGCGACCACGCAACCGTTCGAGCAGCCTTCATCGCAGCAAACCTCGATGAACGACGCTGGCCGGCCTTCGAAAAGGCCCTCGCCGCCCTTGCTGCTTCCGATTTTCTCGAGCCTGTCGAAGGAACCTCATGACTGCTCTCACCGATGAACTCAAGCTCGGCCTCGATGCGCCAATCTGTCTGACGTGGGAGCTCACCTACGCCTGCAACTTGGCGTGCGTGCACTGCCTCAGTTCGTCAGGCCGTCGAGACCCTCGCGAGCTGTCGACCGACGAGGCCAAAGCAGTCATCGACGAGATGCGGGCGTTGCAGGTCTTCTACGTCAACATCGGCGGCGGCGAGCCAATGATCCGGCCCGACTTCTTCGAGCTGGTCGAGTACGCCACCAGCAATGGTGTCGGGGTGAAGTTCTCAACGAACGGTTCACGCATCGATGCTGAGCGGGCTCACCAGCTCGCCAACATGGACTACCTCGACATTCAGATTTCGATCGACGGTGCCACCGCTGAAACAAACGATCGGGTGCGCGGCGAAGGCTCGTTTGCGACGGCCATCGAGGCCATGAACCACCTGCGCGACGCCAACTTCGGACCGTTCAAGATCAGCGTGGTGATGACCCGCGAAAACATCGGCCAGCTCGACGAGTTCGAGGCGTTGGCCAACGAATACGGCGCCGAGCTCCGACTCACCCGTCTTCGACCCGCCGGGCGTGGCGCCGACAGCTGGCACGAGCTGCACCCCTTGCCAGAACAGCAAGTCGAGCTCTACCACTGGCTACTCGCTCGCCCTCACGTGCTCACAGGCGATTCGTTCTTCCACCTCAACGCACTCGGTGACGAGAATCTGCCTGGCCTTAACCTCTGTGGCGCTGGCCGAGTCGTGTGCCTGATCGATCCGGTCGGCGATGTGTATGCCTGCCCGTTTGTGCTCCATGACGAGTTCAAGGCTGGCAACGTTCGCGACACCGGCGGCTTCGAGGCCGTCTGGAAGTCGTCAGACCTGTTTACCGAGCTTCGTGAACCGCAATCGGCTGGCGCCTGCGCGAGCTGTGGCCAGTTCGACGCATGCCAGGGCGGCTGCATGGCCGCCAAGTTCTTCACCGGCATGCCGCTTGATGGCCCAGACCCAGAATGCGTGTCCGGTCATGGCGAAGAAGCGCTGGCCAACATCGGTGTCGAGATGCGACCGCTGCCAAGCGTCGATCACTCAAAGCCGGTCAAGGTGTCGCTCGGCAAGACCCGAGTCTGACCAACACTGGTCGAACCTCTACCGCGCTGGATGAGCCGAGATGCTCGGTGGCTGAACGGGTACTACGGCGTCCAAGCGTCGTGCACGATGGCGACAAGCATGTCGTCTACATCAAAGACGAACCGCACGCTCTGCCAATCGAGTCCGCCGTAGTACGAGGTGCCCGAGTGGTGGAATTCGACGAATCGTGAGCCGGGAAAGGCCTCTTCGATGTTGATGATCGTTGAACCGGCGCCGATCACCTGATTCTCGGCAATCGCCTCGGTGCTCGTCAGGGCCGTTGAACCCCGGAGCCACTCGAAGTACTCAGCAACCGACATTTCGATTGGCGATCCCTCGCCAGCTTCCTGACCCCATATGCGATCCTCGTTCGACGGGGATGCAACCTCGGCTTTGGTCAGAACGATGTCATCGTCGCCAACGAAACCGTCTGGCGACAGAGTGAGCCCGGCATCGCCAACGAACTGCTGAAGAACGTCTAGGTCTTCCAAGCCAGCTAGCACCTGGTCGAGCGGATCCGGAATCATCGGGCGTTCGACGTTGCCGTCTTCGCTGAGCTTGGGTTCGGGCCGCAGGAAGTCGAGCGATGCCCAGGCGGTGCGATCTTCCAGGGCCACGACGCCCCACGGAGTGTCACCGTTCCAGACCACTTCGGAGAACATCCGAATGCCTCTGGTGTCTGGGGCCAGGACCGCAACGATCGCGCTACCGGCGTCTGGCTCCTCGCGAACGTTGAGCACGTCGTCTGGGGCAACGTTCCACACGAACCACGACTCTTCAATCAGCTCCCACTCGGGATCAACGTCGAGATCGCTGGGATCGGTGGACAACACGTCATCATCACCGCTGTCGCCGTCCGTCTCGTCACCGGCCGCTCCGTGATCAGCCCCAACGGACTCACCGTCTGTCTCGGTGCCGTCAGCGGTGTCTGCATCATCAGCCCCGGCCGTATCATCGCCGCCCGCCTCCTGGTCTGTTGCCTCGCTCGTGGCCGTGGTCGGCACGGCCGTCGTTGTCGATGCTGCGTCGTCGCTACCGCTTCCGCACGCCGCAGCCATCAGGCTCAACGCAAGGACGCAGGAGAACGCGCCAGACACAGTTCGGCGCCGCGTCTGCCGCTGGGCGCGCGGTTGTTGTTCTGCCGATTCCACCGGGGCGATCACGATCTCAGTGTACGGCAGGGCGCCGAAGCCCTTCGGTCGGGCTCGTTGTCGCTTGTTTTCAGCATTGCGGGGTAAGTTCGAGCTTCCGCACTTCGGACTGCCGCGATTCGACGGCACTCCCCTGCCCCAGGAGCCAAAACCATGAGCATGATCGGCACAAGCGTTGTTCGCAAAGAAGACCCCGAGCTGCTCACAACCGGCGGGAAGTACGTCGACGATCTGGCTCCAGCAGACGCACTCCACGCCACGTTCGTGCGGTCGATCATGGCCCACGCCGAGATCAACGGCGTCGACAAGGCAGACGCCGAGGCAATGGACAGTGTGATTGCCGTGTTCACGGCCGAGGATCTTGGCCTCGAAGGTGCGCCGGGCAACCCGATGCTCAACCAGCAGATGCTGCGGTTCTCGCTGGCCAAGGGACGGACTCGTTTCGTTGGCGAGCCCATCGCGGTGGTGGTCTCAGAAACGCGTGAGGCTGGCGTCGACGCGGCCGAGCTCGTCGCCATCGACTACGAACCGCTCACCCCCGTCATGAGCTTCGAAGACGCACTGGCCGGCGACACGTTGTTGTTCCCCGAGGCCGAAACCAACGTGGCCTTTGCTGTCCCCGCAAGTGGAGAAGACATCTTTGATGGGCTCGAAGCCACTGTGTCGTTGCAGTTCCGCAACCATCGTCTTGCCCCGTGCCCGATCGAGCCGCGAGCAACAGTTGCTACGTGGTCGACCGGCGACGATGGCCGCCCCTTCTTGACGCAGTACGCAACCACGCAGGGCGCCCACGGCACTCGCGACACCTTGGCGGCAGCCATGGGCGTCGAGGCCGACCAGGTCCGTGTGATCACGCCAGACGTTGGCGGCGGCTTCGGTGCAAAGAACGGCGGCTACCCAGAAGACCTCGTGGTCTCTGCGGTCGCCCGCAAGCTCGATCGTCCCATCCGCTGGGCCGAGACCCGCTCCGAGAGCATGCTCGGTCTCGTGCACGGCCGAGCGGTCGAGTTCGACGTGACGGTTGGCGGCGATCGCTCCGGCCGAGTGAAGGCGCTCAAGGTCGACATGCTCCAAGACGGTGGCGCCTATCCCGCTATTGGCTCGGTGTTGCCGTTCATCACGCGCATCATGGCATCGGGTGTGTACGACATCGAGAAGGTCGACTTCGGAGCCAGCTCGGTCATGACCAACACGGTGCCGGTCGGCGCCTATCGAGGTGCTGGTCGACCGGAGGCAGCCCACATCATGGAGCGCATGATGGACGTGTGGGCCGCCGAGCTTGGCCTCGACCCAGCCGATGCCCGGCGCATGAACTATCACCAGCCGTCTGCGTTCCCTCTCACCACCCCAACTGGCGCAGCCATGGACTCGGGCGAATACGAGAAGGCGCTCGATGCTGCCCTCGCAGCCGCCGACTACTCGAGCCTTCGGGCCGAACAGGCCAAGCGTCGCGAGGCTGGCGACAAGAAGCTGCTCGGCATTGGCATCTCGTCGTATGTCGAGATTGCAAACCCGATGGCCGACTCCGAGTTTGGCAGCTGCGAGATCCGGCCAGATGGTTCGGCCTTGCTGCTTACGGGCTCGTCTGCTCACGGCCAGGGCCACCACACGGCCTTTGCTCAGCTCACGGCTGACCTCACCGGCATCCCCTTCGACAAGATCGAAGTCCGCCACGGCGACACCGCCGAGGTGAAGCGGGGCGGCGGAACCGGTGGATCAAAGTCACTGCAGGTCGGCGGCTCTGCGGTCTACATCGCCACAGAAGACGTTGTCGCCCAAGCCAAAGAACTGGCGGCTGAGCTTCTCGAAGCGAATCCGAATGACATCGTCCTCGACACTGCCACCGGTGACTTCTCCGTGACCGGCACACCTGCAGTGTCAAAGAGCTGGGCCGAGATCGGCACCGCCGCGGCGCAGAAGGGCGGCTCGAACCTCATCGGTGAGACCGACTTCAAGCCGGGCGGCGCCACGTTCCCGTTTGGCTCACACGTCTCGGTCGTCGAGGTCGACGTTGACACCGGCGAAGTCACGCTTCTCAGTCACGTTGCGTGCGACGACGCCGGAAACATGGTGAACCCGCTCATCGTTGAGGGTCAGGTCCACGGTGGCGTGGTCAGCGGCATGGCCCAAGCGTTGATGGAAGAGTTCATCTACGACGACAACGGAAACCCGCTCACGTCGAACTTCATGGACTACGGACTCGTGTCGGCAGCCGAGATGCCAAACCTCGTGCGCATCCCGCAGGAAACACCGACCGACCGCAATCCTCTCGGAGCGAAGGGCATCGGCGAGTCAGGCACGATCGGCGCAACGCCAGCAGTGCAGAACGCCGTCGTTGACGCTCTTGCCCACCTCAACGTGCGCCACGTCGACATTCCGGTGACCGCCGAGCGAGTTTGGCGAGCCATCAACAGCTGAGCGGTGGCGATTGTCATCGATCAAACGGCCATTGCGTCGAGATTTCTTTCGTTCCCCAGAACGAGGGATTGACCTGGTCCCGGTTGAAATTCTGATGGCACAGCGAGCGTCGCCTGGCACGCAACAGAGGTCACGGCGCAAATGCTTGTAACAGCACGTTGATTCAGCAATTTTCAGGCTGAATCAAACACAATAAGTACCCTTCACGCTGGCGCATCAACAAAACGTCAACGGCGCGAAGTGGTGCCGTAAGTTCGCTCCCAGTTGGCGGAGCGGGCAGCTCCGTCGTCCCTCAGGGTGACTTAGGAGTTGTGTCATGAAGAGCAAGCGTTGGCGTCAACGCCGCGTTCAAGCCGGGCGTATTAGTGCTGCGGCGATCGCTATCGGACTCGCTGCCGTCGGACTCTCGACGGTGCCAAGCTCCGCTGCCCCGGCAGCAATCTCGGGATCTGTTTTCCGAGACGTAAACCATGATGGCGTCGCAGATAGTGACGAAGTGGGTCATGCCGGTGTCACCGTGACTGCCACGGCGTCTGACGGTTCGGCCGCAACGGCCACTTCTGATGCTGAGGGCAACTATTCGATCGACGGTCTCGATGACACCGAGACCTACCGAGTGTCGTTCACGTGGGACGAGACGTGGCTCGCGTCAGGGCCCATCGGCCCAGACAACGGCTCAAGCGTTCAGTTTGTTGCCGGTGGCGGAACCGCCGACTTCGCGGTCGTGACAGCCGATGACTTCTGCGACGTCGCTGACGGTGACCTCGGCTTCGTCACAACCTGCTTCATCAACGGCGACCCACTCGCTCCCGGCTCCGACTACGCCGATCAAGACGCCGTCGTGAGCGTGCACGGATCGGCAAGCGGCATGGCCGGCGTTGACGGCGCCAGCCCTGCCTACCCAACCATTGAGGCATCCAACTCGGTGATCGGCTCGACCTACGGTTTGGCATGGCAGCCGTCATCAGAACGCCTCTTCACCGCAGCTTTCCTCAAGCGTCACGTTGGGCTCGGCACCGGCGGTATCGATGCCATCTACGAACTCAACAATGGCGGCGCGTCAATCTGGTACTCGGCGATTGACGCTGGTTCCGTTGACTCCAACGCCGCTCGACAACTTCCGACTGACAGTTCGGATCCCTCAAGCCTCGATGCTGGCGCCTTCGGCCAGATCTACAAGCAAGGCTGGGGCGACATCGATCTCTCGGCCGACGAAACGACGCTCTACGCCGCCAACCTCTTCGATCGCACCATCTACGCCATCGACGTTGCAGAGGCCGACGCGGGTTCGACGACGGCTCACACCTCACTCGGTCGCCCTGCTCACACCTGTGAAGGCGGCGTTGCTCGGGTATTCGCTATCGAAGTACACGACGGAACGCTCTGGGCTTCTGTCACCTGCACAGCCGAGAACTCAGACAACCGAGCAGACCTGAGCGCAGCCATCTACGGCTACGACCTCGACACCAACAGCTGGGCCGCGGCTCCGGCGCTCGAGATGCCGCTCGACTACACGAAGGGTTGCGGCCAGTTCAGCAATGCGTGCGGCTTCGAACCGTGGACTGATTCATACACAGACGCAACCTTCGACCTTCGACCAAACCCCTCGCCCTTCGAGGGCCCTCGCCGACCTCAGCCAATGGTCTCTGACCTTGAAGTCGACGCCGATGGTTCGCTCATCATCGCGATTCGGGATCGAGCCGGCGACCAGTTCGGTCACCGCAACCTCTCCCCTGCTGGTGACAACAACCTGATCACCGGGTTCAGTAGCGGCGATCTGCTTCGTGCGGCAGCCGATGGCGCTGGCACCTGGATCTTGGAGTCCAACGGTTCAGTCGGCACGCTGACGTCTGCCGGGACGGGCAATGACCAAAGCGGTCCAGGCGGGCCTAACACCGACCAGGGACCAGGCGGCGGCGAGTTCTACGCAGACGACTACGTGCTCAACGGCACCCAGGAGTACCACTCCGAAACCGCGCTCGGCTCCCTCGCACTGGCTCCGGGCCGATCTGATGTTGCCGTCACCACCTACGACCCGATCCGCAACCGCCTCGATGCCGCCGGCATTTCGTGGTTCTCAAACACCGACGGTGCCACCACGCACGAATACGAGCTCTATCGCGACCCAGGCCGCCCTCAGCCAGCCACATTCGGCAAGGCCAGCGGACTCGGCGACCTCGAAGCCATGTGTCCTGGTGCCCCGGTGCAGATCGGCGATCGAGTGTGGTTCGACCGCAACAACGACGGCATCCAGGATCCTGACGAACCGGGCATTCCGGGCGTCAAGGTCATGATCGGCGATGACATCGTTGTCACCGATGCAAACGGCGAATGGAGCTACACGGTGAGCCCCAACACCACCTACCAGGTGATGATCGACCCATCGATGGCCGACGTGTCTGGCATCGCAGAAGTGTCTGATGTGGCCGAGCTTGTGCCGACCCTCGCTGACACCGGCGACGACGATCTGATCGACTCAGACATGAACCCAGACACACTCAAGATCGATGCGTTGTCTGGTGCCCCGGGCGACAACGACCACAGCTTTGACGCTGGCTTCTCCGTCGACACTCCCGAGTCGCTCGAGTTGGGCAACCTGGTCTGGCTCGACATCAACGACAACGGCATCGCCGAGATGGGCGAGGCTGGCATTGCTGGCGTAGCGGTCGAACTCTGGATCGATGCCGATGACGACGGAGTCAAGGACACCCTCGTCGGCCAGACCATGACCGATGCAGACGGATACTACGTATTCAGCGATCTTGCGAAAGACGTCTACTTCGTTGTGATCCCTGCCCAAAACGCCGAGGGCGAACCCTTGGCTGGCCTCGTGTCGTCAACACCCACCACCAACAGTGCAGACGACGATGCAGACAACGACGACAACGGCATGACTGTCGCCGACAACGGCGGCGTGATGTCTGGTCCGGTCTCGCTCATGGCGGCAACCGAACCAGTCAACGAAGTGAGCCGCGACGGCAAGGACGATCGGGATCGCTCGCCGACTGAGCTCGCAGACGACAACTCAAACCTGTCTGTTGACTTTGGCTACTTCCCGGCTGCCAAGCTTGGCGACTTCGTCTGGATCGATGCCAACAACAACGGCCTGCAGGACGAAGGCGAAGAACCCGTCGAAGGTGTCACCGTGCATCTTTGTGATGCCGAGATGAATTCGTTGGCCTCAACGGTTACCGACGCCACCGGCATGTACATGTTTGGTGATCTTGCACCGGGTGGCTACATGACGTGCCTCGACCTCTCGACCGTGCCAGAAGGCTTGACGCTGACCACGGTTGATGCCGGCGACGACACGCTCGACTCCGATGGTGATCCGGTGACGGGCAAGACCGGAATGGTCGAGATCGCCGCCGGCGACTTCTACCGTCATCTCGACTTCGGTCTCGTTGGCGAGGCTGTTGGACCACCACCGACGACGACCCCAGTTCCGACGACGGCACCGCCAACGACGGCGGCTCCAACAACGGCACCAACCACGGCACCGCCAACGACCGAGCCGCCAACGACCGTGCCTTCAACCACAGAGGCACCAACAACCGAGGCTCCGACAACAGCGGCACCGACCACGGAGGCTCCAACAACAGCAGCGCCGTCGACGGCACCACCGTCAACGACTGACGCCGACAACGTGGGCGGTGTCAGTTCCAGCGTCGCTCCCACGACGGCGCCTCCTACAACCCAAGCTCCTGCAACGGCGGCTCCAACCACCGAAGCACCGAGCACAACGGCGGCTGCTCCCCCGACCTCACAAACGGCGGGACTCGATCAGGTTGGCGCCCAGGATGACAGCCCGGCTCTGCCGCTCACCGGCACCGAGTCGCTGGCCACGTATCTGGCGCTGGCCTCGCTGTTGATCGGCGCAGGCGTTGGCATCTTGGCCTTCAAGCGCCTCCGAGAGACACAAGCGGGCTAGCTCAAACGTGAGTCGGTCACGGCACTCTTCTACAGTTGTGCCGTGACCGTCACCACCGAAACTCACGCTCTGACCGACGACGCTGCCGGGCCGTTGGCCCTCGTAGCCACCATGGACGATGGCAAAGTCAATGCCCTGTCCTACGACATGTTGGCTGCGCTCAACGGAGCCATCGATGAAGCCGAGAGCAACGACGCTGTCCGGGCCATGATCCTCACCGGCCGCGAGGGAAAGTTCTCGGCCGGATTCGACCTGTCGGTCATGAACGCGGGCGACATGGCGGCAATCGTGAATCTGGTTGCCGACGGCGGCGACTTGGTTCGCCGTCTCTATGGCTGCTCAGTTCCCGTGATCGCAGCGTCCACCGGCCATGCCATCGCAGCAGGCGCTCTGATGCTCATGGGGTGCGACGTGCGAGTGTCTGTCGACGGCCCATTCAAAGTTGGGCTCAATGAGGTGGCGATTGGCATGACGCTCCCCCAGTGGGCTCACACGCTGGCCGAACAACGTCTCTCGAAGCGTCACATTCAACGGGCGATCGCCAATGCTCGTCTCACAGACCCCGCCTCGGCGGTTGACGTGGGTTTTGTCGACCGCATCGTCGAACCCGATCAGCTGATGGCCGCCGCCCTCGAAGAGGCGGCAGAGATGGTTCCTCTCGATGCTGGCGCATACAAGCGAACCATGGATGGCTTCCGCAAGCCGACGCTCGACCAGATGGCGGCCGACATCGCAGCCGATCGGGCTACCGCCTAGCCGCAGCGCTTTTGGATCTGTCTGAGACCCGACGAGCGAGGATCAAGCCAAAGTCGGCAGGGTCGCTCACGGTCGGGCCGTCTGCTGTCCAGAATTCGACAACCTCAAACCCGGCGTCAGCTAGATCAGCGGTGAGACGATCGGGACGGAACTTGGTCGAAACCTCGACACGGAGCTCTTCTCCCTCGCCGAACGTCACGTCGAGATCAAGATCTTCGAAGCGAGCGACAAACGGGGTGTCGGCCCGAAGGCGAATGTCCATCCGTTCTTCTGTCGGGTCCCACAGGGGCACAAAGTCGAAGTTGTCGACGGGCAGGTTGCCGCCGAACTCACGGTTGAGGACCTCGAGCACGTTGAGCGTGAAGGCCTCGGTGATGCCGGCGTCGTCGTTATAGGCCGTCACGATGCGATCGACGTCTTTGACGAGATCGGCGCCAAGTAACAGCCACTCACCGGTTTCGAGCGTGTCGGCGAGTGCTCCGAGGAACGCTCGGCGTTCTTCAACGTGGAAGTTGCCGATGGTGCTGCCAAGGAACGCAATGAGGCGGCGGCCTTGCGTTGGGAGTTTCGGCAGGTGCTGGTTGAAATCGCCGACGACAGCGTGCACGTCAAGGCCGACGTACCGCTCGGCGAGCATCGACGCAGCGTCAACAAGCGTTGCTTCGCTGACGTCGAATGGAACAAACCGACGGAGTCGTCCGCGAGCCCAGAACGCATCGAGCAATGTTCGGGTCTTGTCGCTTGTACCGGAGCCAAGCTCGACAACGGTGTCGGCCTGGGTCAGCTCGGCGATGTCGGCGGCGTGCGCATCAAGAATCGAGCGTTCGGCCTCGGTCGGGTAGTACTCGTCGAGTCGGGTGATCTCATCAAAGAGCTGCGAGCCTCGATCGTCGTACAGCCACTTAGGCGTGAGCGCCTTCGGGGTCGAGGTAAGTGCCCGAACGATCTCGAGCTTGATGGCATCAACATCGGCTCCTGGCTCGATATGAGCATCGATGGTGATGGTTGATTCGGTCATGTGATCCTCGATCAGACGTCGCTAGCCAGCCGGACCCCAGAGAGGTGCCAGCGGGTGTGGGGGTGGAAGAAGTTTCTGTACGTCGCCCGCGTGTGTCCTGGCGGCGTGAAGGCGCAGCCGCCTCGCAAGACCATGGTGTTGATCATGAACTTGCCGTTGTATTCGCCAATGGCGCCGGGCGGTGGTCGGTAGCCGGGGAATGGCCGGTAGGCCGACTCTGTCCATTCCCAACAGTCACCAAAGAGCTGCCGAATCTCGCCGGTGGGCGGTCCGGCTGGAGCGGGGTGGATGCCAACGGTTCCCGCTGGCCCCGCGTCGGTCATGAAGCGCCCCGTCACTGGACGACCGTTGGCCACGTGCTCCCATTCGAATTCGGTCGGAAGCCGGGCTCCCTTCCACGTTGCAAAGGCGTCGGCTTCGTAGAACGAGATATGGCAAACCGGGGCTTCTGGGTCGACGGGAACCAGACCGTGCAGCGTGTGGACGCGCCACGAGCTGAGTTCTGTCGGGTCACCATTGTTTCGCCAGTACAGCGGCGCGTCCCAGCCCTCTCGTTGACTGAGATGCCAGCCATCAGAGAGCCACAGGTCGTGGCGTTGGTAACCGCCATCGGCCATGAACTCAAGCCATTCGCCGGCAGTGACCAGACGGTCGGCCATGCGGAACGGTTGCAGCAACACGTCGTGTTGCGGTCCCTCGTTGTCGAATGCAAAGCCATCTGCATCGGCCGGCCGGCCGATGGTTGCGGTGGTTCCTTCGATGTCGACCCAGCCGAACGGTCCAGAGGTTGCGAACTCTGGAGTTGGCGCCTCGGCGTATGCGGGGCCGAACGGATTCGCGGACAAGACGTGCTTGATGTCCATGAGGATCAGCTCTTGATGCTGTTCTTCATGGTGGGTGCCGAGAGCGATGAGCTCGCCGAGCGAGCCAAGCTCGTCTTCGCTGGCCGACTCGAGCAGCGCACGGATGCGACGATCAGTGTCGGCTCGGTAGGCCGCGATGTCGTCGATGCCGGGACGACTCAGCAGACCGCGATTGGGCCGCGGAAAGCGTTCGCCAACGGCCTCGTAGTAGCTGTTCCACAGATAGTTGTAGGTGGGATCGAACGGTTCGTAGCCCGCTTCATGAGCGACAAGCAGAAACGTGTCGAAAAACCATGTGGTGTGGGCTCTATGCCATTTCGTCGGGCTGGTGTCCGACATCGACTGCACGGTCTGGTCTTCGGCCGACAACGGACTGGCCAACGCCTCAGTGCGCTGTCGGACATCGCAGAAGCGGGCCACGAGCGCGTCGGAGTTGTACTTCACCGGATGCGGGTCACTCACAACATGCTGTAACCGGCGTCACGGCACGTTTGTTCCACTCCGTGGCACCCCTACGCAGGCGCTGAATATGGCGAAACGGCGCTCGTTCGTCCTACAGACCAGCCCGAACATCACCGAGCAGTTCAATCGAGCGAATCGCCTGCTCACGAGACACCGAAGCGATGCGGGCCACCACGTCATCAACACCCACCGACGCCAGTGCCTGCACGTGATCGATCGCTGATTCGACGTCGCCGACGAGGAGCGCCTTGCGAGACATGCCGCGATACCCCGCTTCGATGACGTCGTCGGCCAGTTCGGAGGCATCGTCGTGTCGATCGGCCAGGATCACATCTCGCCGACACACCACGCGAGCCGTCGTGCCGAGCTCAGCACAGCGTTCCCGATACGACGCTGCGAGATCGGCGACGGCGTCGATCTCCCACCCAGGGCTCAGGTACAGCGCGCCAAGACGAGCTGCCCGTTCGATGGCAGCCGGCGCGTTGCCAGAGCCGATCCACCACTCAACCGGAGCCGTCGGCCGAGGCCCAATCGCCGCGTTGGTCATGCCAAGTGCAGCATCGGTCACCGTTTCGCCAGCCAAGAGCCGCTGGACGGCGTCGATACGCCGATCGGTCTCTCGTCCCCGAGTCTTCAGCGAAGCCCCCATGGCCCCGAACTGCGTCTGCCCGCCACCGATACCGGTTTGCACAATGAGCGGGGCGTCAGTCAGCGAGGCAAGCGTGCCGATGAGCTCCGCCATAAGAACGGGCGGCCACAGCGGCACGAGGAACAACAGACCAGCTGATCGATCACGAGGCCACTCGGCAAGAGCACGAGCGAGGAACGGCACGCCCTGCACGTAGAGCCCATCAGCTCCGACCGCGTGTTTGTCGCCAAAGCTGAGATGGTCGAGACCGGCACGAGCGGCAGCATCGACGCGTTCGAGCATCACATCGATTGCTTCTCGCGGCTCGCGGTCTGGATGGTGGCTTGTTCCGCTCAGTCCGATTCGCACGGGCCGAGACTACGTGGCTACGACCGGGTCTTCTCGATCTGCTGAATCTCCTCTTCGACCAGACGAGCCGCGATCGCCACCCGATGGGCCGAACCGATGCTGTCTGGACCGCTGTGGTCGCCCTCGAGGTGGTCGACACGTAGATCAGCGGCAAGGGGTTCCCAGCGCTCGACCGTGACAGCGAGGTCGGTGTCGCTCGCAGCAAAGAATCGCACGGGACCAGCTAGCCCCGTTGGGTAGTAGCCCATCGTCATCTCGTTGGTCGCTGAGACCAGCTGGTTTGAGAGCACCTGCGGGCTTCGTTCTGTGGCCGGAGCAGTGCTGACTTCGCCGCCGCCTCGACGCTTGGCAAGTTCGTAGTTGATCCGGCGACCGATCTGGAGGCCCACTTCACGAGCGGTGCCCATGGCACCCTGCTCGGTGAGTAGATGGCGGTACCAGTCGATGCCCTGTGGAGGTGGATTGTCGCGCCACGCCTGGGGATGGAGCGTGTCCTGCAACAGGAGCGACTCGACTGGCGTGCCAGCTGCTTCAAGCGCAACGGCCATCTCCCACGCAATCAGCCCGCCGCTCGAACCACCGATCATCAGCACTCGTCGATCGGCAAGCAGATGCCAGTCAGCAAGCATCGCGGCGGCAACATCAGGTACGGATCGAAGAATCTCGCCCTTGCCGTCGCCTCCAGGAAGCGGGAAGCCGAAGATATCGAGCTCGTCATCAAGCGTTTCAACAAGTGGCTGGTAACCCATGAGGTGACCGGTTCCTGGGGCGATGAGCACCACGGCGGGACGGCTGTGGTCGGTCCCGGAACGCATCGGAACAAGCAACTCTCCAGAAGGGAGCGACGAACCAGTGGTCGGCGAACGGTCGGTGGATGATGCGTGGCCAGCCGATGCAAGTTCGCGAGCGACGAGGCGGGCCGTTGAGGCGTCGATCAACTTGGTGACGGGGAAGTTGCACCCGAAGCGCTGCTCGATACCGGCTGCCACAGTGAGCGCAGCCAGCGAGTCGGCGCCGGCTTCGAAGAAGTCGTCATCTGGACCGATTGGCTGATCGAGCTCGGTAGCGAATAGCTCAAGCACCATCTGAGTGGTTTCGTCGCTGTCGACAGACGAGTCGGTACGGCTCGGGCGAGCTGTTGTTGTCGACGGGTTCGGAATGGCCAGGCCAAGCGCACGCGCTCGATCGAGCTTGCCGTGGGCGGTACGGGCCAACTGCTCATGAGCCACATAGGCAGCCGGCTGACTGGTTGAGGCAAGAGATGAGCGGGCTGCGGTACGCAGTTCGTCGATCATCGAGCCGTTGAGATCGGTCGGGTTGGCCATCTCGAGGTGGGCCACCAGACGGCGACGGCGTGACGAGCGCTTCTGCAGCTCACGACGGAGCGCTTCGACGGGCTCGTCGTTTGCACTAGAGGCTGCCAACACGGCTTTCGCATCAGCGGGGCTGAGCGCACTCAGGAGCTCGTCGGTTGGGCGAGCGTCAACCGCAACCACGATGGCTGCGTTTACGGCCGGATGTTGTGTGAGCACCCGCTCGATCTCGGCAGGCTCAACGCGAGCCCCACCGACGTTGAGCTGATCGTCGATGCGTCCGAGGAATCGGATGTGTCGTCCGGCAATGCCGTCTGCAACAACGACGAGGTCGCCGGTCCGGTACACCGAGCCTTGATCGGTGTCGAAGAACTTCTGGCTCGTCGCTGCAGGATCGTTCAGGTAGCCGTTCGTAACGCCCGGGCCAGCGATCGCAAGCTCGCCAGGCACACCGGCGGGCACAAGCCGCCCGTCGGCATCGACGACCAGTGAGGAAGACCCAGCGATGGGTTGGCCGATCGGGACGACCGAGCCCTCACCGTCGTGAGAATCACAGTTGTGGACCGTGGCCCACACCGTTGCTTCGGTCGGTCCATATTCGTTGACCAGCGCTGTTGTTGAGCGAAGCTCATGGTGGCGAGCGACGAGCGCAGGTGGACAGGCTTCTCCCGCAACAACAATCACGTCGGGCCAATCCTCTGCGGCCACTCCCCGTTCGAGCAGGGCCCCGTACAACGTCGGGACCATCAAGGTGTGCGTCGTTGCCTTGGTCAGAAGGTCGAGTAGGGCATCTGGGTCGTGGGCTTGTCGTTCCGTGGGGAGCACAAGCTCGCCACCAGCGACCAGCGTCCAGAACAAGCCAGCGATCGAGCTATCAAATCCAGCGCTCGACACCATAAGGAACGAACCGGGATGGCGGTCGTAGTGAACGAATCGAGCGGCCGTACTGGCGCTGAGTTGGCGGTGCGTTACCTCGACGCCTCGCGGTTCTCCTGTCGAGCCCGAGGTGAAGATGACATACACGGGGTCGTCGCCTTCGGTAGCAGCAACGGCTTGGTGAGATGCGTTCGTCTCGACGTCGGCTAGACCGACGACAGGCGTCCCGTACGACCGCCAGCGGTCGGGATCGTCCGAGACGATCAGGGACGCTTCCGCGACACCCAACATCCGGAGGATTCGATCGTCTGGGTAGCTCGGATCGACAGGAACGTAGGTGGCTCCGTGTGTGATCACGGCCACCATTGCCGCAACGAGGTCTGTCGATCGTTCGACGGCCACGATCACTCGTTGGCCGGGCTGGATCGACGCCCCGGAGAGCGCGCCGCGGATGTCTGCTGACCGAGCAGCCAGCTCGGCCCACGACAGGCGGTCGTCGCCGCAGCGAACAGCCGGAGCGTCTCCACCCGTCTCAAGATGCGTGACAATCGAAGGAACGACCGAGGTTGTGCGCTCAAGGGCCGGACCGGTGAGCTCCGAGCTGGCCTCGCTTGGCAGGCCAACGGCGTTTGGCTGCTCGTCTCCTTGACGGACCATGGCCGTCAACATGGCGTCGAGGTCGATCAGGAGTTGCTCGGCCTGCTCGCCAACAGCCGCGTTGCGGTATTCCAGCCCAAGCTCGATGTGATCGCCCCGGCGCTGCACAAAGAACGTCGCGTCGACCACGGCAGCATCGTTGGACAAGATGTCGTAGGTGGCGGCCGATCCACCGAGGCTCGTCGGCGCCAAGTCTTCGTAAGCCAACAAGATCGAAATGGCAGGAAGCGGGCGTCCGGCAGCACGGGCGTCGGTGAGCACAGTCGTGTACGGCACCGTCCGATGCGGGAACGATGACACGAGCTGCTGGCCAGCGCGTTGACCGACATCGCTGAGCGTTGCGTCTGGTCCCCAGTCGACCACCACAGGAATTGAGTTGATGAAGTACCCAATCGACGATTCGACGGCCGCGTGGTCGCGTACCGAAGCCGTGATGCCGATGCCCACCCGCTTGGTCTCTGAAGCGTCGCTCTCGATGGCTTGGTAGCGATCGACGACAAGAGCAAGGGCTCCGAGCGCCGTTGCGACGGGCGTCGAGCCTGGTCCACCAATGAGCTCGGTTGCCGAGAGCGCAGACGGAATCGACCGATACCCGCCACCAGCAGCAACGCTGGCTTCGTCATGCCACAGGTTCACGCTTGTGTTGGCTGGTTCTGTCCACTGATCGGCCCAGAACTCACGTGAGGCAGTGTGATCGCGTGCTGCTTGCCAGACTCCGTGTCCGCCGGGGTCGACCGACGGTGCGGCCAGGGCTTGGCCTTGGTAGGCCTGGTCGACCTCGTTCCAGATCAGCGCGAACGACTGATCATCGGCCGACAGGTGGTGAGCCAACACACCAACGGAGGTGCGCCCATCGTCGAGCTGGTCGAGCCGGACTCGAAGGAGCGGACCGACCTCGACGTCGAACGGGGTGTCGTGCAGGGCAGCCATCTCGGCTCGCACCTCAGCTTCGGTCTTTGGTCCGTCGCCAATCTCGAAGTCAAGCGCAGCGGAAGGTACGAGGTGCTTGCGGGGCTCGCTGAATGTCCAACGCAGCGAAGGGTGACGGCGTACGACCGTCTCAAACGCTGAGCGCAATCCCTCACCATCGACGTCGCCGTCGATGATGTAGTGACGGCCAACGTTGTAGGCAGTGCGATCGGGCCGATTCTGCACTTCGAACAGCAGGCCCTGTTCGGCGTTGCTCAACGGCGGAGCGATGTCGTCCGCTGTCCGTTCCGGGGCGCCAAGATCGTCGTCTGAGTCAGCCGCCGAGATCGCCGCGGCCAGCGCTCGAGGCGTGGTGTGGGCAAACACATATTCTTCGCGGACCGTTGCGCCAATGGCGTCGCTGACGGCAATCACCATCTCGAGTGCGGCGAGCGAGTCGCCACCAAGGTCAAAGAAGTCATCGTCGATGCCGATGGGTTCAACGCCGAGAACCCGTTCCCACACGTCAACGATCGCAACTTCGAGTGCGGTGGTTGGTGTGACGTGCATCGCCGGTCCGGATCGGTGGACTCGGTCGGGTGCTGGCAGCGCTTCGAGATCGAGCTTGCCGTTTGTCGTATGCGGCAGCTCGTCAACCGCCATGAACGCAGCTGGAATCTGGTGCGCGGCGAGTGTGTCGGCCAGGAACGTTCGGAGCTGATCTGGCCCTGGCGGCTCGGCTCCTGGCACCAGCTCGTACCAGGCAGACAGCACCTCGCGCCGACGTGGCGCGTAGTCGATCTCGTCGAGCATCTCGGCCACTTCGTCGAGGTCGAGTTGATCGTCGAGCTCGTCCATCGCCTCTTGGCGGTTCTTGTGTCCGAGACGAACATCCCAGGCGTAAGGCTCTGCGTAGTTGTGATACCCCTGCTCGGTGAGGTGGGTGTGAATGCCAGCTGCGTTCACGAGGCAGTTTGTCGATCGGCCGGTGTCGTCTGGTCGCACCCACGGGGCGTCGTCGTTGAGGAAGCGATACATCTCGCTGAGCTCAACGTCGAGGTACCGGTAGAAGTCGATGTAGCGAATGCGATCGAAGATGTCGTCCTCGGCAAACAGATCGTTGTCGAGCAGACGGTTGAACGGATCGTCGAGGCGGTGATAGGCCTTGCGAGCCTCAACGACGGCTCGATCGATGGCGTCTGGATCGAAGCGTCCGGACTCGAACTGCTGAGGAACCAGTCGAGTCTCAAAGAGCTGACCCCGGCTAAGCCCGGTCACGATCAACGGCGCACCGAGTTCGTCTGCCTGGTGCGTGGCCAACGTGTACAGCGCCTTGTAGCAGCCGTGACACACGTTCGAGAATCGGTCGAGGCTGGCCCGAAAGATCTCGTTCATGTCGTCTGAAGTCATGAAGGCGTGGCCGATACCAAGCTGCTTCACCGACTCACGAACGTTGTCTTTCGCTCCGTCTGAGATGAAGCCGTTGTCGAGCGTGAGCGCAAACACCTTGAACCCAAGCTCGACAAGCTTGAACACCATGTAGGTGGAGTCTTTGCCGCCGCTTAGAAGTGCGACAGCGTCGTAGTCGCCAGTTCGGCTCTTCTGCGCCCACGCGAGTTCGGCCCGAAGATCGTCTTGGTCGCGGAACCACACCTGCGCCTGGTCTTTGATGGCGTCGTAGTCATGGCACGACGAGCACACGCCATCGTCGTCGAAGGTAACGGCCGGCACGTTGTCTGGAAGCCCGCAGCGAACGCAATTGAACACATCGTGGCGTTCTGTCGGCGCCCAGAGTCGTACTGCGGCTCGCTCGATCGATGGGTGGAGGGCCAGCGCTTGTTCGACTTCGACCGGTTCGAGGCGAATGCCGCCAACCTTGATCTGTTCGTCGATGCGGCCGTGGTACACCGCCGTGTCGTGATCGAGAAGCCTGACGAGGTCTCCGGAGAGGTAGCTGCGCTCACCGTCAAGCTCAACGAAGGGGTCGCGTGAACCCTCGGGGGCGTTGAGGTACCCGGCAGTCAGTCCTGGTGAGCTGATCGCAAGTTCACCGGCAACACCGATCGGCACCGGTTGCCCCATGCTGTCAACAATGCGGAGGGTGACGTTTGGTGCCGGACGCCCGATGGGCACGTCGGCTTCGTCAGACGCAAGATCGGCCTGCGTGACCTCGTGGATCATGCACCCAACGACTGCCTCGGTCGGACCGTATTCGTTGAACATCCGCACGCCTTCGAAGGTGCGGTCAAGGCGCCTAGCCAGCCTCATCGTGAACGCTTCACCACCCACGACGAGAGTTCGTAATGAGTGATCGTCTGGCGCAAGTCGGGCCAGCACCTCGAGGTGTGATGGTGTGGCCTTGAGCCAGGTGATGTCGGTTCTACTGGCCACGGTTTGCAAACCGGGAGTGCCAGACGGGCGGATCACGACGAGCCGACCGCCGCTGAGAAAGGCCGAGTAGAGGCTCGTGACCGTGAGGTCGAACGTGAGCGGGCTCATGAGACCGATGACGGGTGGCCGGTCGGCGTCGATGTAGTTGCTCACGGCAAAGTCGAGATAGCGACTCAGACCCTCATGGGTGATCGGCACACCCTTCGGCATGCCGGTCGAACCGGACGTGAACAGCAGATACGCCTCGGCGTCGTCGGCTGGGATGGCAGAACCAGCGTCCGTCTCGGACGGTCCGGTGTCGCGGGCGAGATCGTCCGGAATGCTTCGGATGACGTGAACGCAGGCTGCTGTGTCGGCAAGCCATGCTCGACGATCAGCCGGCTGATCTGGGTCGATGGGGACGTAACTGAACCCGGCTCGAAGACAGGCGATCATGGCGGCGACGGCATCGGCGCACCGCCCCATCTCGAGACCGACACGATCGCCGGGACGCACCCCTTCGCTCTCGAGCCATGACGCGATGGCGGTTGTCCACGACCACAACTCAGGGCCGGTCCACGTCTGGGTGCCAGCCCGCTGGAGGTCTTCGAGGACAACGGCGTCGTTCGCCATCAACTGCTCTCGCAGCCTTGCAACAATCGAAGCAGGTTGAGCAACAACGTCACCGGCGCCCCAGGCCGTGAGCAGCGACGCTTCCTCATCAGCGACAAGCGGCGAGGCGCTGATCGGTAGATCAGGATCGGTCACCAGCGCACGCAGCACGTCGACAAAGTGGCCGGGGGCTCGCCGTCGATGGTCGGCGTCGGCACCCGCCTCGTTGACATCAAGGTGAACGGCGAGGCCGTCATCGCCGAACGATGTCAGCTGCACTCGGAGAAGATGCTGCGGATCAGATGCCCCCGGATGGATCCACTCGGTCGAGATCGACCGGCCGGCGAACTCCGTGTGCGATCCACGCGGAATCACGTTGACGATGGCCTGGCTATCTCCAGGTTGGTTCGCGTCTGGCCTGGCGTGCTTCAGAGTGTCGAGGAGGGCACGGCCCGCTCGACGTTGCAGCGTGCGATGCGTGTCGTCTTGCTCAACCTCGATATCAACCGGGTAGACCTCCATGACCGGACCGATGACGTCTCGCGTTGAGGCGTCGCGGTTGTGCACGGGCACACCGACCGAAATGGTCGGACTCCCGGTGAGGCGATGGACAAGCACGGCTGTTGCCGTGAGCAACAACGTGGTCCAGCCAAGGTCTGGGGTGAGCATGCGGTAGTCCGAGCCAAGCCGCTCGTCGATCAGCGAACGCAGATCTTCCGGGAGCGTCACGGGCAGCCGTTCGCTCCGAGGGGTCGGGCGCCGAACTGGCTGATACAGGCCGGCGACGGGCGATGGCGTCTCACGGTCGGCCCAGTGCGCTCGGGCCAGCTCGGTGCGGCGATCGTTCGTCGTATCGCTCTTGCCGTCTCGGGCCGCATCAACGAACGTCGTGACGTTCGGGTCTGCGCCGCCGTAGATCGCCGCAGTTTCGGCCACGATCAGCGCGGTTGCGGTGGCATCAGTAACGAGATGGTGCAGGTTCAAGTACCAGGAGACCGTGCCGTCTTCGTGACGAAGGACAACAGAGTCGTAGACCTGGTTGGCAAGATCGAAGCTGTGTTGGATCCGCTGGTGTGCCCAGGCAGACGCGTCTACCGCCGCAAGGTCGATCACCTGGGTCGGCGTGACCGAATCGACGACGCGCATCGACGCTCGACCGTTCGTTTCAGAGAAACGAGCCCGCAAGGCGTCGTTGGCCCGCACGACGGCATCGAACGACGAGCTCAGCAAGTCGACGTCGACAGGCTCGCCGTCTGATCCGAGACCGATGCGGCACAGCTGTGCCATGTTCTGGAGCGG